>CAYTJA010000465.1:0-18853 GCA_964437835.1 uncultured Spirochaetales bacterium
CCGTCGCGGCGGCCCGCGAAGTAGCGCTCGAAGTGGCGGGCGGGCGAGAGGTCTTCGATCACCTGGTAGCCGAGGCTGCAGACCTCGCGGAAGAGCTCTTCGGGCACGTGCTTCGTCGTGCGCGGCTCGCCGACTTCGGCCGTGCCGCGGCTCACCTGCTCCGAACGCGCACGGTCCTCGAGGCGCAGCAGATGCGGCGCGATCGGGTAATCGAAGACGACGCGGCTATCGACCGCCGCGACCTCACGCAGCGAGCGCAGCGTGCCGAAGATCGCGTCGCGGGTGAGGTAGGTCACGACCCCGAGCCAGTTGAAGAAGCTCGGGACGCTGCGGTCGAAGCCACTGCGCGCGAGCGCTTCGCCCGCGCTCTCGCGCTCGAAGTCGACGCCGACGAAGTGCGCGTTCGGGTGACCGGAAAAGCCGAGCTCGAGCAGCTTCTCGCGCTTCGCGCTCTGGCTCGCGGGATGGTCGAGCTCGAAGACCTGCAACCGCTCGAGCAGCTCCGGCCGCCGCAGCAGGAACGAATCGTTGCCGGCGCCGAGGATCACGAACTGGCGCACGCCGACCTCGGAGATCGCGGCTTCGAGCGCATCCTCGGCGTAGCGCGCGCGCCCGAGGATGCCGCCCTGGATCGGCTGCAACGCGAGCCGATCCAGGGCCGCCTGCAGCTCTCCGCGCTGCAGCAGCTCGAGGAACTGGCCGCCGGTGAACGCGGCCGCGAAGGGATCCTCGAACACGAGCGGCCGCTCGCCGCCCTGGGTGTGCGCCGCGCGCAGGCCCGCGACCAGCTGCGCGGTGACGCTCGGCTTGCCCTCTTGCACCGGTACCTCCGACTCGCGCCAGTATAGAATCGCGTGCATGAACAAGCGCGACGCATCCGAGCGGGGCCCGACGCTGATGCGGGCAAGCGGCACCGCTCCCGTCGATCCGCAGCGCAGCTTCGACGTCGCGCAGCTCGAGGCCTGGCTGGCCGCGCAGGTTCCGAACTTCCGCGGGCCGCTCGAGGTGCGCGAGTTCCGCGGCGGCCAGTCGAATCCGACCTACGAGCTCACGAGCCCGAGCGGCCGCCTCGTGATGCGCCGCAAGCCGCCCGGCCAGCTGCTCGCGTCGGCGCACGCCGTGGATCGGGAATTTCGCGTGATCGCCGCGCTGCACCCGATCGGCTTCCCGGTGCCGCGGCCCTTCGGCCTCTGCGAGGACCCCGAGCGGATCGGGACGGTCTTCTTCGTGATGCAACACGTCGAGGGCCGGGTGCTCTGGGATCTGGCGCTTCCGGACCTCCGCGCCGAGGAGCGGCGCGCGCTTTGCGACTCCCTGGTCGCGACGCTCGCGCGCCTGCACCGGATCGATCCCGCGGCGGTCGGCCTCGCGGACTACGGGCGCCCGGGCAACTACTTCGCGCGCCAGCTCGCGCGCTGGACGAAGCAGTACCGCGCGTCGCAGACGCGAGAGGTCCCCGAGGTCGAAGCGCTGCTCGCATGGCTCCCGGCGCATCTTCCGGTTGATGAGTCGACGACGATCGTGCACGGCGATTATTCGCTGAACAACCTGATCGTGCACCCGCGCGAGCCGCGCGTCATCGCGGTGATCGACTGGGAGCTGTCGACGCTCGGGCATCCGCTCGCGGACCTGACCTATCACCTTGCGGTGCGACGAGGCCCGCAGAGCGCTCTCTCGGGCGCGAGCGACGCCGAGCTGCGCGAGCTCGGCATCCCGACCGACGCCGAGGTCATCGACGCCTACTGCGCGCTGACCGGGCGCGACGGCATCCCCGAGCTGCCCTTCTACCTCGCCTTCCACTGCTTTCGCAGCGCCGCGATCATGCAGGGCATCGCGGGCCGCGTGCGCGACGGCACGGCAAAAGGCGTGGGCGCTTCGGAGCTCGGAGACCTCGTCGCCCCCCTCGCCCGCCGCGGCCTCGAGCACGCCGCCGAGCTCTGACTTTGCCCCTAACTGCCCGCGAGCTCGCCTTCGATCAGCTTCTTGAAGCTCTCGAAGGGCTGGGCGCCCGAAAGGAAGCGGCCGTTCACGAAGAAGCCCGGCGTTCCAGTGACCTCGAGGGAGCCGGCCAGCTCCTTGTCCGCTTCGACGCGCTGCCGCAGCTCGCCCGACGCGAGGTCGCTGCGGAAACGCTCGAGGTCGAGCCCGATCTCTCCCGCATAGCGCTCGAACTGCGCGGGCGTGAGCTCCTGCTGATTCTCGAAGATGCGGCTGTACATGTCCCAGAAGCGGCCCTGGCGGTGCGCCGCTTCGGCCGCGAGATGCGCGCTCATCGCCATCGGGTGGATGTCGAGCGGGAGGTGTTTGAACGCGACCCGGACGCGGCCCTCGTACTCGCGCAGGATCTGATCGAGGGTTGGCGTCACGCGCTTGCAGAACGGACACTGGAAGTCCGAGAACTCGACGATCGTGACCGCGGCGCTCTCGGAGCCCCGGATCGGCGCCCCCGCGACCGAAACCTCGTAGCGGCGGTCCGGGTCGGGCCCGCGCCGCGGCGCGGGCCGATCGGCCGTGGGCGCAGCTGCCGCGCGCAGGGTCGACGGCAGGCCCTGGATGGCCGTGCGCAGCGAGGCCATCTCCGCAGCCGCGCTCGCGATCGAATTGCCGACGAAGAAGCTTCCGCCCGCGATCGCCGCGCCGAGCACGACGGCTGCGAAGATCAAGGCGCCGCCCTGACTCGCCCTGTCTTTTCCCTGCTCCATCAACGGAACCCCCTTCGCCAGCCGGATCCGGGCCGGGCCAGCACGGACTCGGCCGGAAACTCCTCGAGTTCGCCCGACTGCTCGACGCAGAGCAGCGCTTCCCCGACCCGGCTCGGCATGCACTGGATCGGCATGCGACCTCCCGGATGGCGGTGACGCGGAGCATAACCCGGCTCGGAGTCGCCGCGCTGCTGAGAACCGTGCCCGATCAGCGGCCGCTCTCGAGCTGCTGCAGCGCGCGCCGCACGCCCGGCTGCGATGGATCCAGGCGCAGCGACTCGCGCAGCGCGGCCTCCGCCTGTCGGAGCTCTCCGAGCGCCAGCGCGGCCGAGGCCAGATTCGCGTGCGCGGCCGGCGAGCCGGGCTCGCGCCGCAGCACCGCGCGGTAGTGCTCGAGCGCTCCGGCCGCGTCGCCGCGCGCGAGCAGCAGCACGCCGAGATTCGTGTGGGCGCCCGTGTGCCCGGGATCGAAGCGCAGCGCGAGGCGATAGTGCTCCTCGGCCTCGCTCGAGCGCTTCTGCTTCTTGAGCACGTTGCCGAGATCGAAGTGCGCAGTCGCGCTCGCCCACGCGACCTCGAGCGCCTCGCGCAGGTGTCGCTCGGCCGCGTCGAGATCGCCGGTTCGCGAGAGCGCGCTGCCGAGATTGATGTTCGCGCGCGCGTAGCCCGGCCGCAGCTCGAGCGAGCGGCGGTAACGGGCGATCGCCCCCGGGAGATCGCCGCGCTCCTCGAGCGCATGCCCGAGGTTCACCTGGGGCATCCAGCCCTCCGGGTTCTTCGCGACCGTGTCGCTCCAGAGACTCAAGAGGTCGCGATACACGAGCGTCTGGCGCTGGCTCAGCAGCGCGAGCGCGGCCAACAGGGCGACGGCCGAAGCGCGCCGGGCCGCCTTCGGGAGCGGCCTCACCGCGAGCGCGAGGGCGGCGCCGAAGAGTGCGAGGAGTCCGAGGCTCGCGTGGTACTGGAAGTGATCGGCGACGTAGGAGAAGCGCATCGGCGCGACGTCGAAGAAGCCGAGCGCGGGAATCAGCGTGCCGCCGAAGAAGAGCAGCGCTGTGAGTGGCCCGCGGCCGAAGCGCCGCCGTGCCGCGATCCCCGCTGCCACGACCGCGAGAGCCGAAAGCGGGAACAGCCACTGCCACGCCTCAGCGGTGTCGACCTGCCAGCGCGGATAGATGAAGGCCAAGGGCTGCGGCCACATCAGCTTGCCCGCGTAGAACCACAGTGCGCGGCCCGCGATCAGCACTCGCTCCGGCAGCGTCTGCTGCCAGAATTCGCCGACTGCGCCGACCTGGCTCCGCTCGAGCCAGGCCGTCAGCAGCCCGAGCGGAATGCCGAGCGCGAGAAAGGGCACCAGCTCGAGCGCGCGCCGGCGCAGTGCGGGCGCCTGTTTCCACCAGAGCCCGAGCAGCAGCGCCGCCGGCAGGCTCGCAGTGACGGTCTTGCTGAGCAGCGCACAGGCGAAGAGTGCGAGCGACGCGAAATAGCGGCCGTCGAGGCGCAGCGGGGCGTCTGCCGGCAACGCGCGGCGCAGAAATAGCAACGCCGACCCGAGATAGAACACCAGCGACAGCGTGTTCTTGCGCTCGGTGATCCAAGCCACCGACTCCACGTGTACCGGATGCACCGCGAAGAGCGCCGCCGCGAACCAGGCGCCCGGAACCTCGAGCAGCCGGAGCACGCGAAACACCAGGCCGCAGCCGACCGCATGCAGCAGCAGATTCGTCGCGTGATAAGCGCTGGCTGTGAGCCCAAACAGCCGGTACTCGATCCAGTAGCTGCTGTGGACGAGCGGGTAGTACTGCGGAGTCGCCGAGAGCTGGGTCCAGATCCGCCAGATGCCGCCGAGGCTGCGCAGCGTCTCGTTCTCGATCACGTAGTCGTCGTCGTCCCAGATGAAGCCGCACCAGAGCGCGCCGCCGTGGGCGGCGAGCACCAGCAGCAGCAGTGCGAGGTACGGAGGCCAGCAGCGCGGCGCGCTGGCGGCTGCGATCGCCTCCGCCTGCTGGCCCGCTAGGTTGGATGCCGAAGACATTCGCGCGCTGCGCCCCTCGGCGCTGCCAGCTCAGACACCCGGCGGACTTCCCTACCAGCCTAGCGACCGCGCCCTCGCCGCGATCAGCTGGGCCGCACCCTCGAAGCCCAGGCGCTCGGTGTTGAGCACCATGTCGTAGTGCGTGGGATCGTCCCAGTCGCGAGTGTAGAATTCGCGGTGGTAGCGGCGGCGGTTCTTGTCGGTCTCGTCCACGATGCGCGCCGCTTCCGCCGGCGCGATGCCGCGGCGCTCGATCGCAACCCGGATCCGGAAGTCCCGCGGCGCGACGAGACGCGCGTGCAGCGTCCCCGCCTGGCGCGCGAGGATCGCCGCGGCCGAGCGCCCGACCATCACGAGGCGATCGCGCCGGCCGACCTCTGCGACGACCTCGCGCGTGATGCGCGCGATCTTGGTCTCTTCGGGCTCGCCGATCAGCTCGGCCGCCGGCAGCAACATGTCCGGCGCCGGGAACGCATTCGAGAGCGCGAGCCTCTCGACGAAGCTCGGCATGCGCTCCTCGAGCTCCGCGGCCTCCTGCGGGGTGATCCCGGCACGGGCCGCGATTTCGCGCAGGAGCTCGTCGTCGAATACGGTCCAGTCGAGCAGCTTGGCCACGTGGGCCGCCACTTCGGTGCCGCCGGCTCCGAACTGGCGCGAGATCGTGATCAGCATGCCGATCCGCAGTCTACCCCGGTGATATCCTGCGCGGGGGAGGGTTTAGTCGTGCCCTGGGTCGCCAGCGCTGCGTTGCTGTTGTTCCTGCTGGCTTCACCCGCTCCGGCAACGAGCTGGGAGGCGGGGGTCTCCGCGCTCCAGGAGGGCCACCTCGAAAAGGCCGCGAGCCTGTTCAAGCGCCTCGCGCCCCAGGGAGATCTGCGGGCCCAATTCGTGCTCGGGATCATGTACCTCGAGGGCAAGGGCATCGAGAAAGACCCGGAGCACGCCGCCCGCTGGATCCAGCGCTCGGCTCGCGCGGGCTTCGTACCCTCGCAAACACTGCTCGGCCGCATGAAGCTGCTCGGGATCGGAGTTCCGGTCGATGCCGCCGAGGCGCTCGAGTGGTATCGCGGCGCCGCGGGCTACGGCGACCCCCGCGCCCAGGGATCCCTCGGCGTGCTCTACGACCGCGGCCTGGCGGGGCTCCCCGTGAACCCGCTGCTCGCAGCGCAGTGGTACGCGCTCGCGGCCAAGCACGGCAATTCCGACGCCGCGAAGCACCTCGAACGCGTGCAGGCCAACTTGAGCCCCGAGCAGCGCGCAGCGGTCGAGCGCTTCGCCGCGGCGTGGAAGCCGACGCAGCAGCCCAAGACGAGTGGTCAGACGACCGAGGAGGCCGCGCGCAAGCTCGGCGAAGAGCTCGGTCTCGACAGCATCGACATCGTCAACGCGGCCGCCGCCGGGCTCTGAGAGCGAGGCAGCGGCACGGGCTTCGCGGCCCGCGCAGTGCCGCTCTGCCGCTCTCGCGCTCCGCCGCCTGCAGCCGCAGCGCCCTTTGATAGAGTCCCGCGCCTCATTTCGAGGAGGCCCCCCGTGACGACTCTGCGCTGCTGCGCCGCGGCCGGCCTCGCGTGCGCAGCACTCGCAGGGATGGCCTGTGACGCTTCGCGCGAAACCGCCATCGACTATGCCGGCCCCACCGCGATCTGGCCCGAGTACGCGGGCAGCAAGGCGGGCCTGCACTTCTCGCCGCTGACCCAGATCACCGCCCGCAACGTCGATCGGCTCGAGCTGGCGTGGACGCATCGCAGCGGCGATTTCTTCGCCGGCAGCGCCGAGCAGGCGGCCACCGCATTCCAGGCGACGCCGCTCGTCGTAAACGACATGCTCTACTACTGCACACCGCACATGCGCGTGTTCGCGCTCGATCCCGAGACGGGTGCCGAGCGCTGGCGCTTCGACCCGGTGCTGAAGCACCGCGGCCCGAAGGGCCCCTACCCGCTCTCGTGTCGCGGCGTCAGCTACTGGGAGGCCACCCGGCCCGAGCCCGGAAGGGCCTGCGAGAAGCGCATCCTCTACGGCACCCGCGACTCCGAGTTGATCGCACTCGACGCCGACACCGGCGCTGCCTGCGCCGATTTCGGCAGCCAGGGGCGCGTCGCGCTGCGCGAGGGCATCGGCGGCGAGGTACCGGAGTGGGAGTACTACCCGACCTCCCCGCCACTCGTGCTAGGCAACACGGCGGTGATCGGCGCGCTGGTCGCCGACCAGATGCGCAGCGACGCGCCCTCCGGAGTCGTGCGCGCCTTCGACGTGCGCAGCGGGAAGCGGCTCTGGGGCTGGGATCCGGTGCCGCCGGGCTGGAGCTACGCGCAGCGCACTGGGGATGAAGACTGGGAGCGCGGCACGCCGAACGTGTGGTCGCTGATCTCGGGCGACCCGGAGCGCGGCCTGGTCTTCGTGCCCGTCGGCAACGCGCCGCCCGACAGCTACGGCGCCAACCGGCGCGGCCTCGACTACTACTCCTCCTCGATCGTCGCTCTCGACGTCGAGACGGGTCGGCCGGCCTGGCACTACCAGACCGTGCATCACGACCTCTGGGACTACGACGTCCCGAGCCAGCCCGAGCTGATCGAAATTCCGGGCGTGGGCGGCGGGCGCCCGGCCGTCGTCCAGTCGACGAAGATGGGATTCGTGTTCCTGCTCGATCGCGAAACCGGCAAGCCGCTGTATCCCGTCGAGGAGCGGCCGGTGCCGCAGGGCGCGGTGCCGGGCGAGCAGCTGTCGCCGACGCAGCCCTTCCCGACGCACCCGAAACCGCTGCACCCCGAAGACCTCTCGCCCGAGAGCATGTTCGGCTTCACGCCTCTCGACCGCGCCTCCTGCCGGGAGCTGGTTCAGCAGTACCGCTGGGATGGCCTCTATACGCCGCCGAGCCTCGAGGGCTCGCTGCAGTTCCCGCACACCTCGGGCGGCATGAACTGGGGCGGCCTCGCGATCGATCCTTCGAGCGGACTCATGCTCGTGAACCAGACGCACGTCGCGGTCGTGGTGCAGCTCGTGCCGCGCGCGGAGTTCGACCAGATCGACATCTCGAGCGTGCACTACCCACAGGAGCTGTATCCGATGCGCGGCACGCCCTACGGCGTGCGGCGCTTCCCGCTCTTCTCGCGCCTCGGCGCACCCTGCAACGCGCCGCCCTGGGGCTCGCTCACGGCCGTCGACCTGAAGAGCGGCGAGGTCGTCTGGCGCGTGCCGCTCGGAACGGTTCGCGACATGGCGCCCCTGCCGATCTGGCTGCTGCCCTGGTGGCAGGATCTCGGCGCGCCGAACTTCGGTGGCGGCGTCTTGACCGCGAGCGGCGTCTACTTCATCGGCGCGACCACCGACAAGTACTTCCGAGCCTTCGACGCGAAGAGCGGCGAGGAGCTCTGGCGCACGCGCATCCCGTACACGGGGAACGCATCGCCGATGAGCTTCCGGCTGCGGCCGGACTCGAAGCAGTTCGTCGTGATCGCCGCCGGCGGCAACCCGCTGACCGAGCCCGGAGACGCGCTGCTCGCGTTCCGACTATCGGACTAGCTAGTCTTACGATCTACGTTCGCCTGCGGCTCACTGCGCGCGGCAAGGCCGCTTGCGTGACGAGCTCCGCTCGCCTGCGGTTCGCTGCGCGCGGCGACACCGCTTGCTAGCGCGGCGCGAGGCGGTCGATCTCCGCGAGGTCCTCGCGCGAGAGCCGCCAGGCGGGAGCAAGCGCATTTGCGCGCACCTGTTCAGGCGTCGTTGCGCCCGCGATCACGGAGCCGACGCACTTTTGTGCGGCGAGCCACGAGAACGCGAGCTCGAGCAGCGTGTGCCCGCGCGACGTCGCGAAGCGCTGTAGCGCGTCCACCTTCGCCATGTTCGCGTCGCTCATCGCGCTCTTGAAGTAGGGCATCACCGCGATGCGCGAGCCGGCCGGCGCGGCCTCGCCGCGCTTGTACTTGCCGGTGAGCAGGCCGCTCGCCAGCGGGAAGTAGGGCAGCTGAGACAGGCCGTGCTTGTCGCAGCCCGGAATCACGCTCTCCTCGGCGTCGCGCTTCAGCAGGCTCCACTCGTTCTGCGCGGTCTCGAAGCGCGCGGCGCCCGGATCGCCCGCGCTCGCAGCGGCTGCGTCGAGCTGCGGCCCCGTGAAGTTCGAGCAGCCGACCGCACGCGCCTTTCCCTCGCGCACGAGTTCGGCGAGCGCGGCGAGCGTCTCCGCGATGGGCGTCTTCGGATCGGGATAGTGCATCTGGTAGAGATCGATGCGATCCGTGCGCAGCCGCGCGAGGCTGGCATCGGTGGACTTGCGGATGAACTCGCGCGAGCCCCAGCGCTCGCCGGTGTTCCCGGCCATCGCCATGCCGCCGAACTTGGTCGCGAGCAGCACGCGATCGCGGCGGCCTTCCAGCACCTCGCCGAGGAATTCTTCGGACTTGCCGTTGCCGTACATGTCCGCGGTGTCGAAGAACGTGATGCCGGCATCGAGGGCGGCGTCGATCACCGTGCGCGACGCGGCCAGATCGATCTTCATGCCGAAGTTGTTGCAGCCGAGTCCGACCAGGCTGGCCGAGAGTTTCGAGCGTCCGAGAGGGCGAGATTCCACGCTGTGCTCCTTGTGTGCGCCGCTATCCTCCCACCCCACGCCGCCGCCTGGCAATCCCGAATCCGCGGCTGCGCCGCGCACTGCGCTCCGAGCCCGAGGAAGCCACGCCAGTTGACGAAGCCCCAGAGCCTGGCCCTCGGTATCGGCGCCGCAGCTGCCGTCTGCGCGCTGCTCGCAGTCGCCGCGGGTGGCTGGGTCGGACTCGCGCTCGCCTACACCGCCGCGGGCTGCGCGGCGGTGGCTTTCGCGTACGCGCGCAACTGGCCCGGCATCTTCGGCAAGCGCGCGGGCCGCGTGCCGTGGCGGCGCGCGCTCGCGCTGTTCCCCCTCCTCGCCGCGTACCGCTTCGCCTGCGCCGGCATGCGCTGGAGCCGGCGCTGGCCGGCCTGCTGCGAGGTCGCGCCCGGGGTCTACGTCGGCGGCCGCCCGCGGCCGCGCGAGCTGCCGGCCAGCCTCGACTTCGTCGTGGATCTGACCGCGGAATTCTCGGAGGCGCGCGCGATCCGCGAGCTGCGCGGCTACCGGAACGCCCCCACGCTGGACGGCCACACCCCCCCGGACGAGCAGCGCTTCCTCGCGCTGCTGCGCGAAGTCTGTGCCGGCCCCGGCGGCGTGCTGTTCCACTGCGAGTCCGGCCGCGGCCGCGCGCCGACTGCCGCCGCCGCAGCACTGCTAGTCCGCGGCGCGGCGCCGGACGTCGCGACCGCAGTCGAGTGGGTGCGCAAGGGCCGCCCGCAGTCGCACCCTACCCGCTCCGACCTCGAGTTCCTCGCGCGGATCGAACGCCGGATCGCGACGGAGCGCGGCCGCGCACGTGACCGGTTCTAGCGGATCACCTCAGCTCCGGGCAGCCCATCGAAGTCGGCATCCGCGCTGATCAAGCGCGCGCCACAGCGGCGCGCAGTCGCATAGATGATCGCGTCGGCCATCGCGAGGCCGTGCTCGAGCGCGACCTCCGCCGCCTCGAGCGCCAGCGATTCGTCGACCGGCACGATCTCGGCGCGGCGCAGCGCAGCGACCGCTTCGATCGCGCGTTCCTCGCTGAGGTCGCGCCGAATCACCTTGTAGATCTCGTAGACCTCGATCGCACTCACGACCAGCCGCTCACGCCCTTCGAGATGGCGCGCAAAGCGGCGCGCCTTCGGGCGGTCCGCCAGGTACTCGATCCAGCCGCTCGAATCGACCAGGATCAGAGGCGGTCCTTCTTGTCGCGCAGGCCGCGCGGGCTCGTTCCTCGGGCCAGGCCCCGGAGCGCTCGCAGCGGCCGCTGAGGGATCAGGTAGATGACGCCGCCCTTCTCGAGCACCGTGAGCTTCGCTCCGGGCCCGAGGCCCAAGCGCTCTCGCACGGCGCGCGGCAGGACGAGTTGGCACTTCGTCGAGAGGGTCGCAGTCTCCATGGCTTACGAAAAGCTTATCGATCGTTAGAACGTAGGTCAATGATTTGAGCCGGGCGCGGAGCGGAGCGGCGCGCGCGCGATTCCCCGCCGGCGCGCTGTGCCGAGGCGCGGACACCCCTTGGGACTGGCCTCGCGGCGCGCAAGCCTGCATACTCGTGGCATGCCGAAGCAGCCCGACTGGTACTACCACCGCAACGGTTGAACGTCCTGCACCAGAGCGTCCAAGTTCATGGACGCGAGAAAGATCGAGCCCGCAGAAGTCGTCTCCGCGAGCCGCAAGCTCGGCCGAGCGGACGCCTTGGCCCTCGCGAAGGCAGCGAAACGCGTGATCGTCGCGAAGGGTGCGAAGGTCCAGGAGTTCGCGGGCGGGCCGAAGCCCGATCCGGTCGCGATCGACGCGATGCTCGGCCCGACCGGCAATCTGCGTGCGCCCTGCCTGCGCGTCGGCACGACGCTGATCGTCGGCTTCACCGACGACTCCTACCGGGAGCTGTTGGGCGGCAAGACGGGCTGAGCAAGGGGTCTTGCCCCGCGCAGTGAGCCGCAGGCGAACGCAGGTAATCGGGCCAGGGTCTTTCCCCGCGCAGTGAGCCGCCGGCGAACGCAGGTGATCGGGCCAGGGTCTTGCCCCGCACTGTGAGCCGCAGGCGCACGATGATCATCGGCGCGCCGGATCCGGGAGGAGCGCAGCTCGAAGTGTTCCCGCGGCCCCTGCGCATCGTGTCTGGCGGTCAGACCGGCGCCGACCGCGCCGCGCTGGACGTAGCGCTCGAGCTCGGCCTCGAAGTCGGCGGCTGGGTCCCACGCGGGCGCTGGGCCGAGGACGGGCCGATTCCGGCGCATTACGCGAACCTGAGAGAGACCGAGTCGCCGAACCCGGCCGTGCGCACACGCCTCAACGTGCGCGACTCGGACGCGACAGTCGTCTTCTCCCACGGCCCGCTCTCGGGCGGATCTAAGCTCACCGTGGAGTCCGCAGATCGCGCCGGCCGGCCGGTATTCCATCTCGATCTCTCCACGATGAGTCGATCAGAAGCCGCGGAGACGCTGTGCCAATGGTTGCGCAGCTGCACTCCGTGGACCCTGAACGTCGCCGGCCCGCGCGCCAGCGGAGATCCACGCATCGCGGAGGCAACTCGGCAGGTACTGCGCGCGGCGCTGCTTTACGCCCGCGACGAAACGGTCGATCCATGACATTGCCCGAATCGAGGTCCGCTCGTCGGCTTCGCAATGACCGGATGGTCGCACTATTTTCCCTGCGCACTGAATCGATGGGGAGACGAGGAGCTGATCGTCGACCGTGCGGGTTCTGAGCGGGTTATGCGGAAACGGACTTCGCGATGCTCGTGGGCAGCGGCGGTCGTAACGCGGGGAGAACGCCAAAATGATCGAGACCATCCTGGGCAACGACGCGCTGGTTGTTCGCAGGTTGGCCGATACGGCATCGGATCCGCGGCGGCAAGCGGATGCCCTGCGGCATCTGATCGAGAACCTGCATCGTATGCATCGCGGAGGGTCTGCGTCGTTTGCGCTCGATCCGGTTTGGGACGAGCTATACGCGAAGGGCTACATCATGCGCGCGCCGTGCCGTGCCTGTACACCGATCGAAATCGCATGGCCGACACCGGTCGGGCGAGCGGTGGTGTCGTGGAGTCGAGTGCGGGAGGCACGCGATCGGCTGCAGTTCCTCTGGCACCGGTTGGAGCGTGCGCGCGAGGTGTTCGTGGTCATTGCGAGTCTTGTCTTCTGGGCCGTCATTCTCTTTACGCTACTCCGATAGGTGCGGCGTTCATGGCCGTTCTGGTCTCGACCACCGTGGCCAGTCTCGCGACGCCCGTGAGATTGCAACGATCTGGATTGGTTTCGCATCCGGACGGTAGGCGATGAGCGAGGGTCAACAGCGCCAGAAGCGGTAGGGTTCGGGCCAGAGATCCGGACGCACGCGTCCGATGTAAGGAGTGCTTGCGACCAACCGAAAAGCGGACCGGAAGTCGGCGGTGACTCGATCGGTGACGAGCGGACCGAAGTGCAGGTCGACGAATTCGAGAATCTCCGAGAGGTTTGCCTCGGCCTCGGGGGTGAGCGAGTAGGCCTGGCTCATGCTCCTCGTCGCCGGCGCTCGGCGATGCGATGGGAGAGGTCGGTCAACACGCTGTCGCCGTCGCGTAGCTCACCGCGTTCCGCCTGGGCGACGCCACGTGCGATTCGCTCGCGAAACTCGTCCCGGTTGGCGTCGAGAAAAGCTTCCTGCTCGCAATGGGCGCGGAGCGCTTCACAAATGAGATCGCCGAGAGTCGCATAACGACCAGTGGCGAGTTCCCGCTGCGCCAGATCCTGGATTTCCTTCGGCAGATTCTCGAGGTTCATGGTTTCCGCTACCTCCGGCTCCTCTCGCAGCAAAGTGTCCGGCAGGCCACCTCTGCCCCTTCAGCTCCCCGCCTTCGCCGCCGCCAGCAGATCCGCGGTCGTGCGCAGCGTGCCACCGCTCTTGAGCTCGCCGGTCGCGTGGATCGGGGACAACACCTTGTCGAGGTAGTCGGGGCCTTCGGAGGTCGGGATGAACCAGCCGGTCGGGCACATCGTCAGGATCTCGACGAAAGTGAAACCCTCGCCCTTGAGCTGGCTTTCGAGGGCCTTCTTCAGCATGCGCTTGGTCGCGATCACGCCGGCGGCCGTCGTGACGCTGCCGCGCGCGCAGTAGGCGGTGCCGCCGAGGGGGGCCAGCAGGTCGCCGATCAGGATCGGGTGGCCGTGGTAGTTGGCATCGCGGCCCTCGAGGCTGTTCTTGGTGCGCTGGCCGAGCACGGTCGTCGCGGTCATGTGGCCGCCGGTCTCGCCGAAGACGCCGTTGTTGAGCAGCACGCAGGTGATCCTCTCGCCGCGCGCGGCCGCGTGGATCACCTCCTGCAGGCCCTCGTTGACCATGTCTCCGTCGCCCTGCAGCGTGAAGACGAGGGTGTCCTTGCGCATGCGCTTCGCGCCCGTCGCGACCGACGGCGCGCGGCCGTGCAGCGCCTGGATCAGGTCGACGTCCATGTTATTCGTGAACGCGGTGTAACAGCCGATGCCGACCACCGCGATCGAATTCTGGGCCTGGCCGGCCTCGGCGACCGCCTCGAGCAGGCAGCGGATCGCGATCGGCTCGCCGCAGCCGGGGCAGAGGTCGTGGTCTTCGTGCAGCAGCAGCTCCGGCCGGAAGGTCGAGAGCTTGCGCGCAGGCTCGCTCGGCGGCGCATCCGTGCGCAGCACTTCGCGCGATTCGGGGGGCGTGCCGGAGGGACTCATGCGGGGACTCCTTCCCTGTAATAGCGCGCGAGCCGGCCGCCGCTCGCGAGCGCGCGGAGCAGCGCCTGGATGCGCCCGCGAATCACTTCGACGTCGAGCAGCGCACCGACGCCGAAGCCGGAGTCGTCCGTCGAGATCTCGCCGATCTCGACCACCGGTGCCGACCCGAGGATCGAAAGGCGCACGTCATCGACCATCTGGCCGGCATTCATCTCGAGCACCGCGACCGCGCGCGCACCGCGGCAGGCGGCGGCGAGCGCCTCGCTCGGAAAGGGCCAGAGCGTGATCGGCCGCGCGAAACCCACGCGCCGGCCCTCGGCGCGCAGCTCGCGCACCGCATAGCGCGCGAACTTCGCGAGCGTGCCGAAGGCGACGACGACGAGCTCGGCGCCCTCGCAGCTCTCGCTCTCGAAGCGCACTTCGCTCACGGCGATGCGATCGTGCTTGTCCTGCAGCCGCTTCCAGAGCTGCTCGGGCTTCACGCCCTTGCGGCCCTTCTGCATCCCGATCGGGTTCACGCAGCGCGAGCGGCCGCCGCCGCCGAGCGTGCCGTCCGCGGCCCAGTCCTTCGCCGGCAGCGGCGGAAACTCGAGCGCCGCGATCTCGACCGCCTCCGCGGTGTGGGCGAGCAGGTAGTCGCCGTAGAGCAGCACCGGGTTGCGCCAGCGGTCGGCGAGGTCGAAGGCCAGCTGCGTGTGTGCGACGGCCTCGCGGATGTCGATCGGCGCGAGCACGACGTGGCGGTAGTCGCCGTGGCCGCCGCCGCGCGTCGCCTGGTAGTAGTCGCCCTGGCCGCGCGCGAGGTTGAAGGTCACGAGCGGCAGCTCGGCGCGCGTCGCCTCCGAGAGCGACTCCTGCATCAGCGACAGGCCCTGGCCGGTCGAGCCCGTCGCCGCTCGTGCGCCGGTTGCGACGGCGCCCCAGGCCATGCCGACGGCCTCGAGCTCGCTCTCGGCGTTCACGCAGACGCCGCCGACCTCGGGCAGCAGCTTCGCAAACTGCTCGAGCACCTCGGTGAAGGGCGTCATCGGGTAGCCCGCGAAGAAGCGACAGCCGGCCGCGATCGACGCGCGCGCGATCGCCTCCGAGCCCTCCATCAGCACGCGCGTCACGGCGCCCCCTGCCGCTCGTGTGCATGCAGCGCGGCTTCGGCCGTGTGCCGCACGGGCGTTTCGTAGCGGTAGACCTCGAAGCAGAAATCCGGGCACACCAGCAGGCAGGCCTGGCAGCCGGTGCAGCCCGGGTGCAGCAGCGGAGTGCGATGGCCCAGCGTGTTGCGCTCGATCGACATCGAGAGCACCTGCGGCGGGCACGCGGGAATGCAGAGCTCGCAGCCCTTGCAGCGCTCGGTCGCGATCGTCACGGTGCCGCGCGAGACGATTTCGGCGCTCATGCGAGCCTCGAGGCGCTGCGCAGGGCCGCGCCTCCCGGCGCGGCGCTCGATGAACCCGGCTCCCAGGCCGGCGCGACGCCACCCGGCAACAGCTCGAAGCCCGCGCGCAGCGCCTTTTCGTTCTGCGCGAGGTGCTGCTTTCGGTACGAAGGCACGGACTCTTGCATCGCGGCCTCGAGCGACGCCAGGCCGACGATGCCCGTCGCGCACGCGAAGGCTGCGAGCAGCACCAGCGACGCGCACATCGCGCTGCCGAGCTCGGTTGCGAGCTGCGTCGCCGGTACTTCGAAGACGCGGTAGGCGCGGCGATCGAGCTCGCCGTCGAAGAGCGAGCTGTTCAGCATCACGACCGCCTGCGGCCGCAGCTTCGCGCGCAGCGGCGCGAAGAACTGGTGGTGCATCACCAGCGCCGACCAGCTGCGCGAGACCATCGGCGGCGCGCTGATCGGGGCGTCGGCGATCACGAGCGTCGAATCGGTGTTGCCGCCGCGCATCGTACCGCCGTAGGTGCCGAGCATCTGCACCTCGCGCCCCTCGCGCGCGGCCGCCCGCGCCAGCACCTGCGCGGCGAGCTGCACACCCTGGCCGCCGATGCCGGTGAAGAGGACCTCCCGCTCCATGCGGCCATCCTACCCGATACGGATCGCCGGGAGAAATCGACGCGCCGCGCGGGCCGCTGCCCACCGGACGCAATCCCAACCGCGTCCCTCGCAAGCGGGCTCGCGTCTCGTGGGCCCCATTCACGGCACTCGGAGGCCTCCGCTATCGATTCCCCGCCACGCCTAGCTCTGCACGGGAAACGCCGTCAGGTGCACGACCTCGCCCGCGATCAGCGCGCAGGCGCTGACGCCGCCGTCCTCGAGCCGCAGGTCGCTGCCGAGGCCGAGCGAGGGGCCCAGCTCCGCGCGCGCGTGGGCGAGCGCCGACAGGAAGGGTTCCGGGGCGTCGAAGCGCGAGGCCGGGGCTTCCGCCGGGCGGCGAGCGCGCAGCAGCGCGCGGTCGATCGAGTCGATCAGGTAGCCGCGCAGCAGTCCCGGAAAGGCCTGTGCGAAGACTTCCGGGCGCCCGATCGCCTCGAGGCCCGCGACTTCGTCGCCGATGCAGGCGACGAATCCGACCTGCCCGGGCAGCAGCCGGAACGCGGCGGCGAGTTCCTCGAGCTCCCGCTGGCGCGTCGCGAGATAGTCGGCGTAGGCTTCGCTCGGCGCGTCGGCACGCGCGTAGCGGATCCGCTCCCCGATCTCGTGCCACACCTCCTTCTGATCGGCGCGGAAGCCGTGGCCGGCCTTGCGCGAGAACGAGACGCGGGACTGCATCTTCTGGCGGAGGTCGGAGGACATCACCGCGCCCGTGCTCTCGAAGGTCGCGCCGTGCCGCCCTGACCAGCGGCCGTGTTCGACGCAGGAGACGTCGAGCACGATCTCCTGCTGCGGAGGCACGAGAAAGCTCGCGTTCGCGATGCGGTTCTGCTTCGCGCCCCGGATTTCCTCGCCGAAGAGCACGAGTACGGCGACGGAGCCGCGGTTCGCGGCGAGCACGTGGGGAACCGAGGCGGCGCCGCGGAGCTCATCGATCGCGAACCGGCCTGCTGCGAAGGCCTCGGAGAGCGTGATGTATGCGGGCGCGCTCGACGGCGCTTCGCCGCGCAGCATCGGCCAGAGCGTGAGGCTCTTGTGCGCCTGGCGCGGGGCCAGCGAGACGCTGCCGAGAAAGGACGCGATCGAGTCGGTCGCGGCGTGATGCAAATGGGTCGTCATGGCGGATTCCTCTCGTGTTCGAGACCGGGGACGCCGGTCTCTGCCCACTCGACTGCGCAGCGCGGCGTTTCCTTTAGTCCCGAGCTACGCGCGCAGGCTGTGGCGATAGGCCCACGCGATGAGCTCGCGATCGCGCGCAGCCGGCGTGCCGAGGTAGCGGGGGTCGGGGACCGTCCCGACGCGGCCCAGGTCGAGGCGATCGGCATCCCAGCAGGTCTGCACGGTGGGCTCCGCGTCGACGCGCCCGTCGCTGTGGTGGCGACACGCGACGACCAGGAGCGCTGCCTCCTCGTCGGAGACGCAGACGAGCCCTTCACCCCGCAAGCGCTCGACAACTGCGGCAGCCCGCTGACCGTGCCTGGGGTCTCGGCCGTCCTCCAGGCGACACGAGTCGTGCAGGAACGCGAAGAGCGACACGACGCGCCGGCTCGCGCCCGTGCTCTCTGCGAGCCGGAGCCCGTTGGCTCGCACGCGCGCCCAGTGCGGCGCTCCGTGAATCCCGCGCCAGTCGAGCGCGAAGCGCCCGCGCAGCCGCGCGAGCAGCGCGCGGGAAGACCGATCTGCGAGCGGGTCTTGCATGTTCGTCTGGTTCTCCTGGCCGAAAAGTCGTTTGCGGATCTCACCGGACTCGACTGCAAGACGAGGGATTCCCTTTAGCCAGATTTCGTGGGATAAGCTGGCCGCGTGGCCGAAACCGACGGCTTCGACTGGGAGACGGCGCTCGCGCGCGCCTACCGCGTTGCGTTCGCGGTGTTGCGCGATGTCCCGCGCGCGAGGGAGGTCGCCCAGCAGGCCTGCTTCAAGGCGCTCGTGAAGCTCGACTCGTTCCAGGGCAGGTGTTCGTTCCCGCGCTGGGTGCAGAGCATCGCGTTCTACCTCGCCCTCGACCTGAAGAAGCTCCCCGGCCCGGCGGACTCGGATCCGGACGAGCTGGCGGGTCCTGGGGATCCCGAGCACGCTGCGATCGCGCACGAGTCCTCGAGCGCGCTGTTTCGCTGCCTCGCCGAGCTGACCGAACGCCAGCGGCTGATCTTCCTCGCGAAGCACGTCGACCAGATGAAGGGCTCCGAGATCGCCGCGGAGATGAACACCCGAGAAGGAACCGTGTGGGCCACGCTGAACCAGACTGCAGCGAACCTGCGCCGCTGTCTGGATCGGCACGGCATCGATCGGGGGGCGATCCATTGAGCGCGGACGCAGATCGCATTCTGATCCACCGGCTCGCGGCCGGCGAGCTCGACGCGCTCGAGGAGGAGCAGGCGCGCGCGCGGATCGAAGCAGATTCCGAGCTGGCCGCGCTGCTCGACCAGCTGCAGGATCTGCAGACCCAGGTGCGCGCGAGCTTCCCGGAGCCTCCGCCGCCAGGCGACAGCCGCGCGTTCGTGGAGCAGATGCAGCGGTTCACCTCACCAGCCGTCGATCCACGGGCTCCGCGGGACGTCGCCGCTGCGGCGCCAGCGGAATACGGCGTCACGAGTCTGCGCGATCCGATGCCGGACCAGCGCGGGCGGCTCCGCGCGCTCGACGCCGCGCCGGCGCGCTTCGGCCGCTCGCTATTCGCCCGGCGGAGCGGTGGCAGGGTGACGGATACACCGCTGCTCAGCGTCGATCCTGGCCCGGGCGCGCACCTGTTCCACCTGCGCGAGATCCCGCGCGACGACGGCCTCTCCATCGAGCTCGAGTTCTACGCGGGGGATGTCCTCGCGAAGCACAGCGAG
>CAYTJA010000466.1:0-76463 GCA_964437835.1 uncultured Spirochaetales bacterium
GCGAACTCGACGCAGAGCGCCCAACTCAGCATCTGCTGTTGAAGCGATTCCCTCGGGTTCGCCGGTGGAGCGTGCCCGGTACCCTCGCGCCATGCTTCATCCAGGCCGAGGGTCCGCTCCAAGTAGCGCCATGCCGCCTGCTCGATGGCGGGCTGCCCGAGCGCTTGTGCGACAGGACCATTGCTTGCGAGGTCATCGAAGAGCTGCTGCGCCGAGAGCACCGGAAGCTCAAACTGCCTGCGGCTCGCTTCTCCCCGCAAGAGCGCGTCCAGCCATGTATCGGCCGCCTCCAAGCTCGGCAGTCCCGCCTGCAAGGCCGCCTCGATCTCCGCGGGTACCACCTTCCCCTGGGCCGCATTGCGGATGAGTGTTGGGAGCGCGATACGATGCCGGCGCCCCGAGCGGTAGAGTTCGTAGACGGGCGTCTCCGCGACATCTTCTTCGTTGAAGCCTGGCATGTGGAGTACGAGCGGCTGCATCGTGACGCCGTCTTCCAACCCATCGAGCCCGAGCATCAGATCGAGGAAGCTCCCCCGGTAGGCGAACACCGGAAATGGGAATCCTCGAGCGCTGTCTTCACCATCCTCGCCATGCGTCGCAATGGCGCGAGTGCGGATCAGACCGTCCACGAGATTGGTATAGGTGCCATCCTTGTCGAGCCATACCAGCACCCCATGCTTGCGGGCATCCTCGCGGAGCTCCGCTACCAGCGCGGCAGACACGGGTCCGAGCGCGCTCGGCACGACGCCGCTCGCGAGCGGGCCACTCACTCCTCTACTTCCTCCGGCTCATTCTCGTCGGCTGCGTCGAAGAGCGGCCCAGCGCTCTCGTCCTCATTCACCTCCTTCGTCTTCTTCCGCTCCCGTCGCTTCTTCTCGGTCGCCTTCAGCGCTTCGACCTTCTCTGGATGATCGCGCTCGAAGGCGACGCGCAGCGCGTCGGATCCCTTCTCATCGATGGTGAACTCGGGGCCGATCTCGTCTTGGAGGCGGAGCTCCCACTTGTAGGCGGTCTCCGGGTGGTACTTCCAGAAGCATCCGTGGGCAACGCCGAGGCTCGGGTCCCTTCGGCACTTCTCGTCGACGCGGTGCGGGAAGTAGCGGGCGGCCAGGTGTGCCCAGTCGTAGTCTTTCTTACCCTTGCCGGCGGCGAGCTCCTTCCACCACTTCTTGGGGTCCTTCCACTGGGGCTCGAGCAGGGGCCAGAGGGCGGCGCTGTTGATCATCACGCCATCGTCGAGATCTGGAGCATAGCGAGCGTCGACCTCGCGCTCGGGGATCTTGGCGTCGGGCGGCGGCGGACCCTTCTCGGCGCACTGCTCGACCAGCGCGATGAAGTCGTCGAGCTCCTGCTTCCACTTGACCACCTGGTCGTAACGGCGCTCGGCCTCACGGGCGACCTTCTTGTCAGCACTCTGACGGGATTCGCGGAGGTCGGAGATCTCGCCTTCGATGCGAGTGAGTGTCGGGTGAAGGTGCTCAGCCAACAAGGCGCGCAGCGTGCCTTCCGTCCAGCGGTGGATCGACACGTAGGCGACGAAGGCCTTCTTCTCGGAGGAGAGCGGAAAATAAATGGGACGGTTCTCGTACACGCCCTTGTGGACGTCGCCGAAGAACTTGAGGCGCAGCCAGCTGCGGAGGTCGGTGGCAGGATCCACGGCCGGGCCGTGCTCAGCCCATTTAGCGTGCAACAGCTCGGCAGCGCTGTAGCTGAGGCTGTCGCCGGAGGTGCTCATCTCGAGGCTTCCGTCGAGAAAGCAGATGCCGGCAGAAAGGGCTGCGGAGATGTCGGCCCTCGCCGGGTCGAGGATGCCTTCGCCGTTCGCACCGAAGCGGCCCAGTGCCACACCTAGCGCAAAGCTCACATGATCAGTGGGGTGCTCCGGGTCGAGTTCTTCGGTGTAGGGGGGAAGCGGGGCGCCTTCGGGGCGGTCGACCGCAAGTTGCGCCCAGCCTTGGGCGTGGCGCCAGGGAGTAGGGCCAGGAGACTTGAACTCGATCGACGGCTCGCGGTGAGACTCGTGGGATGCGACAGCAGCCTCGACAATGCGGGTAACTGCTGCTGCACCATCGATCGGAATCACTGGAAGTCGGTTCACATCACCGGCTTCAAAATGTACGCTGGGGTTCAAGTCCTGCATGAGTGCCTTGGCCGTACTGCAATTGAGCAGGCACAAGATCAAATCGGGTTCTTCCGAGAAGACCGACCGCCCCATGTTCGCGAAAATGCCAGCGAATCTTGACATACGAGCACTAAACCCGGCCCCAAGGCTTGCGAAAGCGACACCGTGAGGGTGAAAGAAAAACTGCTCGTTGGCGTATCGGTAAGCGTCTGTCCGAGTCCTGACCGACATGTAGCTCTTGGGCTCCATGCCTCCTGCGCCCCAATTAGCAACAAGCCTGAGTGTCTCCACCCATGCCGCACCATCGGCTCCATTTGTGAGCGGCACCCACCTAGTAGCTATCTCATCCCTATCGGCCGCCACCCGGATCTGGCCGCGTCGAACCTCGTGGGAGCGCCGAATGAAACGAGTATTGTTGTACAGGCCTTGAGTTGCGCGTGCGGGTGAGACAGCCCCCAGCAAAGTGTACTTCCGATAAAGTTCCAGCTCAGAGTCCCACCAATAAACTAGCGGCCACTCTGGGACGATCTTTAGCGCCTCCGAGTTGAACTCGTGGAGGCCCACGTGGCAGAGGGTTGCTGCGCGCTTGCGCTGAGTTCGTTCACTGTCGCGGCTCCGGTCTTCCCTCGGCGTTGGAAGCACGGCAACGCTTCCCGCTTGGCTGGTCATCCTCCCAAACACGCTAGCCGCCACACTGACAACCTCATCGGGCACATCCTCAAACGCTCCGCGATCGAAGTCTCCCAGAGCTCGGAGACTGAAGCGCTCCAACAGATCTCCACGCAGATCCGAGTACTGCTTGATGAACATCCAGTTTCGCCTCGTCAGCATCGCGGAAACCCCGCCGCTGCGAACCAGTTGGAGTCCCCGCAGAAGGAACGCCGCGTAGAGGTCCGCCTTGCCCAGCGGATACTGCTTCTCGATGTATCTCGAGTCGGCCATCTTGGAGGTGCCCTGATACGGCGGGTTCGCGACCACCAGGTCGTACGCGCCCTCCTTCAACATCCGCACAAATCGCACTCCAGCTGCCAACTGCTCGCCCTTGAGCTTCAGTCCCAGGTCGTCGCCATGGCTGTGGGCGCGCAGAAACAACTCGAGGCGGGCTACCAGGGCAGCCTTGGCAGCGTCGGCACTTATTGTGAGTCGCTGCTGCTGCGACGGGAAGCCTCCAATGAGGTCTCCCTGAACTGGAACGGCTGGTCCGAACTGTCCTGCCATCTCTTGGATGGCCCTATCCAACGCTGCATCGATCTTGAGCAGGCTGCCCAGGTGGTCTGCACCTGCCAAGGCATCGAGCAATCGATCGGTGAGTTCAGCCGGGATCCCCGTCTCGCGCTCGACCTCTTCACGGAGCTCACGCCGCGCAGGGTCGCCTGCAGGCAAACTCGAGAGCCGCAGGTTCGAGGCCACCAGGTTGAGCTGCGCAGGCCGAGCCTCCGCGCAGGTCTGCTGGGCCTTGAGCCACAGCGCTGCGGCGGCGATCTGCACGGCTCGCGGGTCGAGATCGATGCCGTGGAGATTGTGCTCGAGGATCCGCTCGACGATTCCTTGCTCGGACCACTGGAGCGCGCCCTCTTCACCGCGGTGTCGCGCCTCTTCGCGGTAAAGGGCGGCCAGCAGATCGAAGGCCACCACCAGGAAGTGGCCGGAGCCCACGGCTGGGTCGAGAATCCTGAGGTCGCGCACGCTCTCGCTCGCGTGCTTCACCGCGCCGTCCGGGATGGGCTGCGGGACGTAGTAGGCCCAGCGCCGCTCCGAGTCCGTGTGCAGCGGCATCAACTCGGTGAGCGAAACCTCTCCGGCTTCCCGTTTGGCCCGCCAATCGATGCGGCGTTCGTCGAGGCGGGCCAAGGTGCCGTCGGCTTCGACCTCTGCCTTCCAGCCGTGCTTCTTGCAGATTGCCAGCCACATCGGGCCCAGGCTGTTCTGCAGCAGCCAGTCCACCATGTAACGCTCGGTGAACATCTGGGTCTTGCTGGCGATTTCGTAGTTCTCGAGCTTCTGGCCCTCGTTGAGCTTGGCGTCCAGGGCCTCGCGCTCGGGGTCGTTCCAGTATTGATAGACCCAGCCGAGTGTCATGTCGTCGGTCCAGCAGGTCTCGAGCTCGGGGGCATCTAGGGCTTCCACCACGGCGCGCAGCGTCGCAGCTGGCACGGGGATGAGCGCCGTCAGTCGGACGTTGCCGTAGAGACCGGGAAGGTCGATGGCGAGATCGTCGAAGAGAAGCTGCAAGAGCTGCGCGTAGCCCTCGCTCTCGTCGCCGCGCACCAGCTCTTGGGCGAACTCGCGAAAGTCTTTGTAGCCGCGGCTCTCCCAGCCGCCGGTCACCACCTTCTCTCCGCGCAGGCCGGTGGCTTCGAGCAGGCGGAGATAGACGAGGCGATTCAGCAGCGTTGCGGCGGCATCCTTCTCGACTTCGAGGTGAAAGCGCTCGCTGGTGCCAGCCTGCTCCCTCTTGGGGATCGCGCGCACTTGCTCCGCAATCCAGCTTTCGAGCCGCTCGCGCCGGATGCGTGCGGCTTCGTTGAGCTTCGCGTCCTTGGCCTTGAGGCTCAGCCGATAGGTGCCCTCCGTTGCCGCGTGAAAGTCGCCGAGCAGGCGCGTGCGGAGCGCGCGGATCGTCTTCGACAGCGCGCGCTTCGCATCCGGCGTCATCGGCATCGGGCCACTCCTCTCAGCGCAGCGTTCGATACGACAGGCACCGAGATCCTCAATCCACCAGTCGGACGCGCCGGCCGGCGCGCAGCTCGGGTTCCACTTTCCCACGCAGCTCCTCAACAACGGCGTCGAGTTGAGCTTGGGTTGCGATCTCCCGGTTGCGCAGCCGTAGCTCGATCTTGCGAACCAGGGGTTCATTTCCTTGGCTCAGTATTTGATCGAGGCGCTCATTGGCCTTCTCCTCGGCCGCAGCCAAGGCGTGGGGCACGCCGTCGCGGAGCTCGACGAGACCCGGGGAGACCGCGTCTTCGCTCGTGCTCGGAAGCGCCTCTGCCAGCGGGCGTAGAACGTGGTGGCTCTGGTCCGCCGTGAGTGTCGAGAATCCATCCCTCGCCTTGATGCGCGCGCGGATGCATTCCTCGAGTTCTCCATGGTTCGCGAGCAACCGGCGACGCTCGATCACGTACGCTTCGCGCACAGCTTCCAGCTCGGAATCAACGGCCGCGAGATCGCGCCACGGCCTCTCAGCACCGAGCTGAGTGCGGATCTCCTCCGCGGCGGTCGCAAGTTCGGCGCTCTGAGTTCCCATCTGATCGAGCTGCCTGAGTTGGTACGCGGCCACGTCCGCAGCCTCGCGAATGTGCTGGATCACTGCGTCGGTGAGCTCAGCGTCATACGTGGCGAGCTGTTCGAAGCCGTCATTGAGGTCGTCGAGGTGTCGCTTCACGGCCTGAACGGTGGGCTCCGTCTGACGCACGACGCGGACGCAGTTCTCAAGTGCCTTCTCGAGTTGCGCGAGTGCATGCGGGAGGGGCCGCTCTTCGCCGTCCCGTTGCGGTAGCCGGCGCAACCGCGAGAGCAGCTCTCGCAGGCGCTGCGCCTGGGCAGGGAAGTGTTGGCTCACAGCGTCGGCAATCACGCCCTTCTCACGGTCGAGTCTCTGCCCGAGACGCTGCTCGAAGAATCGACAGATCATGTTGATGTCTTTTGCGTTGATCGCCCCTTCCTTGGCGGGGAAAAAGCTGGCTCGTTTGAAGCCACGATCCTTCTCGAAGACGTCGCGGGCGCCCGCGTCGCGCGGTGCCGTCAGCATCTGTCCGCCTTCTGTCTGAATCCGGAGCTTATCCGCCCGCAATAAGCCAGCGACGCACGCGCGCACCACGTTGCTCACGTAGCCGTACGGCGGACCGCCAAAATGTGTCAGTAGTACGCCGCCTCCCACGCCCTGTGCTTCCTCGATGAATTCCATGACCCGTTGCGGCGGCACCCCTTCGCAGGAGGGCACGTACTTGCCGGCATCGAGCGACAGAATGTGCAGCTCCTCGATGAATTTGGGCGAAGGCGCGGTGAGGGTCAGCTCGAGGAGCTGCATCAGCTCGGCAGGGCTCAGCTGCGTGGCGAGGAAACTCGGGAAGAGTTCGGAAAGGAAGCGACCTCCTGCGGTCGCGAGCGCTGTCGCAAAGGCACCGCCGAGCTCGCGTGCCGGAGTGGCGCGGCCGCGGAAGTAGAGCGTGCCGGACATCCAGGCGATGTCGACGGCGGATTGCACTCGCCGCTCGAGTTCTTCCGCGCGAGCCTCCTCTTCGAGGAGCAAACGCTGGCGATCGCGGGTGAGCGACTCGCGCCGGGGCTTGTAGCGCCGCAGTATCGCGAGAGAGCGCCCGTACTCCCGTGCTTGCGCTTCGATCTCGCTCGGATCGCCGGCAATCCAGAGCACGCGGTTTCGCAGTTGCTCCTCGGCGCTGCGATTCACCCAGACCTTCGAATCGCGCTCTGCGGTCGCGAGCATGCGTAGGTCGACGGTGACATTTGCAGGGTCGCGCGCGTCGAGCAGCACGACGTCGCTTGCGCGTTGGCCGTCTGAGAAATACGCCATCCACGGGAAGCTACGTGCCTGCAGTGTGGGACGAGTAGGCTGACTCAGAAGGTACTTGAGCGACTCCTGCACCAGCGCGACGAGGTCGTCGCGAGCGACAGAGATGTCGCGCCGCTCGCGCTCCCACTCTTCCCCGCTCGAAGACTGGATCTTGTAACCCTGCTTCTCCGAATAGCCGAGCAGGTTGCTGCGGCGCAGCTCTTCGAGTGCCTCGGTGACCTCGTCTGCGTGCTTCCCGCGGTCCAGGCGATCGAAAAGGCAGCGTGCCACCAAGCTGGCGTGGGTCGGCTCCGTGTCCTGGATGAGCTCGAGCAGCGCCACGGCCTTCGCAACGCGCGCTCCCACCGGAAGATCCTTCTGCGCACAGTGCGACAGCACACGCGCCATCGTCGTCTGCACGTCGGAATCGAGAGCGGAGTGCTGTACCTCGTAGATCTGGTCCAGCGTAACGAGGCTTCCTACCGGCATCTCCCCCAGGTGCTGGGTCCGGAAGAGCTCACCGAGAAGTTGGAGAAGTCCGCGGATCGCCTGATCATCGCCTTGGCTGCGCGACGAGCGGGTACGCAGGGCGGTGGTGATCTTCAGCAACAGATCGATATGCCCAGGGAGCATCGGGTAGACCTCGACGAAATCCTCCTCTGTGATTTCGTCGCAGCTGTAAGCAAACAGCTTGAGGTCGTTACGGTGATTGCGGAAAAGCTCGCGCAGTTGCCTGTCGGCGTCGGGTGTCTTCTGAAGCAGACGCTTGTGAACGACGTCACGGATGTTCGTGGTAGCAAGGTGCACCCGAAGCTTCGGCTTGAACCGTCCCTTGAGCTTCCCCAAGACCTCCGTCTCGTCGGCCTCCTCGAGCTTCTGTTGCCCGGTGACGAGCAGCCACGCCCTCCCCTTCAAGCGCTGCCCCAGCTCGGAAACGAAGGACTGCAGCTTGAGCATGCGCTGCTGATCTTGATGGATGTACTGCGAAACCTCGTCGACGACGATGAAGAGTGTCTTGCCCTTGGCGCGCCGGTCGAGCATGTCGGCGATCGCGCGAGTGGCTTCCTCAACTGAAGAGTTCTGGGCGGAAGTCCCGGCGCGTGCCGTGATCCACGCCATTGGATCGGTGTAACGGTCGGGATCGAGTGCGTGCATCACCTCAGAGAAGTCTTCCTCGGCCAGTGCCTGGCCCTTCATCTCGGACCAGGGCTGACCTAGAACCTCAGCGGCCTTGGCCTCGAACTCGCTCCACTGGCCGTCGCGCTCAAGGTTGAGCTCGAACTCGGCCACGAGTGGCTGCGTGCTGCAGTAACCCAGGCGCCTCTGGATCTGGCGGACTACCGCCGAGTGAATGTGTTCATTGTCGCGAGCGAGACCGCCGATATCGAAGACGACCGCAATCGGGTCGATCTTCTGGCGCAGATCACGCCAGGCATCTTTGAATTCCTGAGCAAGCGGAGAGGTGTCGCGGGCGAGCAATGCCTCAGCGAGCGACCTGCCATCCAGGAGCGCTACTCCATCGAGCGCGAGGCCAAGAAGCTTGGCGAAGATCGACTTGCCCGAGCCGTAGAAGCCTGAAATCCAAGAGGCTGGGAGGTCTGGACCCCCTTCTCGCTCGAGCTCCTTTAGGATCGCGCGAAGCAGCTGCACGTACTGCTCATGAATGCCATCGGGGACTCGCCGGTGGTGGGGGTGATTCTCCGGGAAGCCACCCGTCACGATGTACTCACCGACCTCGTCAGCGAGCTTTTGCGGGCTCTGCTCGTGGAAGTAGACGACCGGCGCGATATCGCGCGTAACGTCCGAGGTGAATAGCTCTCGAAGCTGCGTCTTCGACACTTACGGGACCTCTACGGATAGATGCGCGGCCGGTAATCGCTGTCGGGGTTGATGACGCCCATGAAGGACAATCCCGTGTCGCCGCGTCGCTCACCGGGATAAAGAAGCACAACAGGAATATTTTGCGTGCGACCGTCGAGATGCTTGAGAAGCGCGGACGTTCGAAAGAACGGATACAGAGCTCCGGCACGCCCGATGATTGCGAGGGTGCGGTCCGCCTTCGCAGGGTTCGCATCAACGAACGCGCAGATGGCACGGCTTACATCGGATGCGATGCCGTCGGGGCCTTCGATCTCGGCGGACAGCTTCTCGCGCAGGTAGTTCAAGCCTCGGTCGGGCGAGATGTGGGCAGTGAGCCGCTCCCTCTCGATCATTCGCTTTACGATGTCATCTCCGAGGTTGCGAATGCGCTGAAGTAGGAGTTTCTGGAGCGAGAGCGTCAGTACCACCCAGCCGCTCGAGGTCAGATCTCCTACCAGAGTTTGTACGTGTGCACGCAGCTTGTACTCATCCTGAGGGAGATAGGGGACGATCGCGAAGCGGTAGTTCCGCATGGTGCTGATCTGCGGGCCGTTCTCGGAAATCAGATCCTTCCGGAGCGCGGCAAATGCCTCGTCGAGTGTCGTGCGCGCAACACTCATGAGGCGGCCTCTTCCACGGAGAGCTCAGCAGCTGCCCATGCGCCGAGAGTCGGATAGCTCCAGCCGAACTCGATGACGTCGCCAGTGCGGCGGTATCGAAGCATCGGCAGAGACCGCAGTTTGCTCTCGAGAGTGGCCCCCTCGAGCCAAACGGAACGAAGGTACGGATTCCTCAGAAGCGTCCCCTCGAATGTCACCCCTCGAAGGAGGTGCAGAATGTACGAGAGGGCTTCGTCGGTGATGCGCGGGAATGCGAGTTGTCTCGGGTCCCGCTGGCCGGACACAAGCCCTGCGGCAAGTGCCGCAGAGAGCAAGCGACTCGCGAGCTTCTTTCTCGAAGGGAGAGTCCAACGACTGGGGCTCTGCTCCGCGATCCATGCGACCACCGCGCCGCGGCGGACTTCAGGGCGAAGCCCTTCGCGGCGAGCCGGGAGGAACTCTCCTGAGAACGCGCGGTAGAGCGGATCGGTCAGCTGAAGGTGCCAGTGGCAAATCGCAGTGCGCGTTTCCGGCGCCATCGTGTGCCATCGACGCAATACCTCGAGCGCCTCGGGAAACGCGTCGAAGCGAGACTGCATATTGAAGACCAGGACCTTCACCCAAGGAAGACTCTTGGCGCCGAACCAGTACTCCTCGAAGGCGACCTGGGCAGTCAGCCGGTGATCGTCTCGCTTGATTCGTTCCCAATAGGCACGGGACTCATCCACCGCGATTCCGCACTTGATGAGGCGAGAGTGAATCTCACGAACCTCGCGAGTCGCTTCGAGGATTTCCGAGATCGGGCTCATCGCTTCAGTCGGAAGTGCGGCAGCGCATAACGATCCGCGAGGGGCAGCAGAGCCGATGCGAGCTGGCTCCCCGCCACGGCGAGATCTGCGGGCATTGCGCCCTTGAGGCGCCGCCCGGTTGCCGTCGCTGTGAATTCCGCTCTCCCGCACCCATTGAGCCAGACTTCCAACCTTTCTCTGGACCACTCCGACAGGAGCGCAGCCAGCTCCGGAAACGCCTCGGTCGGCGGCACGCCACTCTGCTTCAGCTCGAGCAGGCGCTCGTCGAGGCGTTCGTCGACCTCGAAGCCAAGGCGGTAGAGAGATACGAGACGGTCGGCATCATCCGCGCTGGAGCGGGCCGCATCGTCCACCTTCCTCGCCGCCGCGCGGCAAGTTTCTAGGGCGGCCCACTTCCATGTTCTAGGAGCAAGCCTGCGAAGGAGGTCATCGCCGCCGTACTCGTCGCACATGGCCGTGTGCCACCACCCCAGCCTGGGCGGATCGGTGTTGGCCTCACCTGCCCAAGCGATCACGAGCTGGAGCTTCAGAATCTGGTCGAGTTGGTGTGTCGTCATGGTTTTCGCGACTGCGAGATGCTCAGCCACTCATGTCCTGCCAGCCTCTGTCTGGGGTCCAACCAAGTTGAATTGCAGTGATCGCCGTCTCGGTCATTGGACGGTGCATCTTCCCGCTGTCCACCCCGTGAGGTCAACATGCCCACCGACCCGGCCAATCGGTATTGGAATCCCGTCCTTCAAGTCGGCTTGACCCGTGAGGACGTGCGGCTCCTGGAGCGCCTGGTTCGGCAAGAGCGCGAGCGCCTGCGGGATCTCAGGGACCCGAATCCGCACTACGAGCACCTTCTCACGCACGCCTGGCTCGGGTTGGCCGAGCACACCCGCGAGATCCGTGAACATGTGGCCCGGAACGACTTCGAACTCGAGGTCGAGACCGCCAAGGCCATGGTCCATGGACCAAGCCGGGGGCGTCACTCGGGTCCAACGACGGGCAAGCCAATCAAGACGGACCCAGGCAGGGCTGGATCTACCCCGTGTCCCCGATGCGGGGCGATGCTGCGGCCGGGCGCGGAGTTCGCAGCGCACCGGAAGTCCTGTCGGCCCCAGCCGGGGCGACTCGCGTGAAACCGTCCTTCCGCCGGCGTGCCACTGCGCCTCGTGTGCTTGCACCCCCCAACGGAATGGCCCGTAAGTATTTGATTTTGCCGGTACTTTGAATCTGCGAATCGAGGTTCGAATCCTCGCCGGGGAACGCCGCCTGCACGCGGCCGCGGCGTCAGCGCGCGGTTTCGCTCCCGGGGTCCGAAAGCTCGTCGCAGACGCGCAGGAAATCGCTCCAGAAGTCGGTGGCGCTCTCCTCGGCGTCGATGCGCGCCGCGAGCGCGGGGTTGAGGCGAACCTGCGCCATCCCGCGCAGCATGAGGTCGAGCGAGAGCACGCGTCCCGGCGGCGGACCGCTGAGCAGATGGTCGAAGCCCCGGCGCCGCGGCCGGGCCGCGGGAGCCGCAGGCCGCAGCGTCGGCGTGGCCGCCGCGTCGAGCGCGCTGCGACAGTCGGGACAGATGCCGTGGCTGATGCTCGCTTCCGAGTGCGCTTCGAGGTACTCCTCGATCTCGGTCCAGTAGCCCGCGTCGCTGCGAACGCGTTTGCAGCCCGCACAGATCGGCAGCAGCCCGCGGAGCACGCGCAGCTGCTCGAGCGTGCGCTCGCGCTCGAGCAGCGCTTCCCCGCGTTGGCGCTCGGCCTGCTCGCGCGCGAGATAGGCCAGCCGCTGCTCTTCGACGTCGCAGTTGGTCCCGACCATGCGCAGCGGCTTTGCCTCGGAATCCCACTCGATCACGCGCCCGCGATCGAGGGTGTGCCGATAGGCGCCGGAGGCCTGCCGCAGGCGGTATTCGCAGTGGAACACGCTCGTCTCGCCCGCGAGGTGGCGCGCGAGCAGGGCGGCGACGCGCGCGGCGTCGTCAGGGTGGATCAGGCCCTCCCAGAACGCGACCGCGGGGCGCACCTCACCGCGCGCGTAGCCGAGCGATGCGATCCAGCGATCGCTGTAGAAGACCTCGCCGCTGCGGATGTTCCAGTCCCAGGCGCCGTCGCCGACCGAATCGAGGGCCGCGCGCAGCCTGGCCTCGCTGCGCTTTCGGAGCTGCCCGGCATCGCGCTCGAGGTCGTCCATTCGCGGGCTCCTGCGCGCTCGAAGCGGCAGTCGCTGTGAGCGTATCACGTCACCCGCTCGGCTTCCGGTGGCGGACCCAGGCCGGGGAGCGGACTCGGCGTCGAGACAGCGGCGCACGCTCGCGAGCAGCCCCGCGCCCGCGAATGGCTTGCTTCGGGCAATCCGATCACGCAGCGGGCAGCGGGAGCGGAACCGTGACGGCGCGCGTCGGGCCGAAGCTGTGCAGCGCGAGCGCGTGGAGGTTGCCGAGGCCGCCGCAGCAGAGCACGAAGATGCGCTCCGGGCTCTCGACGAGATGCACGTCGCCCCGGGCATCCGCCCTGCCCTGCAGCACTTCGCGGTGGCTCTGCGGCCACCACGCGAGCGGAAGCCGCGCGTGCTGCCAGAGCTGCTGCTGCACCTCTTCGATGCTCGGGTGCGCGGCGTGGATGACGTCTGCCCAGGGCGGTGCGATCGCGAGCATCAGCTCGGAGTCCGCAGCGGGCGCGATGAACGCGTTGGTGCCGGGGAACGCCAGCGACTTGCCGATGATCTCGAGCAGCTCGCGCCCGCCCTGCGCGCGCGTGTCGGCGACGTCGATCGTGCCGGTCACGTCCTTGACCGTGAGTGCGTTGCCGGGCACGCCGCGCCGCTCCGCGAAGGGCGCCCACGGCGAGCGCTCCTCCCACTCGGCGACGACGATGCCTGTCACGCGCGCAGGCTGGCCAAAGACGCTCTTGCTGGTGCGCCCGACCACCTGCCCGCCGACGTTGCGCATCACCAGGCGCAGCGCGCGGCCGATCGCAGGCGCGGGCCCGGCCTCGCCGCCGAAGCAACCCGCGCCGTAGGGAATGCCGAGCGCGTGGCGCGCGGGGCCGTTCACGAACACGCCCGGCACCACGCAGCAGGTCGTCGTGTTCAGCGCGAAGAGATTGAACTCCGGCTGCGCCATCGCCTCGATCGCCGCGCAGAGCAGCGGCATCGAATTTGCCGGCGCACCGGCCATCACCGCGTTGATCGCGACCTTCTCGACGCTGCAGCGCCCGAGGCGCGGCGGCAGCGCGGCGAGCTGCTCGTCCGGGAAGCGGCCCGAGGCGGCGACGTGCTCGCGCACGCGCGCCTCCGTGGGCGGGACGAGCGGCAGCCCGTCGCCCCAGCCCGCATCCGTCGCGAACTTCGCGAAGGCGACCGGGTCGGACTCGACCTCGACGCGCGGACTCGCGAGCCAGTCGAGCTGGCAGCCCTCCGGACCACAGGAGCGATCGATGACCGGCGCGCTGCTCACGCTGTGCCTCCGCTAGTTTCGGCGCCGAGCAGCTCGAGCAAGATCGAGAAGTGACGGCGCGCGATCTCGGCGACCTCGGCCTCTGACTTCGACTCGAGCGGATAGGGCAGCACGCAGAGCCGCAATCCGGAGCGACCACAGTTGCTCGCCATGTTCCTGGCGAGGACCTCGAACTCCTGCGTCACGACGGCGACCGCCGTCTTGCCCCCCTCGACCGCAGCCACGGCGTCGTGGACGGTCCAGGAGGTGCAGGAGCCTCAATTCCCGAGGCCGACGATCGCGACGTCGACCTCGCGCACGAACTCCGCCAGCTCGCGGCGCGTGCGCTCGCCCTGCTCGCCGACGCGGCTGCCCGCGTCCCACCAGCGAAGCTTCGCTCCGGCGGCCTCGAGTCGCGGCGCCCACTCGCGCGTCACGACGAGAAAGGAGCGCCAGGTCTGATCGAAGCGGATGCCGAGCGTCTTGCCGCGCAGCGAGCCGGCGGGAGGCCCGGGATCGGCTGCGACCTCCGGCGGCGGCGCGGTGGGATCGAGAACGCGAATCTTTTCCATGGCTCCTCCTGCGGTGGGATCAGATCGGGTCGAAGAGCGCGCGGGCCGCGTCAATCGGAGGGCTCGCCGTGCCCGGCGTGCTCCGCGTGATTCGCATGCTCCGCGTGATCGTGCTCGAGCGCCTCGACCTCCTCCGCTTGCAGCAGCTGCTTCAGCAGCGGGTGTGGCAGCGTCATGTTCGTCGCGAAGGCACCCTGCGGGTGGTCGATCAGCCACACGTGCAGCATCTCGGGGCTCTTGTGGCTGAAGTCGCCGGCAGCACAACGGCCCTCCGGCTCGGGACGCCCGACCGGGATCATGCCGCGCAGCAGACACGCGCCCTTCGGCCATACGTGGTAGTGCCAGAGGGTCCGCGGCCCGCCGATCTGCAGGCCATGCTCCTCCGGCTTGCGCACGTAGTACATCACGCCCGCGAGCTTGCGGCCGCGATTCGTCTTCGCGTACATCAGCACTTCGGGCCGCGCGGGGTCGAGCAGCGCGTCGTCGAAGAGGTATTGCTGGTTCGCGAAGTGCGTCCGATCGCCGAAAATCGGCAGGAAGCCGTCCGCGGTCGCGCGCTCGAAGTCGTACCAGCCGCGGCGCTGCGCGGCCTCGCGCGTGTGCTGCACGAGCTCGTCCGCGGCGCGCTGCTGCTCGGGCGTCGGCGGTCGGTCCACGGGCCACTGCGTCAGCTCGTACATCACCATGCCCGGCAGCTGCTCCGGAGCCAGCGTGCCCGCGGAGAGCGGCTTCCAGCTGCGGGGGCTCACGTTGACTGCCGACACCTGGATCTCCGACAGCCGACCGGATTCCGACTCCCGCGCTCCACATCCCGACCCCGCGGCCGCAAGCAGGAACGCGAGCCCGAGTGCGCGCGCGCGGCTCATCGCGGCGCCCAGAAGCGCTGCCAGCTCTCGAAACTTTCCGGCACCGAACCTTTGCCGGTGCCGAGCTCGGGCCAGCCCGAGGGCGGCAGATCGATCGGATTGCGCCCGAACTCGGCCCCGTAGAACAGCAGGTGCTTGCGGCGCGCGAACAGCCAGTGGCCGTCGCTGCGCTCGTAGCGATCCTGATATTGGATCGCCTGCACGATCCAGCGGCCCTGCTGCACGACCTGCGCATGGCAGTAGACGAAGCCGTGCGCGTGGTCGTCGTCCTCGAGCTCGATCACGTGCGTGCCGACGTTCAGGATCGTGAGGCCGACCGCGCGCAGGCTGCGGTCGAAATCTTCCCGCAGCGCCTGGCGTCCCGAGAGCTCGCGCGAAACCCGCACCTCCGGCACGTAGAGCTGGACCAGGCGATCCAGATCGCGCGTGTCCATGTAGAGCGCGTAGCGACTGGCCAGCTGCCGGATCTCCTCGTAGGCCAGCAGCCGCTCGACGTCGTTCATGCTCAGTTCGTCGCGCTGGTGGGGTCGGACGCGCGGCCGCGGGCGAGCAGAAGCGTCTGCACGCAGCAGAGCGCGGTGCTGCAGCTGAAGATCGCCATCAGGAAGCCGAAGGCCGTCATGCGCAGTGCGCTTCCGTCACGGACCGCATTGTCCACGAGGTTTGCGAAGAGCGCGAGCAATGCGACGAAGAGAAGCGTCGCCGAAAGCGATTCGAGGATCTCGCGCGGCTTGCCGGCAGCTGCGAACGCGACTGCGAGCCAGCCCGCCACCACGAGCCCGACGGCTCCCCAGCCGATCGGGGTCAGGATCTCTGCGAGCTGCGCCAAGAAGTCGGCCATCGGAGCTCTCCTCGCCTGTGCTGCGGACGCGCCGGCGCCGGACTCGACGCGCGGAGAGTCCCGCCCCTCAGCCGGCCAGGTGCGCGCGCACGCGCGCGGCCAGCTGTGGCGGCGTGAAACCGAAGTGCTGCGCGAGGTCTGCGATCGGGGCCGAGGCACCGAAGCGATCGATGCCGTAGATCAGGCCGCGCGGCCCGATCAGCCGGCGCAGGCTCTCGCCGCAGCCGGCCTCGACCGCGACGATCGGCGTGCCGTCCTGCGGCAGCAGGCTCGCGCGGTAGCTCTCGGGTTGCTCGAGCAGCAGCTCGACACAGGGCACCGACACCACGCGCACCGCGAGGCCATCGGCCTCGAGCGCGTCGGCCGCGGAACAGGCGAGGCTGACTTCGGAGCCGGTCGCCGCGAGCACCACGGCCGGCGCGCGCGCGGGCTCGCGCACGCAGTACGCGCCCTTCCACACGTCCCGCAGCTCGAAGCCACTCGGACGCACCAGGCCCGGGAGCGTCTGGCGCGTCAGCGCGAGCAGCGCCGGTCCGCTCGCCCGCTCTGCGATCCAGGCCCAGGCCGCAGCGGTCTCGATCCCGTCCGCGGGCCGGAACACAGGTAGGTTCGGAATCGCGCGCAGCGCGTCGAGCTGCTCGATCGGCTGGTGCGTCGGTCCGTCCTCGCCGAGGAAGATCGAATCGTGCGTGAATACGAAGACGGTCTTCGCGCCCATCAGCGCGGCGATTCGGATCGAGGGCCGCATGTAGTCGCTGAAGATCAGGAAGCTGCCGCAGTAGGGGCGGAAGCTGCCGTCGAGCGCGATCCCGTTCGAGATCGCTCCCATGGCGTGCTCGCGGATGCCGAAGTGGAGATTCGCGCCCGCGAAGGGATCCGCGTCCTTGCCAGCGCCCGGGCCGACGCTGCCGCGGCCCTTCAGGTTCGGCGGCGCCGCGGAGCCCGCGAGGTCGGCCGAGCCTCCGACGAAGTGCGGCGCGAGCGTCGCGAGGCGCTCGAGCACCGTTGCGCCGTGCTTGCGCGTGGCCTCGGCGACGCCTTGCAGGCCCTCGGCCAGCAGCTCCGCGAGCTTCGCCGGGAGCTGGCCCGCGCGGCCGGCCTGCCACGCGCGCGCGAGCTCGGGCTGCGCCTCGCGCCAGCGCGTGAGATCCTCGTCGCAGCGCTTGCGCTCGTCGCGCTTGGCTTGGATGCGTTCGGAGAGATAGGCGCGCACGTCGTCGGGCACCAGGAAGGTCGGCGACTCGGGCCAGCCGAGCGCCTGCTTCGTGAGTCTCACCTCCTCCGCGCCGAGCTTCTCGCCGTGCACCTTCGAGGTGTTCGCCTTGTTCGGGCTGCCGAAACCGATCGTCGTGCGCAGCATCACTAGCGAGGGGCGCTCTGCGTCGCTGCGCGCGGCTTCGAGCGCCGCGCGCAGCGCGCGCCAATCCTGCCCATCGACGCGCTGCACGCCCCAGCCGTAGGCCTCGAAGCGCCGGCCGACGTCCTCGCTGAAGCTGAGCGAAGTCGGGCCATCGATGGTGATGCGATTGTCGTCGTAGAGGTAGATCAGGTTGCCGAGGCCGAGGTGGCCCGCCAACGAGGCGGCCTCCGAGGCCACGCCCTCCATCAGGTCTCCGTCCGAGACGATCCCGTAGACGCGGTGCAGGCCCGGCCCGCGCCCGTCGCGCGCGAAGCGCGAGCGCGCGAGGCGCGCGGCGACGGCCATGCCGACGCCGTGTCCGAAGCCCTGCCCGAGCGGACCCGTCGTGACCTCGACGCCCGGCGTGTGTCCGTACTCGGGGTGCCCGGGCGTGCGCGAGCCGAGCTGACGGAACGCGCGCAGGTCGTCGAGCCCGAGCCCGAAGCCGAACAGGTGCAGCAGCGAGTAGAGCAGCATCGACGCGTGGCCATTCGAGAGTACGAAGCGGTCTCGCAGCGGCCAGCTCGGATCGGAGGGATCGAAGCGCAGGTGTTGGTCCCAGAGCTCGAAGGCCGCGCGCGCGAGTCCCATCGGCGCGCCCGGGTGACCCGAGTTGGCCCTCTCGACGGCGTCGATGGCGAGGAAACGGATGCTGTTTTCGATCCGCTCGCGCAGCGCTTCGGAGAGGGATTGCGTCATAGGCTGCGAACTCTACCGCCGAGGCTCCGACGGGGGAAGCGCGAATGCGCGTAGCAGCGGGGCGCGCGCGGCTGCCGCCGCATGAGCAAATCCAGAGCGCACTCCAAAGTTGGAGTTGACTCCAGCTATTGAGCGTGCTTTGATGCTGCGGTGCCGCCGACCACCGCCAGCGCCGACCCGCTCCCGCGCCCCGAGAGACGCCGCGAGCGGCGCAAGGCCGAGGTCCGGCAGCGCATCTATGGCTGCGCGGCACAGCTCTTTTTCGACCAGGGCTTCGCCGCCACCACCGTCGACCAGATCGCGCTCGCAGCCGATGTCGCGCCCGCGACCGTCTTCAACCACTTCGCGAGCAAGGACGCGCTGCTCCACGAGATGAGCGGCGAGGTCCTGAACCTCGTGCAGGCGCTGATCGAAGGCCAGCGCAAGCGCCCGATCTCGACCCGCAGGCGGCTCGCGGCGATGGCCGACCAGGCCGCCGCGCTGCTCGCGCACACGCGGCGCATCTCGCGTGAGGTCCTGCTCGACCTTACGCGCAGCACCGCGCCGCCGGGCTCGGCCGGCCCGCTGCTCGCGCGCATCCACGGCAGCTTCGGCGAGCTGCTCCGCGACGGGCAGGCAAGGGGCGACGTGCGCCGCGACGAAGACCTGCTCTTCTTGTCGGAGATGTTGGTCGGCGTGTTCTACGCCGCGATCACGAACTGGCTCAACGACCCGAGCTACCCGCTGGAGCAGCGGCTGCGCCGTGCAGCCGACTTCATCGGCGAGGCGATTGCGGCGCCCGGGGCCGCGCCACGCCGCAGCCCCGCGCGCGGCGGCCGGAGGCGCGGCGAATGAAATTCCTGTGGGCGCCGTGCCGAATGCTCTCGTGTGCGCTGATCGCCGCGGCCGCCGCGGCGTTGTCTGCGGACGCGGACGAGCCTGCCTGGAAGCTCGTCGAACGCGACGACCGCGCGCAGGGCGGCTACGCGCTCTACCGCCGCCAGGCGCCCGGCGATGCCTTTTCGACCTGGCGGATCGAGACGCAGCTCGGCGCCGCGCCCGAGCTCGTCGAGCGCGCGACGCTCGCGAACTTCGTCGAGGGGCGCCACGCGCCCGCGGACCGGCGCCAGACGCTGCTGCGCCGCGAGGGCGACGTGTTCTGGATCCACACGGAGATCGACGTCTCGCTCGCGGCGGATCGCGACGTCGTGCTGCGCGTCGAGCGCGTGCGCGATCCGGCGCGCGGCGCGCGGCGCATCGAGTGGCGCGCGGAGCCGGACGCCGGCCCCGCGCCGGCGCAGGGCGTCGTGCGCATGCAGGTCTCGCGCGGCTTCTGGGAATTCACGCCTGCCGGCGCAGAGCGCACGCTCGCACACTACGAGAGCTATGCGGAGCCCGGCGGCCCCTTCCCGGCCTGGCTCGTCGACTCGATGAGCGCGGACCAGGTGCTGGCAGGCCTCGAGCAGCTGCGCGGCACGGTGGCCGACGTCTTGCGGGAGCTGCCGCCGGTCGCCGCAAAGGCCGTCGGCGGCTGAGGCCAGAGCTCGAGCCGCCGATCGCGCCGCTCGATCGCGAGCCGCATCGGGTGCAGCGCGAGCGCTGCTTGCATCGGGCGCGCGGCCGCGCGCGCTGCAGCTCGGGTATGCTGCCGCCCCCGCAGCCAGGAGTCGCGGTGCAGCCCGAAGCTCTCGAAGCGCGCGCCCGCGCGGCCACTGGCCTCTCCGAGTTCGGCGATCCGAGCTTCCGCATCGGCCTGGCCGCGCTGTGCGAGAGCGCCGAGCGCGAGGCGCGCCTCAACCCGATCGGCCGGATGCTCTTCGAGGGCTACGTCGGCGGCGCGCTGGCCAATCGGCTCGCAGTCGAGGAGTACCTGCGCACGCACCCGGAGTGCCTCGCGGGGGAGATCGCGGCGCCGGTCTTCGTGTTCGGCCACGGGCGCACCGGCACCACGCTGCTCTCGTATCTGCTCGACTGCGATCCGGCGAACCGCTCGCTGCTGCACTTCGAGGCGGGCAGCTCGATTCCGCCGATCCCGCGCGCAGCCGTCGCCGCCGACCCGCGCGTGGCCGGCGCGCACGCCGCGCGCGCGGCGAGCGACCAGATCATCCCGGAGATGAAGACGATCCACCGCGAGGAGCCGGAGGGACCGACCGAGTGCGTGTCCGTGCTGGCGCAGCACTTCCATTCGATGCTCTACGAGACGCTCTACAACCTCCCGAGCTACAGCCGCTGGCTGCTCGAATCCGACGCGCGCGCAAGCTATCGCTACCACCGGCGCGTACTCCAGATCCTGCAGACGGGCTGGTCCGGGCGCTGGGTGCTGAAGTCTCCGCAGCACACGCTCGCGCTGCCGGCGCTGCTCGCGGTCTACCCCGACGCAAAGCTCGTGATGCTGCACCGCGATCCGCGCCTATCGCTCGCGTCGGTGCTGAACCTGATCTCCACCTTCACGTTTGCTACGAGCGAGGGGGATTTCCGCGCCTACATCGTCTCGCACTGGAAGCAGATCTGGCGCGAGATGGCCACGCGCGCGATCCGAGACCGCGCGCGGCTGCCGGCCGCGAGTTGCTTCGACCTGCAGTACGCGGACCTGATGGCACGGCCGCTCGAGACGCTCGCAGGGCTCTACGCGTTCCTCGGCTGGGACTTCCCGGGAGAGACCGAGGCCCGCATGCGCCGCTATCTGGAGCAGAACCCGCAGGGCCGGCACGGCCGCCACAGCTATTCGCTCGAGCGCTTCGGCGTCTCCGAGAGCGAGCTGCGCGAGCTGCTCGGCTTCTACGAGGATCACTTCGAGATTCCGCGCGAATAGCCCGGATCGCGGCGGCGGCCCCGAGCTCCCCGGGTGGCAGGCGCGCGCGCGCCGCATATGCTGCGCCTGCGGACGCGGGCGGAGGGGAGCGGCATGCGGGGGATACCGGAAGCGGCGGGCCAGGCGCTCGAATCGGGCAGCGCTGCCCTGCCCTTCGGCGCGGGCGAGCGCCGATGAGCGCCGCAGGCGACGCTTTCTTCCGCGGCCGGCGCGTGCTCGTGACCGGCGCCGCGGGCTTCATCGGCAGCCACCTGACCGAGCGCTTGATCGCGGCGGAGGCCCAGGTGCGCGCCTTCGTGCGCTACCAGTCGCGCGGGGAGATCGGCTGGCTCGAGGAGCTGCCCGAAGAGCAGCTGGCCGGCCTCGACCTCGTGCGCGGCGACCTGCGCGATCCGGACGCCCTGCAGCGCGCGGTGTCGGGCCAGGAGATCGTATTCCACCTCGGAGCACTGATCGCGATTCCCTACTCCTATCAGCACCCGCACGACTTCGTGCAGACGAACATCGTCGGCACCGGCCACCTGCTCGACGCCTGCCGCCGCACGGGCATCGCCCGCTTCGTACACACATCGACCTCCGAGGTCTTCGGCAGCGCCAAGCGCGTGCCGATCGACGAGTCGCATCCGCGCGTCGGGCAATCTCCCTACGCCGCGTCGAAGATCGCGGCCGACGCTCTGGTCGAGTCCTACCAGCGCAGCTTCGGCTTGCCGGCCGTGATCCTGCGTCCCTTCAACACCTACGGTCCACGGCAGTCGGCGCGCGCGGTGATTCCGACGATCGCGAGCCAGTGCCTCGCGGGCCGCGAGGTCCGGCTCGGCTCGCTGCACCCGACGCGCGATCTCACCTTCGTGGACGACACCGTCGACGCATTCCTGCGCGCCGCGAGCACGCCGGGCATCGAGGGCCTCGACTTCAATCTCGGAACCGGGCGCGAGATCTCGGTCGGCGAGCTCGCGCAGCTGCTGATCGAAATGACCGGCGGCAAGTCCCAGCTGGTCGCGGACGGCGAGCGCGTGCGGCCCGAGAAGAGCGAGGTCGAGCGACTCTGCTCCGACAACCGCCGCGCGCGCGAGCAGCTCGGCTGGGCGCCCCGGCTGCGCCTCGAAGAGGGGCTCGCGCAGACGCTGCGCTGGATCGAGGCGAATCTCAAGCACTTCCGGATCGGGGTCTACCAGATCTAGCAGCTCGCGCGGTTTTCGCTTCGCAGCCCCGCGTTTTCGCACCCCCCCTCGCCAACTGGAAGTAGAATCCCGGCGTGCGGATGGGTTGCGCGATCGTCGGAACAGCGCTCTTCGCGGGCGCCTTCGGGGCGCTGGTGTTCGGCAGCGGCGGCCCCGACGACGCCCGGGGAGCGGGCAATGCGTCTCGCAGCGCTGCCGCGCTCCGCGCTGCCGAAGCATCCGCGCCGCAATCGCGCCGAGCCCCGCTCGCTGCGCCGGGCTCCCGAGCCACGACCCGGCTGCCACGGATCCGCCCGGCAGCGGCAGCGCCGACCGCAGCCGCGCTGGCCTCGCGCGAGCAGCTCGAAGTCTGGAAGCGCCAGCTGCGCGACGGCGCGCGGCGCGAGGTCGTCGGGAACGCGGAACTCGCGCGAACGCAGGCCCGCCTGCGCTCGCTCGATGCGCGCGAGCTCGGCGCGCTGCGGGAGCTGATCGAGGCCAATGAACTCTCGGAAGCGTCCTCGGGACACGACCTCGACGACGGCGACGGCCGTTTCGAGCCGTGGGAGCTCGGCTTCCAGATCTGGGAGCACGGGCACCTGGTGCTGCTCGCGCTAGGTCCGGATCCCTACGCGAGCTACGGCTATGCGCTGCGCGCGCTGCCCGAGGCCGTCGCGGCCTTCGAGCGGCTCGAGCTGCTCGATCTCAGCGGCGGCGAGCTCGGGCAGCTGCCCGACGCGCTCGGCCGGCTAGCGCAGCTGCGCGAGCTGCGCCTCGCGCACAATCAGCTCGACGCCCTGCCCGAGAGCCTCGGAGAGCTGATCCAGCTCGAGCGCCTGGTGCTGAGCGCCAACCGGATCGAAGCGCTGCCCCGCTCGCTGCGCGGCCTCGAACAGCTCGAGGAGCTCTGGCTCGCGGACAATCCCCTCGCAGAGCTGCCGGCCGAGCTGCTGGAGCTGCCCGCGCTGCGCCAGCTCGACGTCTCGCAGTCGCTCGGCGCGGCGCAGCTGCCGCCCGAGCGCGGGCTGCGCGAGCTTCCGGAGGTCGCGCGCGCGGCGAGGCTCGAAGCGCTCTACGTCGCCGGAAACCGGCTGTGTGGCGCGGCCGTCTCCGCTGCCCGCTTCGACGGCTCGGCTCGCCCACTTCGCGGTCTCGGGCTGCAGCGCTGCGAAAGCTGAACGCATGCGCACCACACGAGTTGGCTGATGGCGCGGCGCGGAAGACTCGTGCTCGAGCGCGGCCCCGAAGACGCGGTCGGCCTGCCCGCCTCGCTCGAGGCCGAGCGCCTGATCCTGGGCCGCGGCAGCGATTCCGACATTCGGCTCCCGGTCGCCGCGGTCTCGCGCGTGCACGCCGAGATCGTCTGGCAGGGCGAGCGCCTGATGCTGATCGCGCGCAGCACGACCAGCCCGACCGCGGTGAACGGCAGCAGCCTCGAGGGCTCGCGCGAGCTCGCGGACGGCGATCAGATCGAGCTCGCGAACCAGGTGCTGCTGCGCGTCGAGCTGCCGCCGGCCGAGCCTGCGCGGGTGGCTGCGGATTCCGCCACGCTGGTGTTTGCCGCGCCGACTCCGACTCCGGTGGCTCCAGCGCGCGCCCCGGTGGCGCCCGCAGCTCCGGCGGCGCCGGCGGCTCCTGCGGCGCCAGCAGCCCCTGCGACGCCCGCGCCCGTTGCGGCGCCAGCAGCGCCTGCGACACCCGTACCCGCTGCGCCGCCGGCAGCCCCTGCTAGGCCCGTACCCGCTGCGCCGCCGGCAGCTGCGGTCGCGGCTCCGGCAGCGGTCGCTCCGTCCCCCCCCGCCGCTGCGCCCGCGCCAGCCGCGGCGCCTGACGCGTTCAAGGGCCCCGCGCGCATCGCGATCGTCGGCGCGGGACCCGCCGGCATCGCCGCGGGGGTGCAGGCCGCCAAACGCGGCGTGCCTCACGTGCTGCTCGAGCGCGGCCGCCTGGCCGAGACGATCGAGCGCTACCAGAAGGGCAAGTTCGTGATGGACGAGCCCACCCGGCTCACGCTGCATCCCGAGCTCGAGGTCGGCTTCAAGGCCGGCGCGCGCGAGGAGATCCTCGCGACCTGGCAGAAGGCCGTGTCGCAGGCCGGAGTCGAGCTGCGCTGCGGGCGCGAGTTCGGGGTCCAGGAGATCCGCGGGCAGCGGGGGGCCTTCGAGCTCGTGTTGCGCGGTGGCGAGCGAATCCAGGCCACCCACGTGGTGCTCGCGATCGGGGTGCAGGGCAATCTCAAGAGCTTCGGCGTCGCAGGCGACGATCTGCCCCACGTCACCTATCAGCTCGACGACCCAGCCGCCTACGAGGGCAAGCGCGTCGCGATCGTCGGCGTCGGCGACGCCGGGATCGAGAACGCGCTCGCGCTCGCGCAGCACGACAACGACGTCTTCATCGTGAACCGGCGCGACGAGTTCGCGCGCGCGAAAGCGCGCAACCGCGCGCTCGTCGATGCCGCGATCAAGAGCGGCCAGATCGCGCACTACACCCACAGTACGGTCGACCACTTCGAGCCCGGCGCGGTCGTGCTGCGCCGCAAGGAAGGTCAGGAGCGCCTCGAGCTCGACCTCGTGATCGGCCGCCTCGGCGGAAACCCGCCGCGCGACTTCCTGCAGGGCCTCGGCGTGCAGTTCGCGTCGGAAGATCCCGAGGCCGTGCCCGAGCTCTCGCCGAGCTACGAGACGAACGTTCCGGGCATCTTCGTGATCGGCGCGCTCGCGGGCTACCCGCTGATCAAGAACTGCATGAACCAGGGCTTCGAGGTCGTCGAGCACATCCTCGGCCAGCCCGTCACCCCGGCCGACGAGCCGCTGTTGCGCGAGAAGTTCAAGGGCATTCCGGGCAGCGTCAGCGAGATTCTCGAGCGCATCCGCCGCCGCGTGCCGGTGTTCCGCGATCTCACGCCGGTCCAGCTGCGTGAGTTCTTGTTCGAAGCGGAGGTGAAGCAACTGAAAGCTGGCGAGGTCGTCTACCGCCGCAACGACTACACCAACGAGTTCTACGCGGTGCTCGCGGGCAAGGTCGCGCTCGAGGAGCCCTCCCTGGAACGCGACGTCGACGTCGGGCGCACGATCGCGTTCACGCGCACGCTGCTCGCACAGGACATCCAGGGCTACCGGCGCGAGGTGCCGATCGGCGGCTTCTTCGGCGAGACCGAGCTCTTCTCGGGTCGGCGTCGCAGTGCGACGGCCACCGCGCTCGAGCCGACCCTCGTCATCGAGGCGCCGCGCCTCTCGATGGCGCGGCTGCTGCAGTCGACTCCGGCCGTGCAGCGAGCCGTGGATGCGGTGTTTGTCGAGCGCACGCTCGAAAAGCGCCTGCCCGAGCTCTCCGCGGCCGAGCGCGCGGCGCTCGCGGCTGCGGCCGAGATCCGCCACTACCCCCCCGATCAGGTGATCTTCAAGGAAGGCGACGCGCCGGACGGTCTGCACCTGATCCGGCGTGGGTCGGTCGCGATCCAGCGCGTGGTCGACGGCCGCGAGCGCGTGATGCAGTACCTGCAGACCGGCGCGTGGCTCGGCGTGATGGGCGTGCTGTCGCCGGAGCTCGGCCGCCGAGCATCGGTGCGCGCGAAGGTGCTGACCGAGACGCTGCTGCTGCCGCAAGCCGCGCTGCTGCCGCTGCTCAAATCGAACCGCGCGCTGCGCGAGGGGCTCCAGCGCTGCGCGAACGAGGACGCCGTCTGGGACGCCATGCAGGCCGAGGGCGGCGGCGGAACGATGCTCTTCATTCTCGACAAGACCGGGGCCTTCGAGGCCACCGACCTGCTGCTGATCGACGAGTCGCTCTGCATCCGCTGCGACAACTGCGAGAAGGCCTGCGCGGACACGCACCTCGGCCTCTCGCGCCTCGATCGCGAAGCCGGGCCGACCTATCAGACCTCCGGCGGCGCGCAGCTGCACGTGCCGACGGCCTGCCAGCACTGCGAGAACCCGAAGTGCATGGAGGACTGCCCACCCGACGCGATCCGCCGCCACGCGAACGGCGAGGTCTACATCAAGGACAACTGCATCGGCTGCGGCAACTGCAAGAACAACTGTCCCTACGGCGTGATCCAAATGGCGACGGTCGAGCCGTATCGGAAGGCGAACCTGCTGGCTCAGCTGCTGCTCGGCAGCAGCCCGAAGCGCGGCGGCGGCGCGCACGCCGAAGGCGAGGCGCACTCCGAAGCCGCGGTGAAGTGCGACCTCTGCCAGGGGCTGCCCGCGCCGAAGCGCGGCGGCACGCGCGCGGCCTGCGTCGCGGCCTGCCCGACCGGAGCGATCGTGCGCGTCGAGCCGCGCAACTTCATCGCCGAGCTGGTCAAAGGGCGTTGAGCGTGGCCGTGGCCTTCGACCCGCTGATGCGACTTCGCGCGCGCGACCGCCGCCGGCTCGCAAGCGGCCTCGGGCTGGGCCTCGCGCTGGGCCTGGCACTCTGCGTGGCCGGCTGGCCCGGCACCGGCGTCAGCCTCGCGGGCTTCTGCGCCGCGAGCGGCCTCGGGCTCGGCTGGGCCAACTGGCCGCAGTGGCGCAAGGCCGCCTGGTGGCGCGGCCGCGGCGGCCTGCCGAAGAGTTACGCCCCCCGCAGCTTCCTGCGCTACGGGAACTTCCTGCACCTGAAGCTCGCGCTGACTGCCGTGGCCGCCGCCTCGCTCGCCTATCTCCTCGACGACCCGCCCGGAGGTCCCAGCGGGGGCAGCGCCCTCGGCTATGCGCTCGGGGTCTTCTCGACCGCGTTGGTCGTCTGGCTGCTCTGGTTCGGCGTGCGCAAGCGGCGCTACGACGGCGGCGGCGCGCCGCTGCAGGCCTGGCTCTCCGGCCACGTCTACCTCGGCCTGACGCTGCTCGTGCTGGTGCCGCTGCACTGCGGCTTCCAGTTCGGCTGGAACGTGCACTCGCTGGCCGGAGCCCTGCTGTTCCTGACGCTCGTCTCCGGGATCTTCGGGCTCGTGGCCTACACGCAGATTCCCGCGCGCATGACGCGCAACCGTCCCGGTCAGCAGCTCGAGGGCCTGCTGCAGCAGGTCGCCGATATCGACGAGCAGCTGCGCGCCGAGGCGCGCGAGCTGCGCAATGCCGAGCCCGTGCGGCGCGCGATCGAAGAGACCCGGATCGGTGGCGGCCTCGCGGCGCTGCTCTTCTTCTCGGAGGCGAATTGCGCGACCACGCAGGCGCAGGCCGCGCTGAAGCGCGCGCGCGACGACGACCCCGGTCTGCTGCGCCCGCTCGAGCTGCTGACGACCAAACAGGCGATCCTGCGCCGCGTGCGGCGCGACCTGCGCTACAAGGCGCTGCTCGACCTATGGCTCGTGCTGCACGTGCCGCTCTCGCTCGCGTGCGTGGCTGCGGTTGCAGTGCACGTGCTCGCGGTCTTCTACTACCGGTGACACATGCGACTGCGCCTGATCCAGGTCACGAGGCGGAAGTCCGGGCGCGAGTCGCGGCGCGAGTCGCAGCTCGAGGGCGAGCTGCTCGCACTCGGGCGCGGCTCCGACTGCGACCTCGAGCTCGTCGACCTGTCCGTCGCGCTCCGGCACGCGGAGCTGTTGCGCAAGGGCGATGGCGTGTACCTGCGGCCGGTCGGCCGCAGCGAGCTCAGCGTCTCGGGCCAGCGCTGCGTCGGCGAGCGGCGACTCGCGGTCGGCGATGTGGTGCGCATCGGTCCCTTCGAGCTGCGCGCGATCGCGGCCGAGGCCGGATTCGATCTCGCGCTCGAAGTCGAACAGATGGCGCGCCGCGAGGACGCGCGCGGCGAGCTCGCCAAGCGCAGCCGCCTGACGGTCGAGGGGGGATGGTTCTCGCGCCGCACGCTCTCCTTTGCCGGCGTCGCGGTGGTGCTGCTCGGCTTCCTCGTGCTGCCGCTCGCGCTCGGGCGCGCGGGCTCCTGGAGCAGCGGGCCCCTCTCCCACAAACACTCGTTCGCGGCCGATGACTGCGGCGAGTGCCACACGCGCGCGTTCGCCACCGTCGAGAACGGCGCCTGCCTCGACTGCCACGCGGAGATCGGCAACCACAGCGACTCCCCGGCGCTCGCAGCCGCCGGCATGACCGGGGCCGCCTGCACCGACTGCCACAGCGAGCACGCGGGCGAGCCCGGTCTGCTCGCGCGCGCGCAGGACAGCTGCGCGGGCTGCCACACGGATCTCTCGCAGCGGCTCGAGCAGCCGCGCGTCGCGAATGCGAGCGACTTCGCTGCGGACCACCCCGAGTTCCAGCTCGCGATGCTCGACCCCGCCACGCGCAAGGCGACCCCCGTCGGCTGGCAGCGGGATCTCGAGGAGCGCTCCGGCGTGGCCTTCTCACACGCGCGGCACGTCGGTGAAGCATTGCCCGAGGTGCCGGAGCGCCTGCGCAGCGACCCCGCGCGCAAGAGCGAGCCGCTGCGCTGCTCGAGCTGCCACCAGCTCGAAGCGGGAGGCCAGCGCATGCAGCCGATCGAGTTCGAGAAACACTGTCAGGCCTGCCACCAGCTCGGCTTCGACGCCGCGCTGCCGGACGACCAGGCGCCGCACGCGAAGCCGGTCGAGCTGCGCGAGGGGCTGCGCAGGCTCTACGCCGCGCAGGTGGTCGCGGGCAATGCGGCCGCGGTCGCGCTGCCGGAGGCGCTGCGCTTCCGGATCCCCGGCTCGACGCTCTCGGACCAGGAACAGTCGCAGGCGCAGGGCTTCGTCGACGCCCGCGTCCGGCGCGCCGAGCACGCGCTCTACGTCGAGCCCGGCGAGTGCGCGCGCTGCCACGCGCTCGAGCGCGACGCGCCGGCTGCGAGCGAAGAGAGCGGAGCGGGCGAAGCGTCCCTGGCCAAGCCGCCGAGCGTTCCGCCGGTCTATATCACCGAGCGCTGGATGCCGCAGTCGATGTTCCGGCACGCGACGCACGCGCCCTTCCCCTGCGCGGACTGCCACCCGGCCGCGGCGGCCTATCTCGAGGGCGGCGACGCCGAGAACCCGCGCCCCGAGTGGTCGCTGCCGGAGGCCGGGCCCTTTGCCCTGCGCACAGAAGCCGAGCTCCAAGAGCTCGGGCTGACGCCCAGCAAGCTGGCGTCCGACCTGCTGATTCCCGGCATCGAGCAGTGCCGCGGCTGCCACGGCGGCGAGAATGCGCGGCCGCCCGAGGTGGCCTCCGAGTGCAGCCTCTGCCACCGCTTCCACCGCGCCGAGCACGGGCCGATGCAGCCGGGCGGCGCGGCGCGGCCCTCGCCGGTGGCCCGCAACGCGGCGCACTCGGACTGACATTATCGGTCTCGCGACACCACCGCCTCTCCACCCCCGCGAACTGATAGAGTGGCGTTCGGGGGGAGTAAAGGTGGCGCCGATATGCAGACTCGAGTCGTGGCGCTATTCGCTGCTCTCATGCTCGCCCCGCTCCAGAGCTCGGCCGGTTCCGGTGGAGTCGTCACCTTCGGAGGTAGCTCAACACCGGAAGGCTGCACAGGCGGCAACTGCCATCCGGAAGGCAGCCCGGGCTTGACGACTCAGCTCAGCGGTCCCGGCTCCGTATCGATCGGCACCTTGAATCAATACACGATGAGCGTGGCAGGGGTGACAGCGCTTCAGTTCTGCGGAATCAATATCGCAGCGGACAGCGGCAGCCTGATGGCGGCCCCACCTTGGACCCAGAAGTACATCTTCTCCGACCAGTTGACGCACACGCAACCGACTCAACCCTGCAGCTTCACATTCGGCTGGGTGGCACCTGGAACGCCCGACACCTATTACCTCCGCGCGACGGCCGTGGCGGGGAATTCGAATGGCAACCGACGCGACGACACCGCAGTTCCGCTCAACGCATTTCCCATCACCGTGCTGCCGGAGCCGAGCCCAAACATGCTGCTGGCAATCGCGGTCGCCACGCTGACCCTTGCCTCGGGCGGTCGTGCCCCCGAGCAGCGTCCGCTCAGAAGGACACGTCGGCGCCGATGGTCCACAGCACATCGGGGCGCAAGCCATTCTGGCGATTGAGCGGAAAGGACGTATTCCAGAACAGCACCACGGTGCCGAAGGGGTTCACCTTGCCACCGACGCCGATGTCCACGGTCGGATCGCCGGAGCGCGGAACGCGCCCGAAGACGTCGGCGGCGAGGGTCAAGCGCTGAAAGACGCGGACATCCGTCCCCAGGACGTAGCGGAAGGAGTCGCTCGCGGCGGGTCCCGTCGACGCTTCCAATCCGAGGTTCGTGTGGGGAGTGAAGAGGCTCACTTCCTTCGAGGCGATCATCCAGCCGCCGAAGTCGACCTCCCCGGTCCCCTGGAAGTCGTCTTCGTTGCCGGTATTGAGCTTGATCTGCCCTAGCACGGCGAGGTCGGGGATGTACTGCTGATCGTCTGCGAAGTGGTACTTCGTGCGCAGCAGCACGTCCCCGATGCCGCCCGACTCCTCGCTGCCCTGGTCCGTGGAGGGATCTTCGCTCGGAAGGCAGGGGGGCAGCCCGGGTTCGTCGCAGAAATGATGCTTATTGGTGTCAGCGGGCGCAGTGGAAGGATTCGCCGAGCTGTCCACCCTGGCGACGCTGCGCACCGAGAGCTTCGTGTGTGCAATCGGGAGCATGAAGCCGACGTCCCAACGCTCGGTGATTCCGTAGTTGACGAAGAATCGGAACACGTCCTGCGAGAGCTTCAGATCCAGATCGACGATGATGTTCTCGAACTCGAAGGCGGGAAAACCCGGATTGGGCGGCTGGCCGGGGCAGCCTTCGGGGCGATCGGCCCCGCTCGCACAATCGTCATCGTGGAGAAACACTCGTTGGAGGGAATTCAGATCCTCTCCGTTGAATACCTTGAATTCCTGGCTCGAAAAGCTGAGACCGAAATTGACCTTGTTCCTTCCGACGGTCTGCGCGCGCTCCGCGAGCAGGGGGCCGAGGCTCTGCGTGGATCGAACGAAGACCGCCTCGTCCAGATCGAAGGTGAAGGCATTGACTCCGGAGGTGGGCGGGGACAGGTTCGAGGCAGCGCTGATCGCGCTACTCAACTCGGCGAGTTCGGTGATGCCAGAACCGCTGAAGTGTGCGGTGTGGCCGGCGGAGAAAGTCCTGTCGAGCGTGATCCCGTCGCCTCCGTAGAGGCCGAGGAGCGCATCCGAGACGTCGGCGTGGGCGGGCGGCGAAGCTCCAGCGATCCAAACGCCGGAAGCGAGAGCAGCTGCGAACCCTGTGCAGCGAGAGCTGGAACCAGCCAACGATCCCTCCAGCCACCCCCCACTCGCCTTCCGGCCGCATTCTCTCAAGCGCCCTGCAGGTGGGTCAAGCACTTCCCCGAACCGCGGCTCCGATGAGGCCTGGCTTCGGCATTCGAGCGATCTAGCCGCCCTTCATGGTCGCGATCCGCCAGACGCCGTCCTTGCGGGAGATTTCCGCGCGCATCTGGCGCGTCTCTCCATTGATCGTCTGGCGGAAGGTCGCGATCACGATCCCGTCCTGATGCTTCGCGTCGATCAGCTGGGTCTGGACGGCGGAGGCCGGATGCTCCGCGAAGTACGCCCCCATGCTGTCCCGCTGGATCTCGCTGAGGACCCGAACTCCCTGCATTTCCGCGAGGCTGCCCCTCTGATAGGCGTTCCGGTAGCGCTCCAGGACTTCCTCGGCGACGCGTCCTGCGTCGAGCTCGTCTTCCACGGAGACGCTGACGATCCGGCTGGTGGACTCGCTGCGGGCGTCGACGGCCTGGAACTCCAGGGTGTGAGGGCCGGAAGCGGCGGGCGCATAGCGGAACTCGAAATCGGGAGAGGAGGAGGTCGCAACCTCCTGCTGGTCGACGACGACCCGCAGCGATACCGGGCCCTGGGTGTTTCTCGCCAGCGCCCGGAAGCTCTGCGTGCTTCCCAGCTTCATTTTCTGTGTCGACGAGGCAGGCGTGAGCTCGAGCTCGAGCGCCTTCGCGACCAGGACAGCCGGTACCGGCGCGGAGACCGGCAGCACCGATGCACTCGTCACCACGGCCCCGGCAGGGGGCCGTGCAGACACGTCCGGGAGGCGCACCGATGTCGTCCCCATCTCCAGGGCCGCGATGAAATACTCGCGCGCGCGGCGGAGCTGGGTTTCGGCCTGCTCGAAGGATTCCTCCTCTTGCAGGGTGCGAGACTCGGCGAGGGCGAGGCTCCCGGCTTCGACCTCCGCTCGGACCCGCGGATCTCTGGACACGAGCGAGCGACTCGAGCGCTCCGCGCTCTCTGCACTCAGCCATTGGGAGCTGAGGCGCGCGATCCACGCGGCGCGGACCTGCTCGAGCTGCTCCCGAGCCTGGCTGCCCGATGCTTCGATGCGATCGAGCCTGGCGACATCCGTCGCCGCCGCGGCGCACGCTGCATCGCCCGCAGCAGCCGCTCCGCTCGCCGGCGGCTGCAGCGTCTCTGCGACCGAGCGCTTCAGCTCCGCGAGACGTTCGGGGTAGAGCGCGCCCACGCCAGCGTGCTCCAGCTTGCGCAGTCCCGTATCCAGCCGTCCACGCGCGTCTTCGACGATCGGGTGCACCGAGCGCCTGGCCTCCTGGCACACTTCAGCCAGGCCCTTTCGAATGCCAGCGAGCGCGGAGCCGAGCTCCGCGACCTGCCCTTCGGCGACCTGGGAGCGAGACGCTTCGAGTTCCGACTGGAGGTCGATCAGGCGCTGGCTCAGCTTTTCCACCAGCGTGGGGTCGGGGAGTAGCGGGGCGAGTCGCTGCACTTCGCCCACGACTCCGGAGGCCTGCTCCCAGTGGGCCCCTGCGGCGACCAGGCGTTGCTGATTCACGCGAGTCTGGTTCCAACGCCATGCCGTGGTCCCGCCGAAGGCAAGACTCAGAAACAGCCCGCCGGCGAGCAGGCTGAGATGGATCCGACGCCACAGGCTCCGGGCGGCGATCTCGGGAACGTGGCCCGAGCTCGATGGAAACGCTCGAGCCAGCGCCTCCTGCATCTCCTTCGCGTCCTGATAGCGGTCACCCGGCTTCATGCGGGTGGCTTTCGCGATCAGCTTGCTGATTCGCGGGTCGAAGCCGTCTGGAAAGCTGAACTCGACTTCGGCACCGGCTCTGTCCAGCCCGCCGAGATAGAACAGCACGGCGTGGTCCTTCTTGAGATCGATGCCTTCGACGGTCGCGTAGGCAGAATGTTCCGCCAGCGACCAGTAGAGCGAGAGTCCCATCGAGAAGACATCTGCCGACGCGAGCGCGCGTCTGCCACTCGCTTGCTCGGGCGAGATGTACAGAGCGGTTCCCATCACTTGGGTGCGGTCGTTGCTCGTGAGCTCGTCGCGCGATATGCCGAGATCGCTGACCAGCACCCGTCCGTCGTCACACAGCAGGATGTTCGCCGGCTTGATGTCGCGGTGGACGAGGTGCTTCCGATGCAGCTCGGCCAGGCCTTCGAGGGCCTCGCGGTAGATCCGAACCGCATCCTCGAGGGACAGCTGGCCTTCCGCATGGAGGTTCGAGCCCCGCACGAGCTCCATGGCATACCAATACAAGCCGGCCGCTTCGTCCTTCCCGCGGTCGTAGATCTGGACCAGGTTCTGATGCTTGAATTGCGATAGGCGCTTGGATTCAGCTTCGAATTCTCTCCACAGCTCCCCTGAGGCGAACTGAGGCTTCAGCACTTTTACAGCGCAGGGGCGATCCCATTTTTCGTCCCAGGCCTCGTAGACCCAAGCCATCCCGCCCTCTCCGAGGAGATCCTTGACCGGGAAGTTGGGAATCTTGGGAAACGAACCCGAATCCATCGAAGTACCCGGAAGCGCCTGCTGCAGCGCCCTGCGCCACCGCCATCAGCGGCGACGCTAGCCAGGAATAGGGGCCTCCTCGCCACGATCAAAGTAACCCACGGCGAGGCCCGGCGGCGAGAAGAGTTCGAGGAACCCACCTCGATGCGTCCGCCGACATTCCGCTTCCATTCGCAGCGAGCGGGTGTCTAGAATCGCCGCGGCTGCGGGGACCGGTTAGGAGCATCGACCATCGGCCAGCGCGAAGCATCGCCCGGCGAAGCAAGGACTCGATTGCGCCTCAGCACCACGGGGATCTACTGCGTCGCCGCCGCATCGGCGCTGTTGCTGGCGAGCTGCAAAGGGAAAAGCAGCCCGCGCGGGGGCCCGGACTCCCTCTGCGATGGCGCGTGCCTGCAACAGGCGCTTACGCAGAACGATGTCGAGCACGTGGTCGCGCAGGCCAGCATCGAGGCGCAGGCCCAGGGCCTGCCGGTCACGATCGCGGTAGTCGACCGCGTCGGAAATGTGCTCGCGGTGTTCCGCATGACGGGCGCGTCGACCACCGTGGAGATCTCGGCCGGCCGTTCGAGCGCAAACGGTTCGGGGCTCGCCGGCTTCGAAATCGAGACGACGCTGGCCGCGATCAGCAAGGCCGGCACTGCGGCCTATCTCTCCTCGCAGGGCAACGCCTTTTCCACCCGGACCGCGAGCCAGATCGTGCAGGAGAACTTCAACCCGGGGGAGCGCGTGCGCGCGGGTGGCCCACTCTTCGGCGTGCAGTTCTCGCAGCTTCCCTGCGGAGATTTCGTGCGGCGTTTCGAGAGGAATGGCCTGACCGAGGACGTCTCGCTCGGACCCAAGCGCATGCCGCTCGGCTTCTCGGCCGATCCGGGCGGACTTCCGCTCTACAAGAGCGGCGTGCCCGTCGGCGGCGTCGGGATCGAGCTCGGCACGAACGCGAGCGCGCCGGCCGAGCAGAGCTACCGAACCGATCCCGACGTGCTCGACCAGGACGTCCAGCGCGAGGAACGCATCGCGACTGCCGCGGCTGTGAGCTTTGCGGCGCCCGCGAACCGGCGCGCGAACGCGATCTCCGTCGACGGCCGCTTCCTGCGCTTTGCGGACGATGAGCGCGTCTCGACGCAGCCGATCCCACTCGCGACGCCCGTGACTCTCCCGCCCTCGCTCGGGGTACTCGTGGATGTCGACGGCTTCTTCGCCGGGGGCGGCGTCCTCGCGGGCACGGAATTGCTGACCCCGGCCTCCGGCATCGTCGCGAGCAGTGTGGACGGGATCGCGGCCGAGCTCGTGGTCAAAACGGACGGCACGAATCGCTACCCCGCGATCGACTCGCTCGTGCCCACGCCGGCGGCGGGCGGCATGAGCACCGCCGAAGTCACCGCCGTGCTGCGCGAGGCATTGCGCGTCGCCGGCCGCTCGCGCGCGCAGATCCGCCGGCCCGCGGGCTCGTCGGTGCGCGTGAACATCTCCATCGTCGACACCGAAGGAACGGTGCTCGGCTTCGCGCGCACGCCCGACGCGCCGATCTTCGGCGCGGACGTCTCGCTGCAGAAAGCGCGCACGGCGGCGTTCCTGTCGCGGCTCGTGCCTACCTCCGCAGCCGACGATCTGATCGCGGCGCTCCCGCCACTGCCGGAAGTCACCGCGAAATTCGACACGCGCCCGGTTTCCGAATACCTGATCGCGGCCCAGACTTTCCTCGCGAAGCCCGATGTCCTCGACGACGGCACCGCGATCAGCGACCGCACGCTCGGCAACCTCGCGCGGCCTTTCTTCCCGGACGGCGTGAACGGCAACCCGCCCGGCCCCTTTTCGCGCGTCTTCGAGCGCTGGAGCCCCTTCTCGACCGGGCTGCAGCTCGACGCCGGCCTGCAGGGCATCGCGGTTGCGCTGTGCCGGAGCTCGCGCGAGCTCCGCAGCCTCCTGTCGATGACCGCCGTCGGCATGTCTCTGATCCCCCCGATCGACCCCGACTTTCCGAACACCTGTCCGGCCGAGCCGATCGCCTGCACCGATGCGCTCGGCCTCGACCCCGCGCTGCGCGAGCTCGCGAACGGCCTGCAGATCTTTCCCGGCAGCGTGCCGATCTACCGCGGCTCGCAGCTCGTCGGCGCGATCGGGGTCTCGGGGGACGGCGTCGATCAGGACGACATGGTCGCGTTCCTCGGCCTGCACAACGCGGGCCAGCTGCTCGGCACCGGGATCGGAAACGCCCCGATTGCGCAGCGCGCCGACCAGATCCAGGTCGGCGGCGTCAACCTGCGTTATGTGAGCTGTCCGCCGAGCCCCTTCCTCGACAGCTCGGAGCAGAGCCCGTGCAAGGGACTGTGAGCGGCCGCAGGCGCGCGCGCGTTTTCGCGCGGGTCGTGTGTGCTGCGCTGCCGCTGCTCGCGCCCGCGGCGCACGCCGCCGACGCTGCGCTGCTCGCGCTGCGTGTCGGCGAGCACCCGGGCTACACGCGCGTCGTGCTCGAGCTCGACGTCGCGGCGCCGCTGAGCCTCGAGGAGCAGACCCGCATCGGTGACGCCAGCGAGCTGACGCTGCTGCTCAGCGCGGTCGCCGCCGCCGCGCAGCGAGTTCCCGGGAGCGGCCTCGTCGAGAGCATCCGCGTCGAGCCGCTCGCAGACGCGACGCGCGTGCGCATCCAACTGCGCGAGGCCGGAGTCGAATGGAAGCGCTCCGAGCTTTCGGGACCGCCGCGCTGGGTGCTCGACTTCTCGACCGGCAGCGGTCTCAGCGATGCGGAGCCCGGCGCCGGCCCCGCGCCGACTGTTGCAGAGCCCCCGCTGCTGGCTCGAGCGGAGGAAGTGGACGCGACGCCCGTGCCGCCGCGTTCCCGCCTGCGCCGGCCCGGCGACCGCGCGACGCCGCAGCCCGCGGTCGCAGGGCGCTCCAGCGATCCGGAGATCGCGGCCCGCAGCGCCGCGCGCGAGCGGCTGCCGCTGCCGGACTACGACTTCGTCGCGGTCCCCGACCGCTGGCGCATCGTCGAGAACATCGGCGTGAACGAAAGATTCTGGGATCCCTATCACCAGAACACCCTCAAGGGCGACCGCCCGATCCTCGGTACGCATGACTGGTTCGTGAACCTGGCCGCGATCTCCGACACCGTCGTCGAGCCGCGCCGGCTGCCGACGCCGGTCGGCCTGCAGGCGGAGCGCAAAGCCGGGCGCAACGGAATCTTCGGTGCCGGCGAGCAGCTGCTCGTAGTGCAGAACCTGATCCTGTCGGCGTCGCTGATCCAGGGCAACACCGTGTTCCGCCCGCCGGACTGGGAGTTCCGCTTCACGGGCGTCGGCAACGTCAACTACGCCGAGGTCGAGACGCTCGGCGTGTTGAAGGCCGACCCGGCCAAGGGCAGGAGCCGCACGGACGGGCACTTCGGCCTGCAGGAGGCCTTCGTCGACCGCCACCTGCGCAACAAGTCCGAGCGCTACGACTTCGACAGCCTGCGGCTCGGCGTGCAGCCCTTCATCTCCGACTTCCGCGGCTTCCTGTTCCAGGACAGCCAGCTCGGCGCGCGCGTCTTCGGCACCGCAGCGAACAACCGCATCCAGTACAACCTCGCCTACTTCCAGCGCCTCGAGAAGGACACGAACTCGGGGCTGAACCGATTCGACGCGCTGCGTGAGGACGGCGTGCTGTTCGCGAACGCCTACTACCAGGATTTCCCGGTGCTCGGCTTCACGAGCCAGGCGATCGTCGCCTACAACTGGAATCGCGAGGCCGACGACCGCCATTACAACGACAACGACTTCCTCGAGCGGCCCGCCCCGATCGGCGACGCGCGCGGCCACGACTACGACGTCGTGTATCTCGGGCTGAACGGCGATGGCCACATCGACCGACTCAATCTCACCTTCGCCGGCTACTACGCGGCCGGGCACGACTCGCACCAGCCGCTCGCGGCGCACAGCGCTGCGATCTCGGCCTGGTTCACCGCGCTGGAGGGCTCGCTCGACTTCGACTGGGTTCGGCTCAAGGCCTTCGGCCTGTTCGCGAGCGGCGATGCGGACCCGGAAGACGACCTCGCGACCGGCTTCGACGCGATCTTCGAGAATCCGCAGTTCGCGGGCGCCGACACCAGCTTCTTCCAGCGGCAGGGCATCCCGCTGATCTTCGGCGGCGGCGTCGTGCTGGTGTCGCGCAACGCGCTGCTGCCTTCGCTGCGAACCTCGAAGGAGGAAGGCCAGTCGAACTTCGTGAATCCGGGGCTCGGGCTGCTGGGCGTCGGCGCAGACCTCGACATCCTGCCCGAGCTGCGCCTGGTGGCGAACGCGAGCTGGCTCACGTTCCACGAGGTCGACTCGCTGCAGCTGCTGCGCAACCAGGCCGAGGTCGACCATGAAATCGGCTGGGACCTCTCGGCCGGCCTGATCTACCGCCCGCTCTTGATCCAGAACGTCGCGTTCCGCGTGTCCGGAGCGGTGCTGCTGCCGGGCGCCGGGATGCGCGATCTCTTCGAGACGCACCCGTCGCCCTTCTACTCGGTGCTGCTGAATCTCACGCTCACGTACTGAGGCCGATCCACACATGAAGCTCGCGTTTCCGCTCACGACCGCCCTCGCCGCCGCACTGCTCGCGGCGGTCGCGGCAGGCGCAGCCGAAGGAGAGGCGCCGCGCGAGATCGCCTATCCGAGCACCCCACCCGCGCCCGAGCACCAGGACAGCGCGCAAGCGGAGGCCAAGAGCGCGGGCTGCCGCAGCTGCCATACCCCGATGGACGAGGCGAGCATGCACGCGACGCCGGGCGTCGAGCTCGGCTGCAGCGACTGCCACGGCGGAAATGCCGAGACCGCGCGCCCCGCGCAGAGTTTTCCGGGCGGCCGCGCCTACGAAGAGGCCAAGGCGCGCGCGCACGTGCAGCCGCGCTATCCGCACGCGTGGGGCCTCGACGAGGAGGGGCGGCGTGTCGGCCCGCAGCCGGTGCGCGCCTACACGCTCTACAACCGCGAAGCACCGGAATTCATCCGCTTCGTGAACCCGGGCGACCTGCGCGTGGCCGAGGAAGCCTGCGGCGCGTGCCACGCGGAGATCGTGCAGGCGAACCGGCGCAGCCTGATGGCGACCGGCGCGATGCTCTGGGGAGGAGCCTCGTACAACAACGGGATTCTTCCCTTCAAGCGCTACGTGCTCGGCGAGGCCTACACGCGCGACGGTCAGCCGGCCGCGATCGAGAGCCGCTTCGAAATCAGCCCCGAGCTCGCGAAGCGCGGCGTGCTGCCGCGCTTCCTGCCGCTGCCCGCCTGGGAGACGATCCCTCCTATGGACAACTTCCGCGTCTTCGAGCGCGGCGGCAAGTTCAACGTTTCGCAGTTCCCGGAGATCGGTCTGCCCAAGTCGCAGGACGATCCCGGCAAGCCCGACATCCGCCAGAGCAACCGCGGCGAGGGCACCGGCGCGCGCATCGCGGTGCCCGCGCTGAACATCCACAAGACGCGCCTCAACGATCCCTTGCTGTGGTTCCCCGGCACGAACGACAACCCCGGCGACTTCCGCGCCTCGGGCTGCAGCGGCTGCCACGTCGTCTACGCGAACGACCGCGAGCCGCTGCACTCGGGCCTCTACGCGGCCGCCGGGCACCAGGGCCAGTCCCAGAGCGCCGACCCGACGATCGCGGAGCGGCTGAACGCCAGCGGCCACAAGGAGTCCGGCCACCCGCTGAAGCACGCCTTCACGCGCGCAATTCCGACCGCGCAGTGCATGACCTGCCACATGCATCAGCCGAACATGTTCGTGAACTCCTACCTCGGCTACACGATGTGGGACTACGAGGCCGATGCGCCGCTGATGTGGCCGAAGCAGCAGGCCTACCCCTCCATCCCGGAGATGCACGAGCGCCTCGAGCGCAACCCCGAGGAGGCGAACATCCGTGGCCTCTGGGGAGACCCCGAATTCCTCTCCCGCGTCTGGGACGACGTAAACCCGCAGGCGCGCGACACGCAGTTTGCCGACTATCACGGCCACGGCTGGAACTTCCGCGGCGTGTTCAAGCGCAACCGCAAGGGCGCGCTGCTCGACGCGAAGGGCGAGACGATCCCCGACGACCTGCCGCCCAAGCAGAAATGGCAGCGAGCGGTCCACCTGCGCGACATCCACGTCGAGTACGGGATGCAGTGCTCGGACTGCCACTTCGCACAGGACTCGCACGGCGACGGCTTCCTGAAAGGGGAGGTCGCGGCCGCGGTCGAGATCGGCTGCGCGGACTGCCACGGCACCAGCCGCGCGCGGCCGACGCTGCGCACATCGGGCCCCGCGGCACCGCCGGGCGGCAACGACCTCAGCTTCTTGCGCAACGCGGATGGCGGCGCGCGCTTCGTCTGGCGCGGCGAGCGCTTGTACCAGCGCCTGGTCCTGCCGCCGCACACAGAGATCGAAGTCACGCAGGTGATCGACACCGTGACCAGGGGCCATCCGGCCTACAACGCCAAGGCCGCGCGCGCGAAGACCCTCGAGCGCGGGCCCGGCCAGCGCTGGGGCGAGGCGGCTTCGGGTTGCGAACGCGCGCACGACGACGAGAAGCTGGCCTGCTTCAGCTGCCACTCGTCGTGGGTCACGAGCTGCGGCGGCTGCCACCTGCCGATCCAGGCCAACTGGAAGACCGAGCGCCACCACTACGAGGGCGGCGAGACGCGCAACTTCGCGACCTACAACCCGCAGGTCGCGCGCGACGAGATGTTCCAGCTGGGCGTCCACGGCGAGGCGAAAAACGGCATCATCGCGCCGGTGCGCTCGTCCTCGGCGCTGGTGCTCTCGTCGACCGACATCAACCGCAACCGCATCTACCAGCAGCAGCCGCCGGTCTCGGCCGGCGGTTTCAGCGCGCAGGCCTTTGCGCCGCACTTCCCGCACACGGTGCGCAAGACCGAGACCAAGACCTGCACGGACTGCCACGTCTCGCAGCGCAACGACAACAATGCGCTGATGGCGCAGCTGCTGCTGCTCGGCACGAACTTCGTGAACTTCACCGGCTACAACGCGTGGGTCGGAGGCGAGCGCCATCTCTCCGCGATCCAGGTCACCGAGTGGGACGAGCCGCAGGCCGTACTCGGGAGCTACCTGCACCGGTACGCCTATCCCGACTGGTTCGCGGAGCACGAGGCGCGCGGCCGCGAACTCACGCGGCCGAGCCCGGGCGCACTCGACGCGGACCCCGGCTGGGTCGCCTCGCTGCGGCGCTTCTTCCAGGGGAGCTTCGGAGGCCACGCGATCTACGACGGAACCTACGGCCACGGCTCGGGCCCGGTCGGCTGCCTGCAGCTGCGCGGCGAGTACCTCTACGCGGCCGAGGGCCCGCGCGGCATGCAGGCCTACGACGTCGCGTCGGTCGCGAACAAGGGCTTCTCGGAGCGCGTGGTCACGGCGCCCTTCTCGCCGCTGGGCCAGAACCTGCGCGTGAAGTCACGCAACGCGACTTGCGTTGCGCTGCCGACGACCCAGCCGATCCGCCCCGAGCGCAACCGCCAGGTTCGCGAGGCGTTTCCCGAGAACCTCGAGCAGGCGATGCACCCGATCTACAGCTATGCCGCGGTGACCGACTCCGAAGAGGGCCTGATCCTCGTGAACGTCGAGACCCTCGGCGACTTCGAGCCGCGCAACAACTTCTTCGAGCGCGCACTGACCTGGAATCCCGGCGGCCTGCTGGATGGCGCGCGGCATGCGCACTTCGCGGGGCACCTGCTCTACGTCTCGGCCGACACCGGCATCATCGTCGTCGACCTGAACGACCCGCTGCAGCCGAAGGCGCTCGCGCGGATCCCGCTGATCAAGCCGCGCGCGTCGATGCAGCAATTCCGCTACCTCTTCGCGGTCGACCTCGAGGGTTTCAAGGTCGTCGATGTGACGAACCCCGCCGCACCGCGCCTCCTGCCCGGCTCGAGCGTGCGCCTCGCCGACGCGCGGCGCGTCTTCGTCTCGCGCACCTACGCCTACGTTGCCGCGGGCCGCGAGGGTCTCGTGATCATCGACGTCGAGCGCCCCGAAGAGCCGCGCATCGCGCAGCGCTTCGACGCGGGCGGCCAGCTCTCCGACGCGCGCGACGTGATCGTCTCGACGACCAACGCCTCGCTCTTCGCCTACGTCGCCGACGGCGTGAACGGCCTCAAGGTGCTGCAGCTGACTTCGCCCGAGAGTCAGCCGCGCCTCTACGGCTTCAGCCCCGAGCCGAAACCCGAGCTGATCGCGTGGCGCAAGACTGCCTCCCCGGCGCTCTCGCTCTCGCGCCCCCTCGAACGCGACCGCGCGGTCGACGAGACCGGCCACCAGATCGCGGTCTTCGGCCGCGTCGGCTCGCGGCCCTTCGACCTCGAGGAGATGCAGCAGCTGTATCTCGGCGACGACGAGCGCGTCTGGACCGTCGAGGACGAGGAATCCATCCCGAGCGCTGCGCGGGCGAGCGGCGGACCCCGCGATCGCTGCCCGCCCTGATCGCGCGCCCGCGGGCGCGCGGGATCACAGCAATTTGCGCAGCTTCTCGAACGCCGCCGAGGCGCGCGCGCGGTCGTAGTTTTCGGGATTGTCGAGCTGCTCTGCGAATTTCAGCGCCGCGTCGATCAGGGAGCCGGCCCGCTGCGCCGAAAGCGCGCCCTGCTGCCGCAGGTTGTCGGCCAGCGCCTGAACCGCGAGCGCGGCCTGCTCGGCCGCGGCGTAGTCGAGATATTCGCCCGAGGCGCCCTCGGCGAGCAGGCTGTCGAGCACGCGCCGGATCGCGGCGGCGTCTGGCTTCCACGCGTCGAGGGTCGCGATCGCGGTCTGCAGGCGAGCCAGCATCCGCTGCGCGGCCTGTTGCGCCTCGGCCGGCCCTTTCGCGGTGGCCTGGTGCAGCGCGCGGAGCTCGCCGCGCAGCGCTTCGGCCTGCTCCGGCGCGGCTGCAACCAGCCCGTGCCGCAGCATCAGGAAGCTCGCGTCGGAGAGCCGCGGGACGCCGGGCCCGAGGCCGGTGCTCGCGCGCGCGCGCCAGCGGGCCTCGCTCATCGGGTGGTGACAGGCGTGGCAGTCGAATAGCACCAGCTCGGGCCAGACGCCGTCGTGCCCGCGCCCCGCGTCCAGGAACAGCTCGAGCAGCCGCCGGGCCGCGACCGCCTGCCCGATCGCCCAGAACTGCGCGCCCTCGGCCGCGCGCTTCCCGCGCGGCGGGTAGCGCTTCGCCGTCGTCTCGGAGTCGAAGTGCGCGGGCTGGGTCAGCGAGAAGACCTGCAGCTCGAAGCTGATGCGCGGATGGCCCGCGCCCATCAGGCGATGGCCGACGAGCTTGTCGCGCGTGCCGATGTGGCAGGAGCTGCAGAGCTCGGCACGCAGCAAGGGATCGTCGGTCGGGTACATCCCGTCGCGCAGATTGTCTGCGCGGGAGCGGCCCGAATCGTGCGGCTTCAGCCAGCCCTCGCTGCCGCCGTGACAGGCCTCGCAGCCGACGCCGCCCGCGAGATCGAACTTCGCGCCGCGGCGCTGCGCGGGCACATGATCCGCATGGCAGTCGAGGCAGAGCGCCGACTCGTGCGCCGCCCCGATCCCGAGGCTCGCGGCGATCTGCTTGGATTTCTGGTCGAAGAGGTGCTGATAGGCCTTCGCGTGCTGATCTTCCTGCTTCCAGAGCGTGTACTCGCTCTGCCAGACCGCTCCCTTGCCGGGCCCGAGCTTGCCGTGACAGGGCGCACCCGCGCAGGACGCGACGCCTTCGTGGCGCTGCCCGTCGGCCTGCGGAAGCACCGGCTGCGCCGCGACCGCAGCCGCGCAGAGCGCGCCGCACGCGGCCCTGCCACAGAGCGCCCCGAGCTCGCGAATCCCGATCACGCGCGGAATCCTACACCCCCGATCCGAGACCCGGGCGCCCCTCTCGAGGACAGGGAAGCACGCTTTCAGTGCCCGTGAATCCCCTCAAGCCCGGGGGACGATCCCCGATACAGAGGGACCTTTCCAGCACGCAGGAGCTTCGCCCCGATGCAGACTCCGGAGGCCCTCCTCGCCAAGCTGCTCGAGCGCGCCGACACGCTGCCCTCGGTGCCCGCGGTCGCGGCCGAGGTGATGCGCGTCTCGCAGCGCGAGGACTGCAGCATAGACGCGCTGGTGCGCGTGATCTCACTCGACCCCGTGCTCTCGGGCCGACTGCTCAAGCTCGCGAATTCCTCGGCGGCGGGAAACCGCACGCCGGTCACCCAGCTCTCGCGAGCCGCGATGCTGCTCGGCATGCGCTCGGTCAAGCTGATGGCGCTCAGCTGCTCGATCGTGTCCGCATTCCCGCAGGACGGTCGCGGCGCCGTCGACCTGCGCGCGCTCTGGCGGCGCAGCGTCGTCCGAGCGGTTGCCGCGCGCGCGTTTGCGCTGCACCGGAAATCGCCGCTCGCGGACGAGGCCTTTCTGTGCGGCCTGCTCTCGCAGCTGGGCCGCCTCGTGCTCTCGCAGACCCTTCCGAAGCGCTACGCCGAGGTCGTCCAGCGCGCCGCCGGCGCGTGGCCGAGCGCCGACGACGAGCGCGCTGTCTTCGGCTTCGATGGCGCGGCGGTAGGTGCGGCGCTGCTGCGTCACTGGTCGCTGCCGGAGCTGCTCTGCGATGCGATCCAGTGCGCTAGCCAGTTCCCGGCCACGCCTGCGAAAGCAGAGCCGCAGGTCATCGAGCTCGCGCAGCTGGTGCAGCTCGCCGCACACTGTGAAGAGCTCGTCTGCGGACGCGACGCGGCCGCGGCGATGGAAGCTCTCCAGGAGTTCGCGGAGAGCGAGCACGGGATCGACGCACAGACGCTCGAGAGCCTGCTGCTCGACCTCGAGAGTGGAATCGCGGAGACCGCCGACGCGCTCGAGCTGCGCGTGCAGAGCGTCCGCATGCAGGAGGTCCTGGAAGCGGCGCAGCAGCAGATCGCTCGCGAGAGCCTGCACCTGGCCTCTGAGCTCGCAGGGCTGCATCAGTACAGCGAGACGCTCGAGCGCAAGACCCACGAGCTCGGGGAGCGCGCCACCACCGACGCGCTCACCGGCATCCCGAACCGGGCCTGCTTCGACGCATTCCTGCAGCGCTGCATGGACGAAGCCGCACTTGCGAGCCGGCCGCTGCCCTTCGGCATCCTGATGCTCGACGTCGACCACTTCAAGCGCGTCAACGACAGCTACGGCCATCCCATCGGCGACGAAGTCTTGAAGCTCGTCGCACAGACGCTGCGCAAGGCGATCCGCGGCAGCGAGATCAGCGCGCGTTACGGCGGAGAGGAATTCGCCGTCGCGTTGCAGTGCAGTCGCCCGGGTCTGGAGATTGCCGCTGAGCGCCTGCGCGGCGCAATCGAGAACGCGAAGCTGCAGGCCGAGGCAGCGACGATCTCGGTCACCGTGAGTATCGGCGGAGCCTGTGTCGAAGACTTGCGCAGCGCCGACGCGGCACTGCTGATGCAGCGCGCCGACCGCTGCCTCTACGCGGCCAAGCACTCCGGGCGCAACCGCGCGGTGGTCCAGCTCGCTTCGGCGGACGAGTAGTCGGCCGCGGATTCCGCGTTTCGGGCGGCCCGCGCATCCAAGGTACGGCGGCCGCGGCGCTCGCGACGCCGGTCGATCCGCAGCAGCCGGCTGCGCCCCGCAGCGTCTCGCGCGCGCAGCCCCGGCTCCGCTGGGCTGCGCAGCAGCCGCGCGATGCTGATCGCGCAATGGAGCGTGCACGCGCTCCCAAACAGGTAGATCCAGAATTCCGCCATTCGCCTCCCCCAACCCGGGAAGTGAGTGCCCCGGACGGCGGAAAAAGTGACACTCAGAACCAGGCCTGCGCGCCGAGCCCGCCCCCGGGGTGCGCAACTCCCAGAGGTCGAGGAAGCCGAATTCCAGCCCTTCGGGTCGACGTCGCGCTGCAAGGAGGTCGCGGCCGGACGGCTCTGATCGCTCAGCGGCTCGTCTGGTCCACGCCGCGGCGAGCGGGCTCGCAGACGCAGGCGGTTGATGAATCTCCGAAGTTGTTTGAATTCCTGCTCGGTCATGGGATTCTGGGCCATGGCATCTCCTGTCCGGTGGAAAGCGGGGTCAGTCTAAGAGATGCAACAGACGCAGGGATCACTTCCGACGGCGATTCTCGGGCGCACGGGCTACGCGACCACGCGCCTCGGCTTCGGTGCGATGGAGCTTGCGGGCTTCGACCCGAGTGGATCGAGCCTCGACGCCGAGCGGCTCTTGAACTCGGTGCTCGATCTCGGGATCAACCTGATCGATACCGCGCCCGACTACGGCCAATCCGAAGCGCTGATCGGCGCGCACCTCTCCCGTCGCCGCAGCGAGTTCTTCCTCGCGAGCAAGTGCGGCTGTATCGTCGGCCGCGAACCGAAGCTCGCGAACGGGCGACTCGAGCACGACTTCAGCCCTGCGAACATCCGCGCGGGCGTCGAACAGAGCCTCTCGCGCATGCGCACCGATCGCCTCGATCTCGTGCAGCTACATTCGAGCCCATCGCGCGCGCTGCTCGAGAAGCATGGCAGCGTCGAGGCGATGCAGCGGCTGCGCGAAGAGGGCAAGGTTCGCTTCCTCGGCATGTCGAGCACGCTGCCCGACCTCGCGGATCACATTGCGATGGGCGTCTTCGACGTCTTCCAGATCCCGTACTCCGCGCTGCAGCGCGAGCACGAGGCCGTGATCCAGCGCGCAGCAGCAGCGGGAGCGGGCACGATCATCCGCGGTGGCGTCGCGCGCGGCGCGCCCGCGCCCGATCACGACGCCCTGCAGAAGCCGTCCTTCTGGCGCCCCTTCTCGGAGCAACGCCGCGACATGTGGCAGAGCGCGCGCCTCGACGAGATCCTCGGCGGCCTCTCGCGCATGGAGTTCCTGCTGCGCTTCGCGCTCGGCCACGCCGGTCTGCACACGACGATCGTCGGCACTGCCAAGCTCGCACACCTCGAGGCGAACGTCGCGGCTGCCGCGAGAGGACCGCTGCCCGCGGAGCTCCACGCCGAGGCGCTGCGTCGCCTTGGCGCGCCGTGAGGCAAGCGATGCAGACGCACAAGACCTACTGCCGCTTCTGCCATGCGCTCTGCGGCATCGAAGTCGACGTCGAGAACGGGCGCGCCGTGGCGCTGCGCGGAGATCGCGACCACCCGATCTCCCGCGGCTTCACCTGCGAGAAGGGGCGGCAGTTGCTCGAGCAGCACGACCACCCCGAGCGCATCCGCAGCTCGCTGCGGCGGAGAGCCGACGGGAGCTTCGAGACCATCGCGAGCGAGCGCGCGCTGGACGAGATCGCCGAGAAACTGTCGCGAATCCTGCGCGAGCACGGGCCGCGCGCGATTGCGCTCTACAACGGCACCAAATCGTGGACCAACGTCGGCTACGGGATCTCGCGCAGCTGGCTCGACGGCATCGGATCGCCCTCGCTCTACACGACCGTCACGATCGACCAGCCCGCGAAGTCGATGGCACGTGCGCTGCACGGCGGCTGGATGGCGGGCCACCAGGACATCGCGACGTCGGACGTCGCGCTCTTCATCGGCGGCAATCCGCTGCAATCCTTCAGCAGCGAGCACCTGAAGCTCCCCTGCGCGAATACCTGGGATTATCTTCGCGACTATCTCCGGCGCGGGCTACAGCTGATCGTGATCGATCCGCGCCGCACGGAGCTCGCGCAGCTCGCGGCGGTGCACCTGGCGGTGCGGCCCGGGGAGGATCCGACGCTGCTCGCCGGGATGATGCGCGTGATCCTCTCCGAAGCGCGCTTCGATCGGGACTTCGTGGCCGCCTACGCGAGTGGACTCGATGCGCTGCGCGAGGCGGTCGAGCCCTACACGCTCGCTTACGTCGAGCGGCGCAGCGGCGTTCCGCAGGCCGAGGTCGTCCGGGCCGCACGGCTCTATGCGCGCGGGCCGCGCGGCTCGGCGGTCGCGGGCACCGGCGCGAACATGGCGCCGCATCCGCTCGCGACCGAGCTGCTGGTCTGCGCGCTCAACACGAGCTGTGGCCGTCACGCGCGAGCCGGAGATCCGCTCGGCCACGCCGGCGTGCTCACGCGCTCGGTTCCGCGGCGCGCGCAGCCGCTTCCGCCGCGGCCCTTCTGGGGCAAGATCCCCGGTCCGCGCGTGCGCGGGCTTCGCTCGTTCTTCTACGAGCAGCCGACGGCCGCGCTCGCCGACGAGATCCTGACGCCCGGTGAGGGCCAGATCCGCGCATTCATCTGCAATGGCGGCAACCCCGCGGTAGCGTTTCCCGACCAGCAGAAGGTCGTGCGCGCGCTCGAAGCCCTCGACTTGCTCGTCGTGCTCGACGTGCAGATGACTCCGACCGCCGAGCTCGCGGATTTCGTAATCGGCTGCAAGCTCTCGCTCGAGAAGCCCGACTACACGCGCCACCTCGAGTGGTATTTCCGCGAGCCCTTTGCGCAATTCACGCCGGCGCTGGTCCAGGCCGAAAGCGACGTGCTCGATGAATGGGAGTTCTTCTACGGGCTTGCGCAGCGCATGGGCGTGCCGCTCTCGCTCGGGCGCGGAGTCTTCGAAGGGCCAGGCGGCGGCCGCCCCGTCGACCTCGCGAACAAGCCCACGACCGAGGCGCTGATGGAGCTCGAATGCGCGGACGCCTGCGTGTCGCTTGCGGAGCTTCGCAAGCATCCTGGCGGCGCGATCTTCGAATCGGCTCGACGCGATGCGCTTCCCGCCGATCCCGCGAATACCGCGCGCCTCGAACTGGCGCCCGCGCAGCTCGTGGAGGAATTGCGCGCGATCCGCACAGAGCCGATCGTCCCCGGAGCCGGCTACCGCGAAGGCGCGCACTTCAGCCACCGCCTGATCAGCCGCCGCATGCGGCAGGTCTTCAATTCGACCGGCGTCCACCTCGACGCCTTGCGCACGCGCGGCCCCGGAAATCCGGCCTTCATGAACCTCGGCGATATGCGCGATGCGGGCCTCGCAACGGGCGATCTCGTCGAGATCGAATCCGATCACGGCCGCATCTGCGCGCTCGCGCGCGAGGACGAGACTCTTCCGCACGGCGTGATCGCGATGGCGCATTCCTGGGGCACGCTGCCGGGCCGCGACGACCTCGCCGGCGATCCCGCGCAGGGCGCCTGCACCAACCGTCTGATCGCCTGCGACCGCGACTTCGAGCCCTACTCCGGGCACTGCCGCCAGAGCGCGATCCCGGTGAACATCCGCCGCGCGGCACGCCGCAACTGAGAACGAGGCTAGGCGAGATGCTCCCAGTGCAGCGAAGCGCCGCCGCAGACGGGCACGCGCAACCTGCGCCCTACCACGCGATCGAGCTCGCTGGCGTCGATGCCGGTCGCGGGGCGGCGCTCGCAGAGGTCGGCCGGCCCGAGGCGGGCGCCCGCGGGCAGGTCGCGCGCGGCCTGCAGGCCGCGCCGCGCGAGCTGCAGCGCCTCCCGCTCGGCGGCCCTCGGCCGCTTCTCGGGCTGGCCCAGCGCGGCTTCGACGACGCGTACGGCGCACACCAGCGCCGCGAGCTCCGCGGGCTCGAGCGAGGCCTGGTGGTCCGGCCCCGGAAGCGTGCGGTCGAGGGTGAAGTGCTTCTCGATCGCAACCGCGCCGAGTGCTACGGCCGCACACGCAACTTCCCAGCCGAGCGTGTGATCCGAATAGCCGACCGGCAGCCCGAAGTGATCCCGCAGCGTCTGCATCGCGCGCAGGTGGCAATCCTCGGGCCGCGTCGGATAGCTCGAGGTGCAGTGCAGGAGCGTCACCGCGCCCGCGCCTGCATCGCGCAGCCAGCCGAGCGCGCGCTCGATCTCGGCGAGGCTCGCCATCCCGGTCGAGAGGATCACCGGTCGACCGCAGCGCCCGATCCGGCGCAGCAGGCGCGGATTCGTGATTTCGCCCGACGCGACCTTGAAGCGCGCGACCGGAATCGCCGCGAGCAGCTCGACGGACTCCTCGTCGTAGGGCGTCGACAGGAACTCGATGCCGAGCTGCGCGCAGAGCGCGGCGAGCTCCCGGAAGCCCGCGAGATCGAGCTCGAGCGCGCGCAAGAGCTCGCGCTGATCCCGCGCGCCCGTGCGGAGCTGATAGGCGGCCGTCGGCGCCGCGGCTCCGGCCACACAGTCAGCGCGGAAGGTCTGGAACTTGACCGCGTCTGCGCCGGCCGCGGCCGCGACCTCGACCAGCTGGCGCGCGCGCGAGAGATCGCCGTCGTGGTTCACGCCGGCTTCGGCGATCACGGTGCAGCGGGGCGGAACACGCAGCTCGGATGCAGCCATGCTGCAAGGGTCGGCCGCCTGCGCGCGCGCTTGAGCGCGGAGGCGCTGCACGAGAGCGGGCAGCTTCACGACTCCGGGAGATCCCCGATCGCCCGATCGAGTGTCTACCCGAGCAGGTCCGGGCTGCGCGCCTGCAGCAGCTGGAAGGCCTCCGCCGCGCGGAATCCCGACTGCGCCCCGCGCAGCCGGGCCTGGGCCAGCACGGCCTCGCGGCTGCGCGGGAACGGGAACTCCCCGAGCTCGCCGGCGTAGACCTCGAGGATTTCGAGCTTCCGCTCGAGGAAACGCGCGATTTCGACGAAGAGCTGCGGGTGGAAGGGAGCCAGCGCGTGCAGCCCACCGGCCTCGGTCTCGGAGAGCGTCTCGTAGGCGAGGACCTGCTCGAGCTCCGGGCGCCGGAAGGGCTTGGCCGCCGAGGCGAAGGCCTCCGCGACGCCGCGATGGTCGCTGTGCGCGTCGCCGGCGAAGGGCAGATACAGCCGCTGCGGCCGCAGCTCGGCCAGGATGCGCGCCGCGGCGCAGACGCGCTCGGCCACGGGAATCGCGTCGACCGCGGTCGTCGGCCAGCCGAACGCGTGCACCCCCTTCATGCCGTAGGCGCGCGCGACATTCGCGATCTCGTCGCTGCGCGCCGCGATGCGCTCGGGAGCAAAGCCGGCCGCGGCGTGCATCGACGTCGCGATCACCCAGTGCAGCTCGTCGCCCGCGGCCGCGTGGCGCAGCAGCGTACCGCCGCAGCCGAGGGTCTCGTCGTCGGGATGCGGCGCAACGACCAGGACGACGCCCACGTTTCCTCCCGCGGCCCGCAGGGCCGCCGTACCCCGTTTCGGCCGGAGGCGCGCTCGAGATGACAGGCCCGACGCTGTGGGTCGAAGCCGTCGGCAGCCCCGCGTGGCCGACCTTGCTGCCCGCGCTGCGCGAGGTCGCGGGCCGCATCGTCGCCTTCGAGGTCGATCCCACGGCCGTCGGCGCAGCACTCGTGGACCGCTGCCTGCTGGTTCCCCCCTACCGCGAGCTGCGCGGCCCCGAGCTCTTCCTCGAGCTGTGCCTGCGCGAGCGTGTGGAGATCGTGCTGCCGAGCATCCACGAGGGCCTGGCCTTCTGGTCGCAACACCGCGCGCGCTTCGAAGCGCACGGAATCGCGGTGCCGATCTCGCCGCCCGAGACGCTGGCGATCTTCGCCGACAAGTGGGAGACCTACCGATTCTTCCGGCGCCACGGAATTCCGACGCCCGCGACCTCGCTGCAGCACGAGTACGAGCTGCTCAAGCCTCGCGTCGGGCGCGGCGGCGCCGGGATCCGGCGCGCGCCGCCGGATGGCCGTCCGCTGCCGGAGGGTCTGCTCTCGCAGCAGCTGCTCGTGGGCCGCGAGATCTCGGTCGATGCGCTCTGCGCTGCGAGCGGCGAACCGATCTATCTCGTGCAGCGCGAGCGCCTCGCGGTGGAGTCGGGCCTCGCGATCAAGGCCCGCGTGCTGCAGGAGCCCGCGGTCGAGCGCGAGGCGCGCCGGCTGCTCGCGGCCGCACGCTGCTTCGGGATCGTGAACCTGCAGTGCTTCCTCGCGCCGGACGCCTCGGTCGCCTTCACGGAGGTGAATCCCCGCATTCCGGGCGGCCTCTCGCTGTCGATGCGCGCGACCGAGAATTGGTTCGCGGTGCTGCTCAAGCTGCTGCGCGGCGAGCCGATCGAGCCCGTACCGGTGCGGCGCGATCTCTGGATGCTGCGGCACTGGAGCGACGTGTTCAGCGAAGGCCCCCCGCAACTCGAATCTGCCAGCGCAGTCGCTGCCGCGCCCGAGGCCCCGAGACTCGCCGCGCGAATGACGGAATGGAGCTCGTGCGCCGCCGCGTCCTCGTCGTCAGCGGAATCCGCTCCGAGTACGACATCCTGTATCCGGTGATGCGCGCGGTCGAGGCGCATCCCGAGCTCGAGCTCGAGCTCTGCCTGACCGGCGCCCACCTCTCTTCGCGCTTCGGCGCGAGCGCCGATTGGGCGCTGCGCGACGGCTTCCGCGTGGTCGAGCGGATCGAGAGCCTGTTCGACTCCGACAGCGGCTCGGGTCGCCTGCGCGGCGCCGCGGTGCAGCTGCTCGGCCTCTCCCAGTGCGTCGCGCGCCAGGCGCCCGACTTCCTGTTCGTGTGTGGCGATCGCGAAGAGGCCATCACGACGGCGCTGGTCGGCGCCTATCAGAACGTGCCGGTCGCCCACCTGGCCGGAGGCGACCTCGCCGTCGGAAACGTCGACGACTCGGTGCGCCACGCGGTCACGAAGCTCGCCCATCTGCACTTCACGCTCTCGGAGCAGAGTGCGGAGCGCGTGCGCCGCCTCGGCGAGGAGCCGTGGCGCGTACACGCGGTCGGAAATCCCGCGCTCGACCGCATCCGCGAGGCACCCAGGATCTCGCGCAGCGAGCTCTCGAAGCAGCTCGGGATCGAGCTCGGCAGCGGCCCGCTCGTACTGGTGATCCAGCACGTGATCAGCAGCGAGAGCGCCTGCGGCGCCGATCAGCTGCGCACGACGCTCGAAGCGGTGAGCGCGCAGGGCTGCAGCGCGCTCGTGGGCCAGCCGAACTCGGACGCCGGCAGCCGCGCGATGCTCGAAGTGATCCGCGAGTTCGCGGAGCGCCATCCGCAGCTGAAGCCGATCCCGACGCTGCCCCGGGACCTCTTCGTGAACCTGCTGCGCGAGACCTCCGTGCTGGTCGGCAACAGCAGCCTGGGCCTGCTCGAGGCGCCCTTCCTCGGGCTGCCAGTCGTGAACGTCGGCCGGCGCCAGGGCGGCCGCGAGCACGCCGCGAACGTGAGCTTCGTGCCGCACGAACGCGCGGCGATCGCGGAGGCCCTGCGGCGCTGTCTCTGCGACCGCGCGCTGCGCGAGCAGATCTCGCACATCGCACAGCCCTTCGGCGACGGGCACTCTGGCCCGCACATCGCAGAGCTGCTCGCGCGCGCACCCGAGCGCGAGCGCCTGCTGGTGAAACGATGGACCTACTGAGCGCCGAGACACCGCCCCTGCGCGTGCTCTTCGTCTGCACCGGAAACATCTGCCGCTCGCCGATGGCCGAAGCGGTGCTGCGCACGCTCGGAAGCAGGCCCGGCGCGCGGCTGCCGGCCTGCGTCGCCTCCGCCGGCCTGCGCGACGTCCACTCCGGAAGCGGAGCCGACGAACGCGCGGTAGCAGTGGCGGCCGCGCGCGGCTACGACCTGCGCGCCCACATCGCGCGCGGGCTGCGCCGCGAGGACTTCTCGCACTTCGACGTGATCGTCGGCATGGGCCCCTGGCACCAGGCGCAGATCCTCGCGCAGCGCCCGGCCGGCAGCCCGGCCGCGGTCTGCTCGCTGCCGGACTTCGTCGACGCGCCGCACCCCGCCGAGATCCCGGATCCCTTCGCGGGCACCCCGCTCGACTTCGAGCGCGCGCTCGACCTGATCGAAGCCGGCTGCCTCGGGCTCGCGCGCGCGCTGCGCCCGGTGGCCGCGCGCCGCGTCGCAGTGCCGGTAGAGGCCGCGTGCTCGCGCTGATCCCCGCGCGAGCGGGATCGAAGGGCATTCCGCGCAAGAATCTCGCGCTGCTCTGCGGTCGCCCGTTGATCGCCTGGAGCATCGACTGCGCGCGCAACGCGCGCGGCGTCGAGCGCGTAGTCGTCAGCACCGATTGCCCCGAGATCGCAGCCGCCGCGCGCAGCGCCGGCGCCGAAGTGCCCTTCCTGCGCCCGGCCGCGCTCGCGGGCGATCGCGTTCCGGGCATCGACCCGCTGCTGCACGCGCTCGCATGGCTCGCCGCGCACGAGAACTATCGCCCCGAGTGGCTCGTCACCCTGCAACCGACCTCTCCGCTGCGCGCGCCCGCGGACGTCGAGGCAGCCTTCGAGCTCGCAGAGAAGCCCGGCGTCGATTCTGTGGTGTCGGTCACGCCCGCAGCTGCGCATCCATTCTGGTCGAAGCGGATCGAGCCGGACGGCCGCTTGATCGACTTCCTCGCGGACCGTCCGGAAGTTCCGACGCGACAGGAGCTGCCGGAGGCCTTTGCGCTGAACGGGGCCGTGTATCTCGCGCGCCGGGAGATCCTGCAGGGCGCGCGCAGCTTCTACAACGAACGGACCTACGCGCTGGTGATGCCGCGCGAGCGCTCGGTCGACATCGACACGCCCTTCGACCTCGAGCTCGCGGGCTGGCTGCTCGCCCGCGAGCAGGCGCGCAGGGCCGCGATCACCTCGCCCTGAGCCTCGGCGCCGAGCCCGCTGCTGCACGGCAGGCAGAGCACCTCGGCCTGCACCGCGTCGGCAACCGGACAGCCGCGCGGCGTCGCCGTCTGCGCCCCTGCGTGAGCCGGACTCCGGTGCAGCGGCTGCCAAAGCGGCCGCGTCTCGATGCCCTGCGCGCGCAGCGCGCGCGCGATCTCGTGCCGATCGCAGCCGAAGCGCGCCGCATCCACGCGCAGCGCCGAGAGCCAGCAGGAGCTCTCCGCCCACGGCGCCTCGGCCGGCGACGAGACCCCAGGCAGATCCGCGAGCTCCTCGGCATAGCGGCGCGCGATCGCGCGCTTGCGCGCGACGAACGCATCGAGCTGCTCGAGCTGAGCGAGGCCGAGTGCGGCCTGCAGGCTCGAGAGCGCGTAGTTGAAGCCGATCTCGCGGTGCACGTACTCGACCGGATCGTCTTTGGCCTGCGCTGCGAGGTAACGCACGCGCGCGGCCAGCGCGGCGTCTCCCGTCACGAGCATTCCGCCGCCGCCCGCGGTCACGGTCTTGTTGCCGTTGAACGAGAAGCACGCGACGTCGCCCACGCTGCCGACCGGAGCCCCCGCGCAGGACGCTCCGAGCGCTTCTGCGGCGTCCTCGATCAACCAGAGTCCGTTCTCGTCCGCGAGCGCCCGCAGCTCCGGGAGCGCTGCCGGATGCCCGAGCACGTGCACTGCGATCAGCGCGCGCAAGCGCGCGCCGCTCTCGCGCTCGACCCAGTCCGCGCCGCTGCGCCGGCAGCGGATGCTCAGGAACTCCTCGAGCTGGCTCGGATCGAGCTGCCAGGTGATCGGATCGACGTCTGCAAAGACCGGCGCCGCACCCGAGTAGCGCACCGCGTTCGCAGGCGCGACGAAAGTGATCGCGGGCAGGAGCACCAGATCGCCCGCTCCGATCCGCAGCGCGCGCAGCGCGAGGTGCAGCGCCGCGGTGCCGCTCGCGGTCGCGACCGCGTGCGGGCGCCGTACCCGCGCCGCCAGCGCCGACTCGAAGCGCTGCAGCCAGGGCCCTGCCCCGGCGACCCAGCCGCTCGCGAGGCAGGCCGCGACGCTTTCCTGCTCGCGTCGGCCCAGCTGCGGCACCGCGAGCGGAATCCGGATCTCGGGCAACTCCGGAGCCAGGGCAGCTGCGCTCATCGCAGCTTCATTCGAGGCGCCCGTCCTGGAAATCGACCTGCGCCTGCTGATAATCGGGCGGGCGCCCGATGTCGAGCCAGTACTCGAGGATCGGAAAGCTCGCGACGCGCCGGCCGCGCGCGAGCAGCGCGTCGATCAGGTCGGTCATCTGATAGGCGTCCTCCGCCGGAAGCAGATCCAGCGCCGACGGTTCGACCAGGTAGATCCCCGCATTCACGAAGAACGACAAGCGCGGCTTTTCGCGCAGGCTCTCGACGCGCGAGCCACGGCATTCGACCACCCCGTAGGGGATGTCGATGTCGTGCCGCCGCGTCGCGAGCGTGAGCTCGGCGCCCTGCTCGCGGTGGTAGACGAGCAGCGCACGGAAATCGACGCTCGTGAGGATGTCGCCGTTGATCACGAGGAAGGGCGCCGTCGCGCGCGCGAGTTGGCGCAGCGAACCCGCGGTGCCGAGCGGGCGCTCCTCGTTCAGGTAGCGCAGCTCGAGGCCCAGACCGCGCCCGTCCCCGAAGTGGCGGGTGATCTTCTCGGCCGCGTGGTGTGTCGTGATGTGCACCGTCTGCACGCCGGCGTCGCGCAGGCGCGTGAGCGTGTGCTCGAGCAGCGGCCTGCCGCCGACAGGCAGCATCGGCTTCGGGGTGTGATCGGTGAGCGGGCGCAGGCGCTGGCCGCGCCCGCCGGCCATCACGACCGCCTCGAAGCTCGGGTCGATCTCGGGCACCAGCTGCTCCAGCGTCACGAGATCGACGACGCGGTTCTCGGCATCGAGCAACGGCAGGTGACGGATGCCGTGGCGGCGCAGCAGCCGGCGCTGCGTCGCCGCGCGGCTGCCGACGCGCGCGACGACCGGCGCCCGGTAGGGGCCGCCCTCGCGGCGCCCGAAGAGATCCCGCACGGGCCGCTCGAGGTCGGTGCCCGCGAGCACCGCGCGGCGCAGGTCGCCGTCGGTCAGCAGGTCGAGCAGGCGCCCCTCCATGTCGACCACGACCACCGCGCCGCGCCGATTGCGGTCGATGCGCTGCATCGCCTCGCGCAGCTTTGCCTCGGGCGAGATCCAGAGCGGGTTGTCGTCGCGCTCCGCCGCGGCGCTCACGCTGCGCTCCTGCGCGCGACGCGCGCGGGGTTCCCGACCGCGACCGCGCCCGCTGCGACGTCCTCGAGCACCACGGCACCGGCGCCGACGATCGCGCCCTCGCCGACCACGAGGCCCTGGAGCACCACCGCTCCCGCGCCGATGTGCGCGAGCGCTCCGACGCGCACCGCCCCCGCGAGGCGCGCACCGGTCGCGACGTGGGCATGGGCGCCGATCCGGCAGTCGTGCTCGACCAGGGCCCCGGTATTGATCAGCACGCCGGCCGCGAGCTCCGCACCCGCGTTCACGACCCCCCCCGCGAGCAGCGTGACCCCGGGCTCGAGCCGCGCATGCCGGGACACGATCGCCTTTGGATGCAGCACCCGCAGCGGCGCGAGGCCGGCCGCCACGGCGCGCAAGAAGAGATCGCGGCGCGGGCGGTTGTCGTGCGTGCCCCCGAGACCCATCGCGAAGTGCGTGGCGCCGCGCGCGCGCAGCTCCGGAAGCACTTCGTCGCCGCCGAGATGCCGCAGGCCGAAGGCCAGCAGCGTCTGCTCCGGGAGCTCCGGATCGACGACTCCGAAGAGCTCGATCCCGCCCCCCTCGCAGAGCGCATCGAGCACCACGCGCGCGTGGCCCCCGCCTCCGATCAGCACGGCCCGGATGCGCTTCTGCTCGCTCACGCCCCGGCGCCTTAGCAAGAGCCGTTCCAACGCAGCGCGAAGCCGGGCTGTCCGGGGAAGCCCCGAGCCGGGCAGCGGGGGGAAGACCCGGTGCGATCGCTGGCGCGGCAGGCCGATACCGCTCCGGGTGCCGCTCTGCGGCTGCGGGCCGCAGGGCCCACACTCAGGTATGTCGCCCGCAGTGCGTCGAGACGCCCGCAGCCCGAGAGATCCGGAGCCGAATGGACATCGCCACCACACTCGGACTCGCAGCCGCGATCGCGATCCTGCTGCGGGCCATCTCGATGGGCGGATCGCTGGCGCTCTTCTTCGACCTGCCCTCGGCGCTGATCGTGCTCGGAGGCACGCTCGCGGTCACGCTGATCCACCAGCGCCTCGGCAACGTCGTCGGCGCCTTCGCTCTGGTGCTGCACGCGTTTGCGGACCGCCGCCGCCCGAGCGCGGAGCTGGTGCCGGCGATCGTCGAGCTGGCGCAGAAGACGCGCAAGCAGGGCCTGGTCGCGCTGGACGGAATTCCGATCCGCGATCCCTTCCTCGCGCGCGGCGTGCGCCTCGGGGTGGACGGACTCCCGCCCGAGACCGTGACTGCGATCCTCGCGAGCGACATCGCATTCACGCGCGAGCGGCACGAGATGGGGCAGAAGATCTTCCGATTCATGGGGAGCAGCGCGCCCGCGATGGGCATGATCGGCACGCTGATCGGTCTGGTGCAGATGCTCCAATCTCTCTCGGATCCCGAAAAGATCGGCCCTGGCATGGCCGTTGCGCTGCTCACGACCTTCTACGGCGCGCTGCTCGCCTTCGTCGTCTGCGGCCCGATTGCCGAGAAGCTCGAGACCCGCACGAACGAAGAAGTCGCGCGCAAGAAGCTGATCGCCGTCGGCGTGACTGCGATCCTGCGCGGCGAGAACAGCGCGCTGGTGCGCAGCAAGCTCGAGGCCTTCCTCGCCCCGAGCGCGCGCAGCGGCGCTGCGCGAGACCGCTAGTCGGTGGAGGACGAGGGCTGCAGCGCATCCCAGACCCCGCGCGGAGCCCCCGCGTGGACGCTCACGCTCGCGGACCTGATGACGCTACTGCTCGCGTTCTTCGTGCTGCTCTACGCGACCGCGCGCACGGACGCGCAGAAGTTCCGGCAGATCACGAGCTCGCTCCAGGGCGCCTTCGGCCCGCGCGCCGCGCAGGGCGCCGCGAGCGACGCGCTAGCGCAGCAGCCCGAAACCGCTGCGGACTCCGAAGCCCGCCTGCTCGAGGGGCTCGGCGCCGCGCTCGAAGAGCGCGGCCTTTCGCGCGCGGTCGCGATCGAGCGCGAGCCGCGTGGCTTCCGCCTGCGCGCAGCGGTCGAGCTCTTCTTCCTGCCGGGCAGCGCCGAGCTCGCGCCCGGGGCGCTCGTCGTGCTCGACGACATCGGCGAGCTCGCGCGCGCGTTGCCGCACGAGGTCGCGGTGATCGGGCACCCGGACGCCGCTCCGGCGCAGCGGGAGGACGCAGAGGCCGGCTGGCCCCTCGCCGCGGCGCGCGCGATCGCGGCGGTGCGCTATCTGGTCGAGATCGGCGCGGTCGATCCCGCGCGCGTCTCGGCGATCGCGCGCAGCGGCGCGCGCGGAGCCGAAGCCGGCGGTCTGGTGCCGGCGGAAGCCGCTCCGCACCCGGTCGAGTTCCTGTTCCAGCGCGCGAAGTAGCGGGCAGCTTTCAGCCTGAGCGATCGGCTCCGCGGCGGGCTTTCGATTCGAAGCTCCCCGTTCAACGCGAATGCCCGATTGCAGCGCGAAAGCCCCCGCATGGCGCACCCGGAAGCATCGGCTCAGTAGAAGTACTGATGCATGTGACTCCAGATTCCTGCGGAGCGCAGTCCGTACAAACCCCGAGCCGGCCTCGGTCAGACTGCGCATTCTTCCGTCGGCAACGAAAAAATCCTGCTCGGACGCTCAAGCAGCCGGCCTCCCCGCCGATCCCAAACGTGCAACTTGCACATCCCGTGCGAGTTGAAAGGCGGGGTGAAAAGTGGTCACGACGGCACAGATCCCCGGATCCGAGCCGGGCGCGCTTTCGGATTGGAAGCGGCTGGCGGCAGGATCTGCCGCGCAGACCGAGACCGGCGCCAGCTCCGCCGATCTGCCGCAGCAGCGGCCGGCCGCGCTCTCCGCTCTCGATGCGGCCACGCTCGCCCACCGCCTGCGCAATCCGCTGACCGCGATCCACCAGTCGGTCGAGACCCTGGCTCGCAGCCTGCCCGCTGGCAGCCGCGAATCCGAGCTCTGCGAGATCGCGCTCGACGAGACGCGGCGCCTCGAGCGCACGGTCTCGCGCGCGCTGCGCGGCGCGCGCAACCTCGAACGCAGCCGCGTCGAGATCGGCGGGCTGGTGCGGCGCATTGCGGGGCGGATCGCACTCGACCCGAGGCTCGAGCGGGGAATCGATCTCCAGCTGCGCGTCGACGACGCAGAGCTCTTCGCGAACGTCGACCCCGATCGCGTGAGCGAGGCGCTCGCGAGCCTGCTCGAGAACGCGCTCGACGCGGTTTCGCAGGGCGGGCAGATCGCGATCGCGGTCGCCGCTCAGCACTCCCTCGGCGTTTGCGGCCTGCGCATCGACGTGCGCGACAGCGGCGCGGGCTTCGACGAGCGGGCCCTGCGCGCCGGGCCGCAGCGCTTCCACTCGACCAAGCCGCTCGGGCTCGGCATCGGGCTCTTGATCGCGCGTGAGGCCGCAGAGGCCCACGGCGGCTTCCTGCGCTTGCGCAACGCCGACGAAGGCGGTGCGCGCGTTTCTCTGTGGCTGCCGCTCGAGCCGGTCGGACGTTAGGGGGTTTTCGTGGCAAAGGTTCTCGTAGTGGACGACGAGCCCAACGTGCGCAAGTCGCTGGCGCTGGCGCTTCGGCACGAGGGCTACGACGTGGAGACCGCCGGCAGCGCTGAAGAGGCCGAGGTCGTGCTGCGCGACGAGTGCTTCGGCCTCGTGCTGACGGACCTCCGCCTGCCGGGCCACGGCGGCCTCGAGCTCTTGCGGCAGATCAAACAGGAGCTGCCGGGCACCGAGGTCGTCGTGATGACGGCCTTCGGCACGATCGAGGGCGCTGTCGAGGCCATGCGCCTCGGCGCGCGCCACTACCTTTCGAAGCCCTTCGAGACGCGCACACTGATCGACACCGTCGACGCCGCGCTGCGGCGCAGTGAGCTGCGCGCCGCGAGTCCGGCGCAGCCGGCCGGCCCCTGCGTCGAGATCATCGGGCGCTCGCGCGCGATCCGGGACCTGCTCGAACTCGTGTCGCGCGTCGCGGACACCGAGAGCACGGCGCTGATCACCGGCGAAACCGGAACCGGCAAGGAGCTGGTCGGACGCGCGATCCACCAGCAGAGTCGCCGCCGCGATCGCATCTTCAGCGCGGTCAACTCGGCGGCCTTCCCCGAGACCCTGCTCGAGAGCGAGCTCTTCGGTCACCGCCGCGGCGCCTTCACGGGGGCTACGGCGCACAAGAAGGGGCTCTTCGAAGCCGCCGATCAGGGGACCGTCTTCCTCGACGAGGTCGCGGAGATGCCGCTCTCGATGCAGGCGAAGCTGCTGCGCTTCCTGCAGACCGGAGAGATCCGCCCGGTCGGCTCCGAACAGACGCACCGGGTGGACGTGCGCCTGGTGACCGCAACCAACAAGGATCTCGAGGCGGAGGTCGCGGTCGGCCGCTTCCGCGAGGATCTCTACTATCGCCTCGCGGTGATCCCGATCCACATCCCACCGCTGCGCGAGCGCCGCGAGGACATCGCTCTGCTCGTCGATCTCTTCCTCGCGCGCTTCGCGGCCCGCTCGGGCAAGCCGATCCGCGGCATCGACCCCGCAGCGCTCTCGCTGCTCAGCGCGTACGCGTGGCCCGGAAACGTGCGCGAGCTCGAGAACTGCATCGAGCGCGGCGTCGCGCTCTGCAGCTCGGACTGCATCCTGCCGCAGGACCTGCCGCAACGGATCCGGAGCGGCGAAGAGCGCAGCGCTCCCGGCGAGATCCCGAGCCTCGAATCGGTCGAGCGCGAGCACATCCTCGCGACGCTCGAGCAGGTCGGCTGGAACCGCAAGCGCGCGGCCTCGGCGCTGCGCATCTCGACCACGACGCTCTGGCGCCGGCTGAAGGACTTCGGCATCGAGACCGGCAGCGCGCCGCGCGACGCGCGCAGCCGCTACGCAGCGAGCTAGTCGGAGCTGAGGGAGATCGCGTATGTCTGACGCAGCGAAACCGAAAGTCCCCCCCGCCCCGGAAGCAGCCGCGGGCGCAGGCAAGCAGAAGCGCCTCGCCGCGCTGCTGATCCCGGCCGTGGCCGGGCTCGCGATCGGCGTCGGCGGCGCGACCGGCTGGTTCGTGTTCGCCTCGCAGGGCGCGCCGGCCGCCGAGGAGTCAGCGGAGCACGGCTCCGACGAGCCCGCCGAGGGCGATGCGGAGGGCGACACCGGGCACGGCGCTGCAGCGGCTGCGGACCACGCGGAAGACCCGCACAGCGAGGACGCGCCCGCGGCGTCCGCGCACGGCGACGCCGAACCCGCAGCCGCAGATCAGGACAAGAGCGAGCACGCCGACTCCGGCCACGGCGGCAGCGGCAAAACGGGCGGCCGCAGCCACGGCGGTGGCGGCGGTCACGGCGAAACTCCGGACGCGAATGGCAAGGGCCCGCTGTGGAGCCTCGATCCGATCGTCACGAATCTCGTCAACGACGGCACCCCGATGCTGCTGAAGCTAAAGCTCGAGCTCGGCTTCGCTTCGGAGGAGGCCCGCGAGCAGGCGATGGGAAGCGACTCCGCCGTGCGCGACGCCGTGCTCACGCTGGTGTCGTCGCGCCGCGTCGCAGATCTGACCAGCTTCGAGGGCAAGGTGCTGCTCAAGGAAGACATCCGGATGCGCCTCGACCACGTGCTGGACGGTCCGCAGCTGAAGAGCGTTCTCGTGACGGAGTTCGTGATCCAGTGAGCACCGAAGCCGAGCTGCTGACGCGCGAGGAGCTGGACGCAATCCTCTCCTCGGCCGACGCCTTCGCGGCGGAGGAGCCGAGCCGCCTCGCCGCGCCCTTCCGCTCGGCGCGGGAGCGCAGCCGCAGCGGTCCGCGCCATCCAGAGCTGCACCGCGCGCTCGAGTGGATGGCCTCGCGCTACGGCCGCGAGCTCGCGAGCCGGCACCAGCGCCGCATCCACTGCGAGCTCTCCGGCTGGGACGAGATGGGCGCCGAGGAAGCGACCCAGTTCCTGATCGAGAGCGATCGCGTCGTGCTCTTCGAAACGCGCCCGAATCCCGCGACGGGCTTCCTGCTGTTCTCGCGGCCGGTGCTCTTCGCGCTGATGGCGCTCTCCTTCGGCGGCCGCCGCATCGATCGCGAGACGGTTCCCTCGCGCCCCTACACGCGCATCGAGCAGCGTTTCCTGCGCTGGCTCGCGGAGGCCATCGTCCCGATGCTCGAGTCCGAGCTGCGCCCGCTGCGCGGCACCGGGATCGAGCTCGGAGCCGTCGGCGCGCACGCCGAGATCCTGGATCGCTGCACGGGATCCCTGCTCGTCGCGACGCTGGCGCTCGAGGGCCTGGTGCCGGTCGGGCGCGTGCGCATCGCGCTGCCGCTCTCCGGGCTCGAGGCCCCTCCCGCGGCGCTGCGCACGTCGGGCGCGAAGGCTGCGCAGGCGCTCCCGGTCGGCATCGACACGCTGCTCCAGGAAGTCGGGCTCGACCTGCGCGTCGAGCTCGGCACGGCCGAGATCACGCTGCGGCGCCTCAGCGAGCTTCAGCCCGGCGACCTGATCCATCTGCAGCCCTCGGATCCCGACGGCTACCTGGTGCGGATCGAGGGCCAGCCCAAGTTCACGGCCACACCCGGAAGTGTCGGAAGCCGGACGGCCATCCAGATCCAGGAACGCTGCCGACGACGCGGAGGAAAGTGATGAGCGAGACGCCCAAACAAACCCCGGGCCGCGAGCCCGCTGCAGGCGCAGCCGATGCCTCGGCAGTGCCGCGAGTCGCAGCCGGAGCGAGCCGCGGCCGCAGCGGCCTCGACTTCGTGCTCGACGTGCCGCTGCGCGTGACGGTCGAGATCGGCTCGACGCGCATGCTGGTGGCCGAGGTGCTGCAGCTCGACAAGGGCTCCGTCGTCGAGCTCGACCGCCTCGCGGGCGAGCCCGCCGACGTGCTCGTGAACGGGCGCCTCGTCGGCCGCGGCGAGGTCACGATGGTCGAAGACCGCCTCGCGGTGCGCCTGCTCGAGATCGACGGCGGTGGCGCGCCCGCGCGGGGCGAGAAATGAGTCCCGCCGGGCCGGATCGCGCGCAGAGGAGATCGCCGTGAGGACGGTCGTCGCGCTATGTATCGTGCTTTCCCTGATCCTGCTGCTGCGCGGCGTGCTCGAGCTCTGGCTGCGCGCGCGCGGCGGGTCCAGGCGCCCCTCGCTGCGCGTGCTCGAGACGACGCGCCTCGCCGGCGGCCAGCATCTGCACGTCGTCGAGCTCGGCGGCCGCCGCTGGCTGGTCGGCGCGGCCTCGGGCTCGGTGCGCCTGCTCGAGGCACTGCCCGCGAACGCGGGCGAAGCGCGGCCCGGCGCGAGCCCCGAGGCGACTGCGCACCCCGGCACACCGGGTTGGCTGCGCGGACTGCGCATCCTGCACCGCGCGAGCCACGTTGCACTCCTGCTCTGCGCGCTGCTCACACCCGGAGCCGCGCTGGCAGCCGCGGATCCGCTCGCGCAGGGCCTGGCGAGCGCGCTCGAGGGCGCCGGCGAGCCCGCGCGCCTGCACAGCACGCTCCAGGTGCTCGGCGTCGTGACGCTGGTCTCGATCGCGCCTTCGCTGCTGCTGATGGCAACCTGCTTCACGCGCGTGCTGATCGTGCTGGCCTTCCTGCGCCAGGCCATGGGCATCCAGCAGCTGCCGCCGAATCAGGTGCTGGTGGGCCTCTCGCTCTTCGTGACGCTCTTCGTGATGGCGCCCGTCGGCGAGCGCATCCACGGCGAGGCGCTCGCGCCCTACATGGAACAGAAGATCGATTCGACGACGGCCGCCGACCGCGCCGTGGCGCCCGTCCGCGAATACATGGCGCAATTCACGCGCAGCGAAGACCTGGCGCTCTTCGAGGACCTCTCGGCAAGCAAAGCCCCCGACGGCGACGCGCTGCGGCTCAGCACGTTGCTCCCGGCCTACCTGCTCTCCGAGCTGCGCACGGCCTTCCAGATCGGCTTCGTGATCTTCCTGCCCTTCCTCGTCGTCGATCTCGTGATCGCCTCGATGCTGATCTCGATGGGCATGATCGTGCTGCCGCCGATCGTGGTGTCGCTGCCCTTCAAGCTGATGCTCTTCGTGCTGCTCGACGGCTGGAACCTCGTGATCCGATCCCTCGTGAACGGGCTGGCCTAGCTCGTGAGGAGTGCCACGGCATGAGCATCGAACAAGTCAGCGACCTGCTGCGCCAGACGATCCAGGTGACGCTGCTCGTCTCGGCGCCGATGCTGCTCGCAGCGCTCGGAGTGGGGTTGCTGGTCTCGCTGGTGCAGGCGGCGACGCAGCTCAACGAGCAGACCCTCACCTTCGTACCGAAGATCGTAGTCGTGCTCGGGGTGCTGGGCCTGTTGTTCCCGTGGATCATGGGGACCCTGGTCGACTTCTCGACCGATCTGATGCTGCTGGTGGCGCGCGAGGGCCGCCCGTGACGGCAGCCGACGCCGCGCTCGAAGGCGTCGGCCTGTGGCTGGTGTCGAGCCTGCGGCTCACGGCACTCTTCGCGGTGGCGCCGCTCTTCGGCGACCGCTCGCTGCCGCCGCGCCTGCGCGTCGCTCTCGGCCTCGCCATCGCGGCCGCGCTCGCGCCGAGCCAGGGCGGCCTGGATCTCAGCGGGGGCAGCGCGCTCGACCTCGCGGGCGCGATCGCATGCGAGGTCGGCATCGGGCTCACGCTCGGCTTCGCGGCGAGCCTGGTCTTCACCGCCTTCGAGCTGGTGGGCGAATTCATCTCGGTCCAGTGCGGGCTCGGAGCCGCGACTGCGATCGACCCTTCGAGCGGATCCATCTCGCCGGTCTTGTCGGGCACGCTGCGCGTATTCGCGCTGCTGGTCTTCCTCGCGACGCTCGGGCACCACGAGCTGTTGCGCGCCGCGGCGCACTCTTTCGAACAGATCCCGCTCGGCACGCTGCCGGATCCCGAGAGCTTCCGGGCCGTCGCGGGCCTCGGCGCGGGCCTGTTCTCGATCGCGCTGCGGCTCGCGGCGCCCTTCGCGGTCGCGATGCTGATCTCGAACCTCGCGGTCGGCATTCTCGGCCGCCTGGTGCCGCAGCTCAATCTGATGCTGCTGCAATTGCCGGCGACGATCGCGCTCGCGCTCGGGCTCTTCGTGCTCGCCGCGAGCTCGCTGGTCGCCGCGATGGACCACGAGATCGAGCAATTCGGCCGCGCCGCGATCGCGAGCGCGCTCGGAGACAGCTAGATGGCCGAGCAAGCCGGCGAGCGCAGCGAAGCTCCGACCCAGAAGCGCATCGAAGACGCGCGCAAGCGCGGCGAAGTCGCGCACTCGCGCGATCTCGCTGCCGTGCTGACACTCGGCGCGGGCGTGCTCGCGCTGTTCTCGTTCCCGGTCGCGGGCATCGCGACGAGCCTCTTCGAGCAGGCCGGCAGCAGCTGGGCGGGCAGCGGTGGCCTGCCCGAGAGCGCCGAGGACTTCCGCAACCTGCTCGCGCGCCACGCCATGGCTACGGCCGCGGCCTGCTGGCCCTTCCTGCTGGTGCTCTTCGGCGTCGGAACCCTCGTCTCGCTCGCGCAGACCGGCGGCGTCTTCAGCCCGGAGGCCTTCGCATTCAAGGCCAATCGCGTGAGTCCCGCGCAGGGGCTGAAGCGGATGTTCTCGAAAGACCGCCTGATCGACCTCGCCAAGGCGCCGCTCAAGGTCGCGGTGGTGCTCTTCGCACTCGGGACGGCGCTGACTGCGGCGCTGCCCCACCTGCTCGCACTCTTCGCGACGCCGATCGAATCCTCCTTCGAGGTCCTGCGCGTGCTCTCGGGCGACTTCGCGCAAACGGCCTTCTCCGGGCTGCTGCTGCTCGGCCTGCTCGACTTCGCCTGGGTGCGCTTCCGCTACCAGGAGCGGCTCAAGATGACCCCGCGCGAGGTGCGCGATGAGCTGCGCGAACGCGAGGGCAGCCCGCAGATCCGCGGCCGGCGGCGCTCCCTGCAGCGCGAGCTCTCGCGCCAGCGCATGCTGGCCGAAGTCGGGCGCGCGGACGCCGTGGTGACGAACCCCACCCATTATGCGATCGCGCTGCGCTACGACCGCGCGATCATGGCCGCTCCGAAGGTCGTCGCGCGCGGCCGCGGCGAGCTCGCGCTGCGGATCCGGCGCGAGGCGCGCACGCACGGCGTGCCGATCGTCGAGAACCCGCCGCTCGCGCGCGTGCTCTACGCCGCCGGCCGCGTCGGCCGCGAAGTCCCCGCGCAGCTGTTCCAGGCGGTCGCGGAAGTGTTGGCCTTCGTCTACCGCATCGACCACCGGCGCGGGGAGAAGTGGAGCGTCAGCCGATGAAGCTCTCGAGCGAAACGCTGCTCGCGCTGGCCTTCTGCTCGATCCTCGCGATCCTCGTGATCCCGCTGCCGCCGGTGCTGCTGGACCTGCTGATCTCGGTCTCGCTCACGGTCAGCATCCTGGTCCTGCTGCTCGCGATCCACACCGAGCGGCCGCTCGACTTCTCGGTGTTTCCCTCGCTGCTGCTGATGGTCACGCTGCTGCGCCTCGGACTCAACGTCGCGACGACGCGCCTGATCCTGCTGCACGGCGCGGACGGCGCCGGAGCGGCCGGCAACGTGATCAAGGCCTTCGGCGACTTCACCGTCGGCGGCGATCCGACCGTCGGCATCATCCTGTTCGCGATCTTTGCGGTGATCAACTTCGTCGTGATCACCAAGGGTGCCGGCCGCATCGCCGAAGTCGCCGCGCGCTTCACCCTCGACGCGATGCCCGGCAAGCAGATGGCGATCGACGCCGACCTTTCGCAGGGCATGGTCGACGACTCCGAGGCGCGCCGCCGCCGCAAGGAGGTGCAGCGCGAGGCCGACTTCTACGGCGCGATGGACGGCGCCAGCAAGTTCGTGCGCGGCGACGCGATTGCCGGCGTGCTGATCATGTTCGTGAACATCCTGGGCGGCCTCTTGCTCGGCGTCGTGAGCCACGGCCTTCCGCTCGCGGAGGCGTTCCATACCTACACGATCCTGACGGTCGGCGACGGCCTGGTGACGCAGGTGCCGGCGCTGATCGTCTCGACCGCGGCCGGTGTGGTCGTGTCGCGTGCTGCAGCCGGTGCGCCGCTGGCCGACGAGCTGCGCACGCAGCTCTTCGGCCAACCGCGCGCGCTCGCGATGGCCGGCGGCATGCTTGGGGCCATGTCGCTGGTTCCGGGCCTGCCCTTCCTGCCCTTCGCCGCGCTCGCTGGCGGCGCCTTCGCGCTCGCTCGCGGAGCCAACGCGCGCAAGCTCGGGACAGCCGACGCGGCCGCGCCCAGCGCGGCGCCGGCGATCTCCGAAGAGACCGAGATCCGCCAGGCGCTCAACCTCGACGAGCTCGAGCTCGAGATCGGCTACGGATTGATCCCGCTCGTCGACCCGGCGCGCGGCGGCGAGCTCGCGGGACGCATCCGCGCGACGCGCCGGCAGCTCGCCTCCGAGCTCGGCTTCGTCGTGCCCCTGGTGCACATCCGCGACAACCTGACGCTCCCGCCGGGCGGCTACCGGATCCTGCTGCGCGGCAACACGATTGCGCAGCGCGAGATCCCGACCGGGCGGCTGCTCGCGATCGCCCCCGGAGGCGGAGCCGAGAAGCTGCCCGGCATCCCGGGCCAGGACCCGGCCTTCGGGCTGCCCGCGCTCTGGATCCAGGAGCGCGACCGCGAGCGCGCGAGCACTGCGGGTTATGCGGTGGTCGACGCCGCGACCGCGATCACGACGCACCTGGCCGAAGTCGTGCGCGGCCACGCATCGGATCTGCTCTCGCGCCAGCACGTGCGCGATCTGCTCGACCAGCTCGCCGAGCGCATGCCGCGCCTCGTCGACGACATCGTGCCCGCGATCGTCTCGCTCTCGGTGCTGCACCGCACGCTGCGGCAGCTGCTCTCGGAGCGCGTTTCGATCCGCGACCTCGCGACGATCCTCGAGACGCTGGCCGAGTACGCCGCTCGGATCCAGGATCCGGATCTGCTGACCGACCTGGTGCGCGAGCGCCTCTCGCGCACGATCGTGCGCGATCTGCTCGGAGACGACGGCTCGCTGCACGTGCTGACCCTGGATCCCGAGATCGAGGAGAAGCTGCGCGGCAGCGTCCAGCGCAGCGAGTCCGGCTCCTTCCTCGCGCTCGACGCCGCGTCGCTCTCGCGCATCGTCGGCGGCATCGAAAAGCTGACCCTCGGCGGCGCGCTCGGTGCGCGCGGCAGCGCGCCCGCGCTGATCTGCTCGCCGGTCATCCGCTCGGGGCTGCGCCAGGTGCTCTCGCGCACGCTGCCGCGTCTTCCAGTGCTCTCCCACAGCGAGATCCCCGCGGAGATCCGCCTCGTGGGAGATGGAGTAGTGAGGTAGTCAAGTGCATATCAAGCGCTTCGAAGCAGCGACCCTGCAGGAGGCGGTGCAACAGGTCAAGGCCGAGTTCGGGCCCGACGCACTGGTGCTCTCGCAGCGGACGCTGAAACGCGATCGCGGCTGGTTCGGCACGGCCGGCAGCGAGGTCGTCGAGCTCGTCGCCGCGGTCGACCGCGAGGTCCGGCGCGCGGGACAGCCGCCCGCGAATCTCGCCGGACCCGACCCCTCGTGGCGCGAATTCCAGGCCACCAAGGCACTCGTCGACCCGCTCGAGCAGGAGTTCCGCGCGCTGCGCGACGAGCTGCGCGCGGTGGGCTCCTCGCTGCGCGATCGCCGCGAGCTCGAGCACGATATTCAGGAGCTGCGCCTCGCCGCCTCCGAGCTGCGGCGCGAGGCCGCACTGCAGCACTGCGAATCCTATGAGGGCGACTTCGTCGGCCGACTGATGGCCGGGGGCCTCAGCAGTCGCTTCGCCTTCGGGCTCGCTCGCTCCGCTGCCGAGCGCGTGCGCGAAGCGGGCGAGAAGCCACTGCAGGCGCTGAAGCAGGTGCTCGTCGACGCGCTCGACCGCAAGCTCGTGCCCGCACGCCCCGAAGCGCCCACGCAGGCCGAGCTCCTGATCGGCGCGCCCGGCGTCGGCAAGACGACCTCGATCGCAAAGCTCGCGGCTGGGCCCTTCAAGGGGCTGGGACCGCTCTCGCTGATCACGACCGACACGCTGCGGATCGGCGCCGAAGCGCAGCTGCGCGGCTATGCGCAGAGCCTCTCGCTGCCCTTCCTCGCGGCCGTCTCGGCGAACGATCTGCAGGGCGAGCGCGTGATGCACCCGGATCGCCGCCTGCTCGTCGACACCGCGGGCCGCAGCGCGAACGACCCGATCGCAGTCGCGGACCTGATCAACTGCCGCGCCGCACTGGGCCCCCGCACACGCGTGCACCTCGTGCTCTCGGCAACCACCAAATCGGAGGACCTCGTGCGACAGATCCAGCGCTACCAGCCCCTGCGCCCCGACGGCCTGATCGTGACCAAGCTCGACGAGAGCCGCGACGTCGGCAACGTCGTCGACGTGCTGCTGCGGCCGGAGACCCCGCCGCTGTTCTGGATCTGCGACGGGCAGCGCGTGCCAGACGATCTGCACCTGCCGCAGCCCGAGCTGCTCGCGCAGCGCGTGCTCGGGATCGCAGCATGAGCCAGACCACCCCGAATCGCTTCGACGCTCCGTTTCGCCCGCGCGCGCGCACTGCGACCTCCGCGCCGGGTCTCGACCGCAACCGCGCGCAGGTCGTCGCCGCGGCCAGCGGCAAGGGCGGCGTCGGCAAGACGAATCTGGTCGCGAATCTCGCGATCGCGGCGGCCTCGCTCGAAGCGCGCGTGCTGCTCGTCGACGGCGACCTCGGTCTCGCGAACATCGACGTGCTGCTCGGGCTCTCGCCCGAGCGCACGGTGGCCGACGTGCTCACGGGCGCCTGCACGCTCGAGCAGGCGCTGATCGAGGGGCCGCGGGGGATCCGGATCCTCGCCGCGGCGGCGGGTCGCGCAGACCTCGCCTCGCTCGGCGAGCGCAGCCTGCGGCGCCTCGCGCGGCTGCTGCGCCTCGCGGCGCGCCGCTACGACCTCGTGCTCGTCGACGCAGGCGCCGGCGTGGGACCTACCGTCACGGGCCTGGCGGCCGCGTGCGACCGCGTGCTGGTGGTCACGAACGCAGAGCCGACCAGCCTGGCCGACGCCTACGCGACGCTGAAGGTCCTGCACCGTGCGCTGCCCGAGCTGCCGACCGAGCTGATCGTGAACGCCGCGCGCAGCGAGGCCGAGGCGCACCGCACGCACCAGAGCCTCGAGCGCGTTGCGCAGCGCTTCCTCGGCACGCGCGTGCCGATGCGGGGCTTCCTGCCGCACGACGAACGCCTCGGCCGCGCGGTCTCGAGCCAGCGAGCGGTGGTCGAGATGTACCCGACGGCCGCAATCTCGCGCCGCATCGTCGCGCTCGCACAGTCCCTGCTGCGCCAGCAACCGGAGGCGCCGGAAGAGTCAGGCGCCCCCTAGCGGCGCAAGCGGCCTTGCCGCGCGCAGCGAGCCGCAGGCGAGCGAAGAGCATCAGACCTGCGGCCTTGCCGCGCGCAGCGAGCCGCAGGCGAGCGAAGATCATCCCTGGGAGGAATCCCGATGCCCGATGGAATCGACCCGCCCTCGCGCCTGCCCGCATCGCCGCCCGTTCCGGTGACTGGCGAGCGAGCCGACCCGCGCCGCAGCGGAGAGCAGCGCCGGCGCGACCGCCGCAAGGCAGGCCGAGCCCCCGCGACGCCGGATCCGGATCATGGAGCAAACGCCGAAGACTCGAGCGCAGAGGGCGCACCGGATCGCAAAGGCTCACACATCGACATCGTCGCGTAGCGCGGCCCGCTGCTCCCAACCCACCGCCGCTCCCATCCCTGGCTTCTGATACCCTCGTCGCATCGCCCATTCCGGTCTCGGGCCGGACCCCGCCGCGAGGAGCACTCCGTGGTCGCCCCCGTCAAGCTCGGCATCAAGCGCCCCGCCACCCGACCGCTGCTGCCCGATCCGGAGCCGCGTCCGGTCAAGTACACGATCTTCTCGGTCGACGATCACCTGTTGGAGCCGCCGCACGCGTTCGAAGGCCGGTTCGAGTTGAAATACAAGGACCGCGTGCCGCGCGTCGTCGAGACCGAAGAGGGCCATCAGGTCTGGATGATCGAGAACACACCCTACTTCCAGGTCGGCTTCATGGCGGTGGCCGGGCGCGCGAAGGAAGACCAGCGCGTCGAGCCGGCCCGCTTCGACGAAGTGCGCCGCGGCTGCTGGGACATCCACCACCGGATCAAAGACATGGACATCGGCGGCATCTGGGCCTCGGTGAATTTTCCCTCCGGCGTGACCGGCTTCGGCGGCACGCTCTTCTCCGAGCTCCCGGACGGCGACTTCGGCCTGGCCTGCGTGCGCGCCTGGAACGACTGGCTCTTCGAGGAATGGCACGGCTCGTATCCGGACCGCATCGTGCCGCTCGGGATCACCTATCTCCGCGATCCCGAAAAAGGTGCCGAAGAGATCCGCCGCAACGCGAAGCGCGGCTTCACGGCAGTCACGATGCCGGAGCAGCCGCACACGCAGAAGCTGCCGCCGATCTTCGACAAGTACTGGGAGCCGATCATCCGCGCCTGCGCCGAGACCGACACCGTGATGAACCTGCACGTCGGCTCGGCGGGCTTCTCGAAGATGCCGCCGGGAGCGCCCTTCCTCGAGCTCGGCGCCACGCTGTTCCAGGCGATGGCCTACACCTCGGCCGCCGAGTGGCTCTGGAGCGCATGGCCCGCGAAGTACCCGAATCTCAAGATCGCGATGAGCGAGGGCGGCATCGCGTGGGTCGGGGGCCTGATCGACCGCCTCGACAGCATCATGAGCCGCTCGGGCTACGGCTCCGGCTGGCCCGACAAGCAGATCGGCCCCTCCGACTGCCTGCGCCGGAATTTCTGGTTCTGCATGATCGACGACCCCTCGACGCTCTGCACCAAGGACGCGATCGGCGTCGAGAACATCCTCTTCGAATCCGACTATCCGCACGGCGACGGCACCTGGCCCGACACCCAGTACGTGCTCGAGAAGCTCGTCGGCAAGCTGCCGCCGCACGAGATCCGCATGATCGCGCACGAGAACGCGGCGAAGCTCTACCGCCACCCGCTGCCGAAAGTCTGCAAGCCCTGAGACGCCTGGGACGGCACGCCTGCGGATCCGCCCCTCAGCAGCGAAACAGTCCGTCGGCCCAGCGGCGTTCGGCGAAGCTCTTGGCCGGGAGGCTCTCGATGCCGTCGCGTGTGCGGCGGGGCCGGAGGTCGAGGCTCACCGCGAAACGCTGCTCGACGCGCGGATGTTCGCGGGCGATCTCCCGCAGGCCGCGCAGGTGCCCGTCGTGCACGGGGTGCGTCGCCTTGGCCTCGAGTAGAATATTCTTCCTACACGCGCAGCGTGCCCATGAGGTTGACTTCGAGCATCGCTTTCCAGTAGTCGCGGCTCGATGTGGCGAAGGGCGCGTACTGGAAGTCGCCCACGTTGTTCAGAAGTCGTCGACGCGTCCCAGGTGATCGACCACGTCGCGCACCATCCCGTCGATGGCATCGGGATCGCGCACGTTCGTCGCGCCGGCGAGCGCGCGCCGCCCACGCGACTCCACCTCCGCCGCGGCCGAACGAGCCGTTGCAGCGTCGAGGTCGACGCAGGCCACGTGTGCTTTGAACGCCGTATGACTGCGCGCGATGCCGAGCCCGATGCCGCGGCCCGCGCCGGTCACGATCGCCACGCGATCGGTCAAGCGCGCGCGCGACGGATCCAATCGGTAGTCCGGAATGGCGTCCGGGTCCTCGCTCGCCCCGCCGCGATCGTGCCTGGGTGGGTCAGCGCGATCAAGCGGAATCACCTCGGGCTGTGGTGGGTCGCAGCACGGGATCCCTTTCGGCGCCCCTCTCGAATTGCCGGCACGAACGCGCAGGGGTCATGAAGAGGTCCAACTCCGGTCAAGCTCCACGAAGCGCGAACCCGGAGAATGCGCGAGAGATCAGGAAGGGCGGGTTTCGGAGTTCGGAGCCCGTCCGCCGTGCGAATTCGAATCGCGAACGGAGGCTCCCTCATGCATGCAAAAACGCTGCGTCGTGCGCTCCTGGCCCTGTCGTCGGGGCTGCTGATTCTCACCAATTCCGGAATGGCGTCGGCAAACGGCTCCGTCGTACCGCCCCAGGGCGGGCTGCTGACGCGGATCTACAGCGGACTCAGCGCAGGTTGGTGGAAGCATTTCATCGAGCTGCCGATCGCGGAAGACGGCAGCCATCCGTACTTCGACCAGACGGGAGACCTCGTTGCGTTCGGCCAGCACGGCGCGCTCTGGTACGTGGCCGCTCCGCTGACGCTCCCCGCGCCAGGCCCCATCGAGCGCGCGTACAGCGTCCCGCGGCAGACGTGGCTCTTCTTCGCGCTCCCCGTCGTGGAATGCTCGAGCCTCGAGCCGGACCCCTTCTTCGGCGGCACTCCGCGGGAGCAGCGCCGCTGCGCGAAGTTCTGGGCCGACTTCATCCAGGACGTCTTCTTCGAGCTCGACGGTGTTCCGATCGAGAACATCGCGCGACACCGAATCGCGTCTCCTCAGTTCCGGTTCGTCGCGCCGGACGCGAACATCCTGTTCGTTCCGGGCGGCGTGGGGGGCACTGCAGTCTCCGACGGCTATTTCGTCTTACTGAACCCGCTCTCGACTGGCAGCCACACCCTCCACTTCGGCGGTATGTACATCGGCACGCCCTTCGGTGACTTCGGCTCCGAGATCACAGATCACCTCACCGTCGAGTGAATCGAGCGACCAGCCATGGCCGACGGATCTCGATGTTCGGGATCCGTCGGCGGGGCATTCCCATGGACTGGATCATGCAGCCGCACGCGCCATCGAAGCGAGTTTTCCGTCTCGCAATCTGCAGCGTGATGCTGCTGTTCGTAGCGCACTCCGCAGCCGCACGGGACGCGGCGCTTCAACGGCCGATCGGCGATTTCAACGTGGCGCAGGCCACGCTGCCGGCGCCGCCGGGATCCACGACGAACTACATCGGCCAAAATGGCCCCAAGGACGTCATGACCGCATCCTGACGCTCGACTACGCCGGCCTCGACGCCGCGGCGGTCGGGCTCCCGCTGCCCAGCATGCAGGGGACCGTGATCGACAAAGCGGTCGGCTCAGTGCCACGCGCACGGCGCGCGCGCGCCGCCGCGCATCGCTTGCGCCTCGCGCCCTCGCGACGCCCCTCTCGGCGAGTCGAGACGCCAGCGGATCGACCGCAGACGCCGTGAGCTCGTGGGACTGCTGCTCGAGCCGAATCGCGGCGCTCGGGCTGAGCAATTCCCGAGCCGCCTCCATCACGGCGCGGATCTCAGGCAGCTCCTGGAACAGCGGACCCGCCACGAGCACGACGCGGCGCTGGGCCGTCGCGTCGGGCAGTGAAACGAGCGCTGCGAATCCTGCTTCCAGATGCCGCGCGGCTGCCTCGAAGGCGAGCTCGCGGTTGCAACGCTCGGCGGCGCGGCAGGGCCACTCGCCGGCTCGATCGGCGCGCCGCAGCGCTTCGGTGCCGCAGCGAGCGATCGAGCGCACGAGCTCGACAAGAAATAACGGATTTCCATTCGAGAGCCGGGAGAGCTCGTCGCTGTGCTCCGGAACCAGCTCGTGCGCCGCGTGCTGGCGCGCAAGCGCCTCGGCCTCGCCAGGGCCGAGCGGATCGAGTCACAGCGTGTCAGCGCCGGCTACTTCAAGGTGGGAGGAGATCGAGTCAGACCGGGGATCATCTTCCAGGGCGACGAAGAGCCGGGCTCCTCACGCAGCCCTTGCCGGGCAATCGGCCCTATGCCCGGCTCGTTGTCGAGCTGCCGATGAAACTACGCTCGCCTGCGGCGGCTGAATGCGAGCCCGACCAGACCCAGACCGAGAAGGGATAGTGTCCTCGGCTCGGGGACGGCGCCGATCTGGATCGTGAGCCTCTCGCCGGTGATGGCGTCGGACACGTCGTAGGTTCCGGCATTGAGTCCCAAGGACGCAAATGAGGTGCCCGGATCATATGTCCAGCTCTGGTCGGGTGTCCAAAGACCTCCAACGATGTCTGAACCCACCACTCCCATACCAGCTTGCGTATGTATCGCGTCTGAGAAGCCGCTATAGGTCGTGAAGGATTTACTCCCTGTGATGGTAATGGGGGGAAAGCTGCTGAACGCGAACGGGCCTCCAGGATTGACGATAGCGCTGATGTCGGTGCCAACGTTGAATCCGAATTCAGTGTCGATTGGCCCGAAGGAAGTTCCTCCCATGACGTCGATCTCGCCAGGATCGAGGTTCTGGGTTCCGGTGCGCCCCCAACCACCGGGCAAGAAGACGCTGACCAACTTGGTCGTGTCCAAGGTCCCGGATGACGTCATTTCAACCCTTCCCCCGACTTCGGTGAACGTGAAGATGACGCTGGCTTGTGCTCCGGATACCCCGAACACAAAAGCAATTGCAGCAGCCAACGCGAGGTATTTGAATCGCATCACCCTCTCCCCGAGTACCGGACGTCCCTTCGTTGGCACTCGCCGTGTGCTTCATCCTGCTCGCGCTATTCCCCGCGCAGTGCTGCTTCCGCGAGAATCTCTTCCCAGTCGATGACCACACCGTTCTCGTCGATCGTATCCGTTAGGTTTCCGTCCACGTCGTAGACGAAGGCCAGCTCGCGGCCGTCGGCATCGGCGGCATACTGCGGCTCGCCCTCGGCGTCGAGCACGAGGATGTAGCCTTCGTCACTCTCAGCGCCCGCGCGCTGTGAAGCGAGTCCGACGCTCGCGATTGCCAGCAGGGCAACGAAGATTCCACCCGACCGCTTAGAGAAGGGGTACATGAGTCCTCCGGCTCACTGGAAACATTTGAGCGCCGACGTGTTCGACGGATACGCCGACGGTCCGGGCAGGCCCAGCCCGCTTGCAAACTCGGTCTTGAAGAGAGTGAAGTCGGCAATGTTTACGAGGCCCGAAGCGTTCATGTCCGACTCCGCGCAGCACACATCGTCAGCGGGACCAATCGGTTCGCCACAGCCAACCGTACCGCGAGCGAAACACGTCTTGAAGGTGGTGAAATCGGGAATGTTCGCAACGCCGGTGTTATTGAAATCCGCGTCGCAGGGATTCCCACAGCCGTCGCCGTCCGCATCGGCTTGATTCCCCGTATTCGGCACGCCGGGGCCATTCGCGACGAGCGTGCAGTTGTCGTGCGCGTCTCCGTAGCCGTCGCTGTCGCGGTCGAGCTCGAAGGGAGAGGTCCAGGTGTTCACCGACCCGGTGCGACCGTCCATCCAGACGGGGTAGACCCGGCCGGCCTGGATGTCGATCGAGATGTAACTGCCGAAATAGATGACTCCGGCCACGCCGTTGCACAATCCGGTGACGGCGGGCCCGGCTCCCCACGCAGCATCGGAGACCTTCATCTCCTGCCAGGTGGCGCCGTGGTCGGTAGACAGCGCAACGAAGGTCTCGGCGCAGTTATTTGCTGGGAAATTCCGCGAGTCGTAGAAGATCACGACGAGATCGCCAGTGATCGGATCGGCGGCGACATGCGGAAACCACTGGTCCTTCGGCTGACCGGGGATTTGGACGTCCTGATTGACACGGACCGGAGAGCTGCTCCAGCTTTGACCGCCGTCCGACGACTTGATCAGGTAGATGTCCATGTCTCCGACGTTCGTCCCGGGAACACCGAGATTTCCCCAGACGACGTAGATCGTGCCGCTCGGGTCGA
>CAYTJA010000467.1:0-4526 GCA_964437835.1 uncultured Spirochaetales bacterium
CTGCGCCGCCTCGCGCACCGACGACAGCGTGCGCACGCGGCGGTCGTTCTCGAGCGCCGCCGCGAAGGGCTCGAGCAACGCGCGCGCGATGGCCTCGTGCGCGGCGTCGAAGCGCTGGCCGCGGCGCGCCGCGAGCAGCAGCACGCCGCGCGGCTCTTCGGGCGAGGCGAGCGGGCCGAGCAGGACGTCGCCATCGACCCCGGCGGGAACGAGGCCGGGCAGCTTGCGCCGCAGCACGGCGGCCGTGGCGTGATCGAGCGCTCCGCTGCGGCACCAGGCGAGGATCACATCGAGCTCATCGGCGCCGAGCTCGCTGCGCGCGCCGGTCGTGTGCTCGTCGCCCTCGCTCGGCGCGGCGGCGAGCGTCTCGACCGTGCGCCGGCCGAGCTCGAGCTCGCGCACGGCGAGCCGCGCGAGAGGAAGCCGCGCGCCGAGTAGCGGGAAGATGCGCAGCACGGCCTCGGCGAGCGCGAGGTGCTGGCAGGTCTCCTTCCAGACCTCGATCAGGAGCGAGGATTGGTCCGCCGGGTTCCCCACGGGAGTTTACAGTTTGCCCTTCATCGGCCGTCGATTGGCAGCTAATTCTTGCTACGCGTACGCGTCTGAGCCGGTTGTCTACGCCCTTGCCGTGGACGTCGCAGCCGGGACGCGCTGCTCGATCCAGCCCTTGATGTAACCCTTCCGCGAACCACGTCGTGACCGCCCCGTGCGCCCGCGGTACCTATGGCGGGGACGTCACTGGATCTCGCCCACGTCCAACACCTGTCGACGGTTGTTCTCGAAGATCGCGAAGTGACTGTCCTCGCGACACGCCCATGACAACCTCCTGCTGACCGTGTTCGACAAGGTCGGTGTGCCCACGGAGAAGGTGAGCGACACCACGGGTCGTCTCCCGATCGAGACCCTCCCCGTTGCCCAGCGGAATCGAGAGCCGGTTGACCGGCACGCACCGGCGTGTGATCCCCGTTCGCTCCGTCGGGCCGGATTCGTTGGCCACCAGCGCTTGGCAGACCTTGCGGCGTTACTCGAGAGTTGACACCCGCGCTTCAGCCGCGAAGGCGCGTACCGGTTGAGCGCTTCTTCACGACTCGCCGGCGAGCCTTCCTCGGCTGCAAGCGCTTGTCAGGCTGCGCCTGGCTTACCAAGGGATATCGTTCGGGACGCGTAACCGACTCGACCGCGAGATCGATGTCGAGGTCCGGCCAGTACAAGTGATGCGCACTTGGCAACTCAACGCTCGTGATCTCGCGAATCGATGCGTCCTTGAACCAAGGGAAGTTCTTGAACGACACGAAGTGCTCCTCAACAATTGTCTGAGCGTCTGCGAGTTGCTTCGGCTTGAGGCCGTAGTTGTCCTCAGCTCCGCGCAGCCCACCGTTCGGCGCTCGCCCGCGGCGCCGCAGCTCGGTGTCAGGCCGATAACCCGCTTGACCCTCGGTGGTCGTCTGAAAGGTGGCTATAGGTGGTCGGCTCAAAACCGGCGACGCTCCAGTTGAATAGCACGGGTTGTCTCGAAGACGCAAGCCCACAGGGTTTCCTTTCCCGTACGCGCGGCTCTGGCTGCGCGCGCAGCGAGGGCCAGGGCGCCTGAGGCGCCCTCCCGGAGCGCAGAGCGGGCGCGTCCCTGGCGCTCGCGAACACGGAGATCTGCCTGCCGAACACCTTGTCTGAGAGAACCTGTTTCGCACGATTGGCCCACGGCTGGCCCCATTCAGGGGAGTCGATCTCGGCCAGGCAAACCTTCACCTCGTGGTGTGCGACTAGCATGGTGATCGTGTCGCCATCGGTGATGCCGACGACGATGCCGGTGAGGGTCTCGTCGGCCAGAGCTGCGTGGGCCTCGATGAGGACGAGGAGGTTTTCTCAGGAGGCAGCAAAGCGAGGTGGTGCAGCTGGGTGCGATGACTGAGATCTCGACCGAGGGATGCGGGGGCGTAGCCGACGTTGCGGTCGAGCACCCGCAGGGAGAGATCTCAGTCATCGCGCCCAGATGCGCCGCCGCAGGTGCGGCCTGCTGAGGAATGCGGGCTAGATCAGCTCGATCTCTGCGCGATGCCCAGCAGCGCGCGCCAGCCTGGCATCGCGCGTCAGGAGCGGTGCCTCGAGGGATTCCGCGAGTGCGAGGTAGGCGGCGTCGTAGGCGGTCACGCGATGCCGAAGCTGCCAGATCCGCGCGAACAAGAGCTCGTGCAGGTAACGTGTGAGCGGAAGGTCGGCGAGATCCTGAAGAGCTTATTCGCCGCGCTGGCCGCTCAGCGCGCGACTCAACGCGTAACACCGCAGTACCTGCGCGACCTCGAGATCCACGAGGTGGGGAGCGTGGAGGGTCTCCGCAGAAATTGGCCAGGGCCAGTTGTCAGCAGCTCACGCGCCGTTGTCGCGAGGCATCGCGCAGAAACTGGTCAGGCTCGGCATGGGCGGATAGGGTGCGTCGGGCGTCCGAGGGCCGAGGCCGAACATTCAGTAGTGGGCGGTCCCCGCTTGTCAGCATGGTCCATGGGGTGACGTGAGAACACCGTTGGTGACACGCTCAGCGTGATCCCGTTCAGGAGAATACTTCTTCGATTCATCCCTGCCCCCGGGCGCTCCTTTTCAAACACAGGGAGGAGGGAGCGATGAGTCGCAGAGAACGAGGCGGGGCCCGGCCGCGCCACGGGAAGGCGTCGAAGTCAGAGCGGAGGCTCCTCGAGCGAGTTCATCTGAACGCGGCGGGGATCCACGTGGGATCCCGAAGCCATTGGGTCGCGGTTCCCGACGATCGGGACCCGCAACCCGTCCGCGAGTTCAAGAGCTTCACACATCAGCTCCTCGAGCTCGCCGACTGGCTCGACGCCTGCGGGATCGAGACGGTCGCGATGGAGTCGACGGGTGTGTACTGGATTCCTCTCTACGAGATCCTCGAGGAGCGGGGGTTCGAGGTTCTGCTAGTCAACGCTCGCCATGTCAAGAACGTGCCGGGTCGCAAGACGGACATCCTCGATTGCCAGTGGATCCAGCAGCTTCACACCTTTGGACTGCTGCGCGGGAGCTTCCGACCGGAGGCCGAGATCACGACGCTGCGCACGCTGATCCGCCACCGGGACAAGCTGGTCGAGGACACGGCCATGGTGATCCAACGGATGCAGAAGGCGTTGACGCTCATGAACCTTCAGCTGCACAACGTCATCAGCGATGTGACCGGTCTCACTGGCATGGCCATTCTCCGTGATATCGCGAATGGGGAGACCGATCCGGCCACGCTGGCCCGCCATCGCGATCGGCGTTGCAAGGCGTCGGAGCAGGAGATTGCGGCGTCCCTCACCGGGTCGTACCGCGAGGAGCACCTCTTCGTGCTCCGCCAGATACTCGAGGTCTACGACTTCTACCGGGTGAAGATCGAAGGCTGTGATGCCGAGATCGAGGTGCGCCTGCGCACGCTCGAAGCCCGCTGCCAGCCCCCGGCGAACCCGCTGCCGGCCCCGCGGTCGAATCGAAAGAGAAAGCTTCAAGACAACGCGCCCTCGTTCGAGATCCGATCTCCGCTATTTCAGCTGACGGGGGGAGTCGACCTCACAGAGCTGCCTGGCATCGGTCCCTATGGGGCGCTCAAGCTCATCTCGGAAGTCGGCTTGGACATGCACCGTTGGCCGACCGAGAAACATTTCGTCTCCTGGCTGACGCTGGCACCCCAAAACAAGATCTCGGGTGGAAAGCTCCTGAGCTCGCGGACGCAGCCCTCCAGCAATCGGGCGGCCAAGATGTTTCGAATTGGAGCCATGACCGTATCCGTTCGACGAAGCACGTCGTGACCGCTGTGCCTAACCGGGATACCTGTCCCGGTCATGACGCACACACCGATTTCGCGAGCAGAGCGACTCGAGCAGATCCGCCGCTGGCAGGCGAGCGGGCTCTCGGCGGCTGAGTTCGGCCGCAGGCACGGCATCCCCGCAGGCACGCTGGGCTGGTGGCGGTGGAAGCTCCGCTCGGAAGGCGCGCCTTTGCGACGGAGGCGGAAGCGGCTGCCCGCCTTCGTCGAGATTCCGGCGGTGCCGGTGCAGCCGGCGCCGGCGTCTCGCGAGCAGCTCGAGCTCGAGCTCGCGGATGTCACGCTGCGCATCCCCGCCGACTTCGACGAGCAGACCCTCGGTCGGGTGCTCGGCGTGCTGCGGAGCGCGCGATGATCCCGGCCTCGGTCCGCATCTTCGTCTGCCGCGAGCCCCAGGACCTGCGCCGGAGCTTCGACGGCCTGGCCCTCGCCGCGCAGCAGCAGCTGGGAGAGGATCCTCGCAGCGGTGCACTGTTCTGCTACGTGAACAAGCGTTTCAATCGCCTGAAGATTCTCTGGTGGGATCGCAACGGCTACTGCCTACTGTACAAGCGCCTGCACCGCGCGCTCTTCCGCATCCCGCCGGGCGAGACGCTCGACGCCGCTTCGATCCGCCTCTCGGGCGCACAGCTCGCGGAGCTGATCGCGGGAGTCGCGCGAGAGCGGAGGCGCTAGGTGTTTTTTTGTTAGTCAGGTCTTGCCGGAAGTCGAACTCTCTGCT
>CAYTJA010000468.1:0-6085 GCA_964437835.1 uncultured Spirochaetales bacterium
CAGCCGATGTACCGCGAGCGCTGCGAAGCGGTCCAGCGGGCGGGCTACGAGGGCTTCGAGTTCAGAAACTGACAATCATCGCGATCGAGAGCGAGCATGGCCGAAGCGATCGACTATTTCCTGATCCAGAACCTGCTGAACCGTTATGCGGACGCCGTCGATCGAGGCGACTTCGAAGCCGTCGGAGCGATGTTCCGGCACGCGGACGTCTATTTCCCGGGCGAGGCGGAGCCCTCCGTCCGAGCCGGCAGCGGCGATTTCGCCAAGCAGTTGCACGCCTGGACGCGCATCTACCCGGAAACCGGAAATCCGCGCACGCGGCACCTCTGCACCAATCCGATCCTCGACTTCGACGACGACGCGCACGCGCGCTGCCAGACCTATTACGTCGTATTCCAGGCGGCGGAAGGATTCCCGCTCCAGCCGATCATCACCGGCACCTATCTCGACCGCTTCGAGAAAGTGGCCGGAGCGTGGCGCTTCAGCGAGCGCCGCGAATTGGTCGGCCAGACGGGCGATCTCTCGGCTCACCTGCTGCAGCGCTTCGCAGGGCCCACGGGGGAATAGGGCGCCGCGCGGCGCCCGCTCCCCCGAGGTCTCCCTTGCGGGATGCAGATGTGTCTGGAAGTCTGATCTGCATGCGTACTACGCTCAACATCGACGACCAGTTGCTCGACGAAGCGCGGCGGGTGACCGGCGTTCGCGAGAAAACCGCGGTGATCGAGCTGGGTTTGCGCCGCCTCGTAGAGGAGGCAGCGCGCGCGCGCCTCGCGGCGCTCGGTGGCCGCGTGCCCGGGGCTCGAATTGCGCGACGGCGCAGGCCGTCGCGCGGGCGTCGTTGATTCTCGTCGACACATCGGTCTGGATCGATTTCTTCCGGCGTGGCTCCGGCGTCTCCGCGTTGGCTCGCCTGCTCGCGGACGGGGAGGCGTGGACTCACCCCTTCGTGATCGGCGAGCTCGCGCTCGGGTCGCTGGGACGCAGGCGCCGACAGATTCTCGAGGATCTCCGCCTGCTCCCCATGCTCCCGCTCCTTGCGGAACCGGAGGTCCATCAGTTCGTCGAAGCCCATGATCTCGCGGCGAGCGGAGTCGGTTGGGGCGGCGCACATCTGGTCGCGAGCGCGCTGGCCGCGCGTTGCCGGCTCTGGACCCTTGATCGTCGGCTCGCCCGCACTGCGTTGGCTCTCGGCGCCGGCTGAACCGCGGCGGCGCCTCCACGCTCTTTTCTCTCGAGCTTCACAATCGCGAGCGGGACGGCCCGCGGTCACTTCGTCTGCCGGCCTGAGGAGGCCGGCGACCGGCGCATCGCCGCCCTGCGGGAGTGGCTCGTCGCCCGGCTTGCAGCGGAGGCACGCGCACTCGAGAAGCGAGCATTTGCAGCAGGGCGCGCGCGGTGCCAGCGTTCGTGCATGCGACAACTCACCTGCGTGGCTGTGGGCAAGCTCGAGTGGCGCGACGTTCCCGAACCGCGGATCGCGGCTGACGGCGAGGCGCTGATCCGCCCACTGGCGGTCGCGCGCTGCGACATCGACCGGTTCCTGGTCTCGGGCGCGTTTCCGATCCAAGTGCCGTTCGCGCTCGGGCACGAGTGTGTAGCTGTCGTGACCGCGCTGGGCGACGGCGTGCGCGGGCTCTCGCTCGGCCAGCGCGTGGTGCCGTCGTTCCAGGTGAGCTGCGGCGCGTGCGGGCGCTGCCGTGCGGGACTGACCGCGATCTGCGAGAAGATGCCCGTGCTCTCCGACTACGGGATGCAGCCGCTCTCCGGCGTCGAGTACGGCGGCATGCTCTCGGACGTCGTGCGCGTGCCGTTCGCGGAGGCGATGTTGCGGCCGATCTCGCACGCGCTCGATCCGACCGCGCTCGCGAGTGTCTCGGACAACGTGCCCGACGGCTATCGCGCCGTGGCGCCGCACCTGGCCGCAAGGCCGGGAAGCGCGGTGGGGGTCGTGAGTCACGGCATACCGAGCATTCCGCTGTACGCCGCGCAGGCGGCGCTGGCGCTAGGCGCGGCCGCGGTGCACTTCGCGAGCGCGGACCGCGAGGCACTGGCGCTGGCGGAGCAGCTCGGCGCGAAGCCGATCGAGACCGACTTCTCGACCCGGCCGGGCACGTATCCGATCGTCGTCGACGCGGGCATGACTCCCGCAGGGCTCCTCTGGGCGATCCGCGCCACCGAGCCCGAGGGCGTCTACCAGAGTGTGAGCTTCCACCCGGGCCCGCCGATCCCGCTACCGCTCGGCCGCATGTACACGCTCGGCATCCGCTGCTTCTTCGGCCGCTGTCACGCGGCGGCGCTGCTTCCCGAAGTCGTCGGCTTGATCGAGGCCGGGCGACTGCGCCCGGAACGGGTCACGACGCGCGTCGTGGACTGGGACTCCGCGGCCGACGCCTGGCCCGAGCCGGCGATCAAACTCGTCGTGCGCAGGCACGCGTAACCAGGGGTAGCCGCGCTTGCTCGTGGCGGTATGGATGGCCGCGAGGAGACAGTGGAAGCTCGGGCGGGCCGCGTCGGCTGCACCGCCTGGTTGGGCGGCGCAGTCGGCCATCAGCTTGACATTCTTATCATATTCGATACGATTATCCCGTGAAGTTCAGCGTCCGGGAGTACCTCACCGGCGACGGGAAGAGTCCCTACCGCGAGTGGCTCGAGAGGCTGGACAGGTCCGTCCGCGCACGAGTCCAGGCTCGGGTACTTCGATTCGAGTTCGGGAATCTCGGGGACCACAAGTCGGTGGGCGAAGGAGTCTGGGAGGCCAGGCTGGCCTTCGGTCCGGGCTACCGGATCTACTTCGGGATGCGTGGAAGAACGGTGATTCTGCTGCTCCTCGGCGGGGAGAAGAGTTCTCAGGCCAAAGACATCCGGGAAGCAAAGAAGCAATGGGTAGATTTCTTGGAGGCTACGAGACATGGCAAAGCGCAGTAGAGACTGGAACGAAGGACTGGCGCGCGATCTCCAGGACCCTGCATTCGCTCGCGAGTTCCTGATGGGGGCCGTCGAAGAGGGAGTTGCCCTCCAGCAGGCGCTCGGCAAGGTAATTCGCGCGATGGGTGTAAAGGAATTCGCGGCGAGAATCGGCATGGCCGCACCTAACGTGCTCCGGGCGATCAATCCCCGCCACAATCCGACGCAGGAGACTCTCAATCGACTGCTCGAGCCGTTCAGGTTGAGGCTGAGTTTGGCTCCGCTTCGCAGGGGCGAAGGCAAGCACGCCGCCTGATTCCGTACGCTCTACCGCGCCACGGTGGCGTCCGCCCGGCGTGGCGCACCGGCTGAGACCTGCCGGGTCGTCGAGCCCCCCTTTCTGACTCGGCGCTGTTACGCTCTCGCTGACATGAGGGCAGGCTGCGCATTGCGCCCGCCGTGACGCGAGAGGAGAGGAATCATGAAGACCCGAATCCGGGTGCTCGGCGGCATCGTGCTGCTCGCCGCGACCGCTGCACTGATGACCGCACCGCGAGCCACGGCGGCGACCAAGCAGGAGCTCAACCGCGACGGAGCTGCGGCGCTGAAGAGCCTCTACGCGACGAACAGCGGGGCGAAGCTGCTCGGCGAGAAGGCGGTCGCGGTGCTGGTGTTTCCGAACATCCTCAAAGCCGGCTTTATGTTCGGCGGGCAGATCGGCGACGGCGTGCTGATGAAGCGCGGGACGCCCGTGGGCTACTACAACTCCGTCGCGGCGTCTTACGGCTTTCAAGCGGGCGCGCAGGTCTTCGGCTACGCGCTGTTCTTCATGAACGAGAAAGCGCTCGCCTACCTGAATTCGAGCGGCGGCTTCGAGGTCGGCGTGGGCCCGAGCATCGTCGTCGTCGACTCGGGCATGGGCAAGTCGCTGACCAGCACGACGATCACGCAGGAGGTCTACGCCGTCATCTTCGACCAGAAGGGGCTGATGGGCGGAGTCGGGGTGCAGGGCTCGAAGATCACGAAGATCTCGAAGTAGGAGAGAGACTCCATGTCGAAACGACGTTTGTTCCTGGCCGCCATTCTCGCATGCCTGCTGTCGAGCGCCGCCGTCAGCGCCGCGGACACCGCCGCAGTCGAACCCCCGCAACCCGAGACGACCGCCCTGCTCGAAGCCATTCGGGCCAATCGCAAGGCGCTGGTTGCGGTGAACCTTGCGCTCAGCCCCGAAGAGGCCGCCAGGTTCTGGCCGCTCTACGAGCGCTACCACAAGGAGCTCGACGCCATCGGCGATCGCGCGACCGCGCTGATCGCCGACTACATCGCGAGCTTCCGGGACATTTCGGACGACAAGGCGCTGAAGCTGGCGGGCGACTACCTCGAGGCCGACGCCGAGCGCGTTCAAGTGCGGAGCAACTACGTCGCTGAGTTCGCGAAGATCCTGCCGGGCCGAACCGTTGCGCGCTTCTACCAGATCGAAAACAAGATGGACGCCGTGCTTCGCTACGACCTGGCCGCGACGATCCCGGTGGTGGAAGAGCAGCCGCCGACTCCCGCGAAGTGAGCGAGTGGGTTCCGTCACGGCGTCGTGTTGCGTCTCGTCGGGAAGTGGCTGAAGGCAGGCGTTCAAACTGCTGTTGGAGACGCCGTCGGAGCTAGTCGGAGGCGTCGCACTCGCGCGCCGCAAGCGAATGATCCGGAAGGGCAATCGGATGGAGTCGACGGCCGATTCGATCCGGCGACCTGCGGATCCCGCCCCGAGCACCACGCCGTTCCTCACCGAGCCCGAACTGCGCCACTTCCCGAAGGCTCCACCGCCCGGTCCGATTCCTGGGAGCCTTGCCAGTTCGGCCATCCTCGGGCGTAGGATCGCCGCATGCATCTCCCAGGCTCTTCGACCGCAGCTTCGACGCCGCGAAGTTCTGCTCAGCGCCGAAGAGTGGGCGATCGAGCGTGGGAGTCGAGGATTGCGTTTGCCGCGATGCTCGCTTTGATTCACTCCTATGGGAGGGCCCCCGATGCGGAGAATTCTCTACGCGCTCGTGATGCCGGGTCTCGTCGTGACCTTCGTCCTCTCGCTGGCCACGGCCTGCGCCACGCCGGCCGCCTGCCGCTCGGTCTGCGAAGACCCGGAGGCCGAAAACTGTCAGCAGTGCCTCGATCAGGAACGCGAAAAGCGCGATGAACAGAGGCGCGCGCGCCTCGAGCGACAGCGGCAGCAGTCCCCGTCCTACCCGGGCGGCGGGGGATCGCCTGGCGGTTACTGAGGATCCGCGACGGATGCGTTCAGCGCTGCGCGAGAAAATCCAGAATTGCCGACTGGAGAACCGCGGCCTGGTCGGTGGCGAAGATGTGTTGAGCGTGGGCGTCTCCCGGAAGCAGGCGGACCCGAAGCGGCCCCGGCGCGCGACCGCCGTGGGGCCGCCGCCGCCGTGGGCGCCGCCTCTGGAATCAGACGACGAGGTAGTCCGTCCACTCCGCGATCTTGCCCCCCTTGACGACGAAGACGCCCGCAATCTTGTAGATCTGATCGGGCTTGCCGGGCGCCTTCACGGTGTCGATCCGCGACGTCACGACCACGGGGCCCTTCGCGAAGACTTCGAGCATCTTCACGTCGATGCTCTGGCCCGAACCGGTGAAACTCTTCATCTCGGCGGCAACGGCGCCGGGGCCGATCACCGGAGGCTTGTCCTCGACCATCCGCACGGAGCTGTCTGCGGCCAAAAAGCGCGACATCTCGGCGTCGGCGTCGTAGCTCTTCGCCATCCAACCCATACAGAACTTCTGCACCAGCTCGAGGTTCGCCCGCTCGCTCGCGCTGCGCTCCACGGCATCCGCAGGGTCGGCCAGAGCGAGCGCGGCGAGAGCCGCAGCCCCACCTGCCGCAAAGATCTCGCGCCGCGCCATCACGAGTGTTCGATCCGACATGCTTCCTCCAGGATTCGAAGCGGGCCGCCAGCGTAGCACCAGCGTCCCACGGCTTCGGAGATCAGCTGCTGCGCATGGGACGCAGCGAGCGATGCGTTGCCCGGCATGCAGGCCGCGCAGGCCAGCTCATTGCGACCGAAGCCTGCGTGTGCGCGCTGAATGGGCAAGCGAGGGAGGTTCTTGCCGAGCTCAGAGTCGCCGCAGCAGCGCGCCCTGCGAGTTGAAGAAGAAGCCGCCGCAGCCGATCAGCGCC
>CAYTJA010000469.1:0-2350 GCA_964437835.1 uncultured Spirochaetales bacterium
CGTCGGAGGACTGCTCGAGCCCTTTCCTCAGCAGACGGGTGAGGAGGTGGGGCCCGACCACGTGCGTCGCGAAGGTCAGCTCCATGCCGTCCGCGCTCTCGATCCGCTCGCCCGGGAGCACACCCGCGTTGTGTACGAGGACGTCGACGGGCCCCTCCGGCAGTCGCGCGGCCAGCGCGCGGATCGACGCGAGATCCGACATGTCGAGGAGCTCCACGGAGACGCGCGAGCTGCCCGTCTGCTTGCGGATCCGCTGCACCGCCTCCTCGCCGCGTTCGCGGCTGCGGCACAGAAGCAGGACCTCCGCGCCGAGATCCGCCAGCGCCAGGGCCGTCTCGTAGCCGATTCCAGAGTTCGCACCGGTCACCAGGCAGCGCCTGCCCGAGAGATCCACGTCCAGATCCTCGGCGCGAAAGGTCAGACTGTGGATCCGGAATCCCGTCCGGTCGAAGGACGGCACGATGAAGGGATCGACGACCCGGCTCAGGACCTGCCCGAGCCATCGCTCCGCGCTCGGCGTGTCGGAGGTCTCCTGGATCGCCTCCACCCCTTCTTCGAGTGCTGCCAGGATCTCCTCGACGCGGGGATGATCTCCGGCTTCTCGGCTCACGTAGCGGTACATCAGATCGCCTGCGGGTCGGATCACGAACACGCCCCCGAGCTGCCAGGGATCCCCATGCACGCCGGTCTGACGGGAGCCCGAGCGCAGCGCGCGCAACGCATTGAGCGGAAGCCTCGGCGAGAGCAGCTCGACCCGACCGCGCCGGAGACCTGCGGCGCGATAGGCTCGCAGCTCCGGGTCCACCAGCAGCGGGCAGTCGAGCTCGAAGTCCTCACGGAAGGCCCGTGCGAAGTTCGCAGCTCCGTTCCCGATGATGACGAGCTCCGCGCCCCGAGCGCGAATCTCGTCGATCCGGTCGCGCAACTGCGCGACTTGCTCACGACAGAACAGTCAGCCGAAGTGCCGGATGAAGACGAGTACGATCGGGCGCTCCCGCCAGTACCACGCCAGTGCTCGGCTCTCTGCTTTCCAGTCGGAAAGCTCGATACCGCCCAACTTGGTTGCAACTCGCACGATCGGTTCTTTTCTTGCCCTGCGGGCCCTGGCCTGGATCAGGCCGGAAAGAAGGCCGGCCACACCAACGCGTCCAGGATCGCCGTCTGGAAACAGAAGGCCGCACTTCCGATGACCGCCAGCCACCGGGCGCCGGCCGCTCGAGGCGCCTGCACCGTCAGCAGCGCGGCGAGAAGCCCGAGGGAACCGATTCCCACCAGCCCTAGCGTCAGACGGATCGCCCACCAGAGCTCGTCGCTGGGGGATTCGAGCATCGCGAAGGTGAGCGGCATCCACAGGGCCGATGGGACCAGGATCAGCGCGTAGAGCGCGTTGAAGGCTCCGAAGCCGATGCGGCCCCCGATGCGCGCCGTGGCCGGGTCGAGCCGGAAGAAGACGAAGTAGCTGAAGGCGAAATAGCCCGCAGCTGCGAGCAGCATGCTGATCGTGTAGACCGGACGGAGCGAATCCGGCACACCGCCCCAGACCTCACCGCGTGTCAGCGGATTGGAGGCGATGCCATGCGCATAGCTCGCGAGCACCGCGCTCCCTCCCAGGATGTTGATCCACCAGAGCGATCGTCTTGCGGAATGCATCTTCGAAGCTCCCATGGTCCGAGCTGAGAAACTCCCCTGGATCACGGCGTCGCGAGGAGTTGCTGGCGCAGTGACGCATCGAGGGCGCTCTCGCCGAGCCAGAGCGCGAACAGCGCCGATGAGAAGTCCGCACCTGCGATCCGCCCGCGGGGCTCGCCGTTCAAGGCCAACTCCGTCCCGATCCCGGGAAGATAGGTCAGCGAGTAACGGTCTCCGGGCCCGACGTCCTGATAGAGCGCGTTCAGCTGCTCGATCCGCTCGCGCAGGCTCCAGAATGTCTGCTCGTCGACGTTCCGAGCGATTCCGTCGCTCGTGATCTCGGCGAACGCCTCGGCCCGGATCGACCAGAAATACTCGATCTCGAGCCGCCGCGGCACGTCGGCCAGCACCGAGGTCGGCGTCGCCTCTCCTTCGAAGGATTCGCCGAGGTACAGCGCGGCGACGTATCCCTTGAATAGGTACCGGTAACGCAGCAGCCCCGTGCCTCGAAGCCGTAGCTCGGCGTCTCCGAGGCTCACACGGTCGTCGAAACGTACGCCCTCGATCTCCGCGGCACGAAGCTCCTGCCCCAGGCAGAAAACCGCTGCCAAGCCTATCGCGATCGGCTCACGAAGCTTCATCCCGGATCCCTCCCGAGGGGCTCGCATCCGAGACGACAAAAGCCTCCGCCGGAACCCGGCCGTCCACCGAATGCTGACCC
>CAYTJA010000470.1:0-8701 GCA_964437835.1 uncultured Spirochaetales bacterium
CCTCGGCCGGCGCGATCCGCGTGGTTTCGAGCCTGCCCACCGGCAACTATGGCGGACAGCTCCGCGCGAGCCTCGGCCGATACGCGCCCGAAGGCGGAAAGGGCGCGGTGCGCGGCCGGATCCAAGACTACGAGGGCTACCTCGAGATGCCGATCGCCACCGATCTGCTCTCCTCGCGCTTCGCGTTCCGGCTGCGCCAGTCCGACCCGTACCAGAGGAATGGGTGCGGCAACGCGATTCCGTTCGCGGATCGAGGGGTCCGACCGTCGAGCGGGGCGTCGGCCGAACTCGATGCGAACGATATCTGCGGCGAGCGCGGCTCGGCCATCTGGCCGGTCCGGGAGATTTCGAAGGTTCCGGTGGGCCTCGAGGACGAGGTCGACGTCGAGGACAACTGGGCGGCGCGCGGCTTCCTGCGCTTGCAGCCGCCGAACACCGATCTCGACCTCGTGCTGAACGCGCACGGAAGCCGGCTCGACGAAGACCAGACCTACGGCCAGGCGATCGGCACTGGCGCCCCGCAGCGGGAACGCCGGTCTAGATTCTTCGGGGGCGCAACGGGCGGGGAAGGACTCCCCGGCTATCAGGAGCCGGATCAGCGCGCCGAGCTCGACGAGGTCTGCGGCGACACGTCGCGTTGCCCCGCCGGCGGATCGGCGTTTGTTGGAAATCCCGTTGTCGCGAGCTTCGAGCGGCGCCTCGCCCAGGCGCGGCCGCTCGACCGCAAGCCCTACCGCGGCGACTACAACCGCGAAGGCGAGACGACGCGCGACACCTGGGGCGGCTACCTGAGCGGCAAGGCCCAGCTGGGCGGGCTCGATCTGTTCGCGCTCGCCTCCTACGACGGCTACGAGCGTTTCCGCGACCAGGACAGCGACTTCACGCCGGACATTCTGTTCGAAGTGGAGGAGAGCGACGAGGCGTGGCAGACCTACGAGGAGCTCCACGTCGGAGGCGAGCTCGGGGCGACGCTGCTCGAGTGGGAGCTGGGCGGCTACTACCTGCACGAGGCGCTCGACGACGATGCGTCGACGTTTCTCGCGGGCGGCAACCGCATCGAGCGCATCTTCTCGCAGGAGACCGACAGCTTCGGAACCTGGGCCAAGTTCACCTGGGACTTCCTCGACGACGTGACGCTCGAGGGTGGCGTGCGCTGGAACTGGGAGCGCAAGCAATTCGAGATCGAGCGCCAGCTCTTCTTGTCCGGCGGCGTGACACCGCTGCAGGAGAGCAGCGCAGATCAAGACGAGACCTGGTCGACGCCGACCGGCAACCTGATCCTGACCTATCACTTCAACGACCAGGTCTCGGCATTCGCGAAGTACAGCCGCGGCTTCAAGGCCGGCCACTTCAACGCGCTCGCCTCCGAGGAGATCGCCCGGCCGCCCGCCGATCCCGAGTACAACGACGCCTGGGAGGCCGGCCTCGCCGGAGCGTGGTTCGATCGCCGCCTGTCGGGAGCGGTCTCCTACTTCTACTACCGCTATGAGGACTATCAGATCTTCTTGTTCCGCGACGTCTTCGGCGAGCCGCCGGTGCTCGAGATCATCAACGCGGCGCAGGCCGAGAACTACGGAATCGAGGTCGAGGGGCGCCTGCAGCCGCTGCGCGGCTGGGCCTGGCGTGCCGTCGAGGACCTGCTGCTGACCGCGAACGTCGGCTGGCTTCACGGCGAGTTCCTCGACTTCCAGATCCGCAATGAGCTGCCGACCGGCCGCGGCGACGTGTTTCCGATCACGATCGACCTCTCTGGCGATCGGCTGCTGAGCTCGCCCGAGTTCAAGGTGGCGGGCGCCGCGACCTGGACCTTCGATCTCGGGCGCTGGGGCTACGTGATCCCGCGCTACGACTTCAGCTGGAGCGACGACGTCTTCTTCGGCCTGAACGACGGCCGCGGCACCGCGCCGGCGGGCTTCGATGGCAGTCCGAGGCTGCCCGAGTTCGCGGTCGGCCAGCCCGCCTACTGGCTGCACAACCTGCGGCTCGCCTATCGCACGCCGACCGGCAACGTCGAGGTGGCGGCCTTCGTCCGCAACCTCGAAGACACGGTCTACAAGACCTACGCGTTCGACGCGACGAACTTCTCGAACGTGACGCTGAACTTCGTCGGCACGCCGCGCACGATCGGCATGGACGTGATCGTGACGTTCTAGCGTGCGCTACGGAACCGCGTAGGCGAGCGCGCGCAGCTGGTTGAGCTGCAGCTCGTCGAGCTCGAGTGGCTGCGTCTCGCCTTCCCAGACCGGACGGCTCGCGAGGTAGCGGTCGGCCTCGCCGCGCAGGCGCTCCGCCACCGCGGGCTCCTCGGCGAGGCGGTTGTCCAGCTCGCGTGCGTCCGCGTCGGCGTCGAACAGCTGCTCGCGGATCTGCCCCATCGGATTGCGAAACTGGACGTAGCGGAAGTGGCCCTCGCGGATCGCGACCATCGGAGCCGTCGTCTCGACGCGCTGACCCCAACTCGTGTCGAGATGAGCGATCGCCGTCGCGCCGTCCTCGGGCGCGGCTTCGCGGCGCGCCGCCGCCAGGATCTCCGGCACGCGCGAGCGCCCGTCCGCTGCGTCGAGCGCGGGAAGACCTAGCAGATCGAGCAGGGTCGGCCACAAGTCGACGTTCGAGCTGCGCTCGCTCACGACGATTCCCCGCTCCAATCGGAACGGGAGGCTGATCAGGAGCGGCACCTCGGTGCTCTCCCGGTGGACCTCCCGCGCATGCCCCTCGAAGCCGCGCTCGCCGAAGGCCTCCCCGTGGTCCGAGGCGATCACGAGCACGCTGTTCCGGAGCTGCCCCAGGACCGCCAGCTGCCGCACCAGATCCTCGATCACCCAGTCCGTCCGGCGCACCGCGTTGTCGTAGATGTCCATGTTGGCCGTGCCGAAGAGTGCGGATTCCGTGTCGTAGGTGTACTCGTGGACGTCCATCAGGTGCAGGTAGAGGAACCAGCGGTCGCCGCCGTTCAGGCGCAGGAATTCGCTGGCCATCTCCATCGCGTCGGTATCGGAGCCCGCCTGGGAGAGGGTGGGATTCTGCCGCTGCAGGTCCGCTGGCAGCGGCCGCGGGGCGGGCCGCGCGTAGAGATCGAATCCCTGGTCGAAGCCGTGGTAGCCGCTCACCCAGCCGTTGCGGAAGATGCCGACCGTCCGAAATCCAGCCTCACGGAGAATTTCGGCGGGCATCCGCGCAGAAGTCGGCAGCGCGTCGCTGAAGCGCAGCACACCCGCGCGCGCGGGCAGCCTTCCCGTCCAGAGCGAGGCCATCGAGCTCTTGGTCCACGCGGATTGGGATAGGTGGCGTGCGAAGCGGATGCCGCCGGCGGCCAACTCTTCGAGGAAGGGGCTGGTCGGGCGCTCGTAGCCGTAGGCGCTCAGATGCTCGGCGCGCAGGGTATCGATCAGGATCAAGAGCAGGTTCGGGCGGCGCTGCGCGAGAGCCTCGATCGCGTCGGGGGCCTCGACCGGTCGCGCGTCGAGCGGTGAGCCTGGACCGAAACGGATCGTCGACGCGAGGAAGGCGATCAGGATCCCCACGCCCGCGAGCGTCCACGGCCAGCGCCGTGCGAGGAGCCGGCTCACGCTTCGAACCTCCCGCTGGTGCGATGCGTTCTCAATCGCTACGAGCGCTCAAAAGGTGTACCCGAGATCGAAGCCGCAGCTGCGGGGGTCGCCCACGAAGTTGACGACGAGCCCCCGGAAGTTGGAGGCGTCGAAGGCGTAGCTCTTGTAGCGCTGGTCCGCGACGTTGCGACACCAGCCGGAAACCTGGAACTGGCCCTCTGCAGCAGCCCAGCTGAGACGGATGCTGTGAAGCCAATAGGCGGGCTGTCCGAGCGCGAAAGGCGGCTTGTTGAACTGGCCGCGGAAATCGCTCGAGCCTCTGCCTTCGGTGACGTCGAAGTAGGTGTCCTCTTGCCAGGTGAAGTCGTAGCGCGGCGTCCACGCTCCATAGCGCCCGAAGTCGAAGGTCCAGCGGGCGCCGCCGCTGAACTGAAAACGCGGAGCGTTGGGAAGCTGATTGCCGGTGTAGTCCTCGATCACCGGAAAGGGAACCGTTCCACCGCTGCGGAACACGATGTTCTTGAAATCCAGGAACTCCGAGCTGAGCCAGCCGCCCCGGATCTGGAGCACGAGCTCCTCGAGCCAGCTCGGCGCGAAATCCTGGAGGGGTCGCAGCTCGGCGTCGGCCTCTGCGCCGAGGACTTCCGCGTCGTTCGCGTTGGTGACTTCGAGTGTCGGGGCCGAGCTCGGGGTGTCCTCGAACAGGAAGACCTGGTAGTCCTTGTAGTTGTAGTAGAAGAGGGCCGTCGTCATCCGCAGCCGCCCGTCGAGACCCGAGACCTTGGTACCCCACTCGAAGGAATCGAGGACTTCGGGCCTGGCCGGCTCGGAGGGGTTGTCCGCGGCGGGGACCGCATTCGTGTTGAAGTGCCCCGACTTCCAGCCCCGGGTGTACTTCCAGTAGGTGAAGATCTCCGGGTTCAGGAAATAGGTCAGGCTGATGCCGCCCGTCGGTGCGTGCCAGATTCGCTGATCCACGTAGTTTTGCAGCGCAACGCCTGGGGCAAAGGGGCGGCTCTCCGTGATGTCGAAGGCCTTCTTCTCGAAGTTATAGCGCGCGCCTCCCTCGAGCTTGAAGCGATCCGAGAGGTCCCAGGTGAAGTTCGCGTAGCTCGCGGCGCTCCAGATGTCCTGGTCGTAGACGCGGCGCACGTTGAGTTGATTGAAGCCCTGCTCGATGTCGAGGCTCGAGCCGAGCTGCTCCATCAGGTAGTAGGCGCCGAAGTCCAGGTGCAGGCTGTCGCTGACCTGGCGCCCGAGCTGGAAATCCTGGGTGAGCTGCCACGCCTTGGCCTGCTGCGTGATCTCGAACAGGAAATCGGGAGTGAAGTCTGTGTCTCCTTCCGTGATGCGCAAGAAGCCGTCGTAGCCGGTCGTGGTCGAGAAGTCGAAGTCACCGAGATTCATCTGGCCGCGCAGGAAGGTTCCGTAGGTATCTAGCTTGTTGCGGCCGTCGCGGCGAAAATCGCCCCGGTAGGGCTCGCGGTCCAGCGGACGGCGTTCGGCGAGGTTCTTTGCGAGCGCGGCGTCGGCTCGATCGGCGGCGGCTCGAGGGAGTCGGCGCGGGCCCAGCTCCAATCGCTCCGCAACCACGTCCGGATCCGTGTAATTCGATGTGGTTTGGCCTCCGTACTGGTTCCCCTGCGTTCCCGTACCGATCGCCTGGCCAAAGGTTCCGTCCTGATCGCGACGGCTGCCGTGGCCGTTCAGGATCCAGTCCATATCGCTGCCGGGAGGCTGGAAGCGCAGCTGGCCGCGCGCCGCCCAGACGTCCCGGTTGCCCACGATCTTCTTCAGACCACCAGGGATCGGCGGCAGTCCTAGCGACTGATTCTCGCCACAGACCAATCCGGGCGGGCGCTGGCCCACCGGGAGGGCACCGCCGCAGCCATTTCGAAAAAAGGGGTCGGTGCGACTCAAGCGGAAGGCCACGCGCCCGGCGACGACATCGGGAACGATCGGGACGCCGAGCCCGCCCTCGTAGTCGCGGACCCACGCATTCGGAGTGTCGCTCGAGACGAGCCATCCATTGCTGACCCGCAGCGACGCCTCGACGCTGTCGAGGCTCGGCCTGCGCGAGACCAGCTTGATCGCCCCCGCGGACGCATTGCGCCCGACGCCCGTGCCCTGCGGACCGCGCAGCACGGCCACGCTCTCGATATCGAAGATCTGCGGCACCTGCAGCGGCGGTGCATTCATCGGGACGTCGTCCTGATAGATCGCCACGGCGCTAGGCGCATTGGCGCTGAAGTCCTGCAGGCCCACGCCTCGGATGAAGAAAGTCGCGGTCGTCTCGCCGGGACTGATGATCTCGAGATTCGGAGAGAAATCCGCGAGATCCGTCACATCCTGGATGCCGAGGGCGGTGATGTCCTCCGCATCGAAGAGCACGACCGATTCCGTCCGAATGTCCGGGAGCGGCCCAGCAGCGGCTCCTGTGATGACGATCTCCTCGAGCCCGGGGGGAGGCGCGTGCTCCTCGGCTGCGTCGGAGTCGGAGGCGGCGCGTTCCTCTCGCTCGTCCAGCGGGGCTTCGGCGTCGACGTCTCGGCTGGCAGCGCTCTGCGCGTGCATCGGCGCTGCGACGAGCTGCGCTGCGAGGCTCACCAGGATCGCAGAGCGGCGAAGGCTCACGTCGACGAGTTCCTCGGGTTGAGGTTTCGATTCTCTCGGTTCGCAACAGGCGCGTCAAGGAAAAGGATCCCTGCGACGATCGCTGCGCGGAGTGAGTCCATCCCGCGAGAGCACGCGGCTGAATGGCCATTCGATGCACTGGAATCCGCTAAGTTGTTTCCGGAAACCTGAAGGGGCAGAATGCGCGCTGTGCGGGCTGCATCCCCCCTCCTGATCCTCACGCTAGCGCTGCCGCTCGCGACGGGCGCCGAATCGCAGCCCGGCGACGGGGCTCGCCGCTGGAGTCCATCGCTGGCCATCACGACAGGTCTGCTGGCACAGGACGCGAAGGCCTCCAGTTTCGCGGGGCCGGTGATCGGCCCCGTGCTCGACCCGAACCCGCAGCAGATCCGCCCCGCGACCGATGGCGCGGGAACGCTGCTCGCCGCCGAGGTCGGTGCTTCACTCGAATTGATGACGCCGCGCCTCGTCGACGGTTTCGCACAGCCTCGACTCTTCGTACACGCGGGGTTGGCCGCCGCCTTCGGCTCCGCGAAGAACCTCGCTCTCGAGGGCGCGCTCGAACCGCTCGCTCCACCGCCCGTCCTGGATACGACGTTCTTTGGGGAGAACGTCGTCGTCGGCCAGGGCACTCAGACGCAAGCCCAGGTCCAGCCACTCCTCGTCAGCGCCGGCGGTGGGATCGCATTCGACGTCGACTGGTGGGGGCTCCGGCTGCGGATCAAGCCCTCGATCGAGTACTTCCGCGAGGAAATCCGGCTCGAAGGGGTCACGAATCGCGCGATTTTCGTGCGGGGAACGACTGGCAATGTGGAAGCGGATACGCGAACGAGCATCCTGCTCGCGCAATACGACGATCGGGTCCGGAAGCTCTCACTCGCGTCCGCCGTCACCAAGGCCTACCACGGCGTCGGCCCCGGACTCGAGATCGAAACCGACGTCGAACGCATCGGCCCCTTCATCTGGTCGATGTTCGTGAACGGAAAGGCGACCGCGTTCATCGGCAACCTCGAGCTCGCCACGAACGCCGTGAACGAGTTCGGCGAAGCCGCCGGCTGGAACTTCGAAAAGGCACGCTGGGCCTACCGCGCGAACCTGGGCCTCCGCTTCCGCTGGTTGCCCGAGTGATTGCCCGATCTGGGTGAAGGCCGACCTGCCGGAACCCACGCGCGAAGGCTCGCAGTCGGAGGCGAGGGCCGAGCTGCCGCCCCGTGATCCCGCCGCGAGCTCCGCGGCGTTGCGTGCTCCTGCCGTCTGGTTGGCAGCGGCTGCTGCGTCAGGCCTGTTCGCACTCGCGTTTGGCGCTTTTCTCGGCCTCGATCTGGCGCGAGCCCGCGAGCCGGAATTGGAACGCTGGTTCTTCGAAACCAGTGGAACTTCTCCAGGCCTAGCACTTCTGATCGCCGCCTGGCTGACATGGCGGCGGCTGCCCCAGCTGCGAGCGCTGCCGGTGCAGGCCGCGAAGGCGGCGACGGCATGCCTTGCGGCAGCCACTGCGCTGGTCTTTGCCTGGGCGAAGCTGGCCGCGGCCCCGGACCTGCTGGCGCTTTCCCTCGCGCTCCTGCTGCTCGCGTTCAGCTGCGCGGCCCGCGGTCTGCGCGGAGTGAGATGCCTGTGGCTGCCCGCCGCACTGCTGCTGCTGGCGCTGCCGATTCCGTTCCCGCTCCAGAACGAAGTGGTCTGGCAGCTGCAGCTCTGGAGCGCCGCCGGCGCCGAAACGCTGCTCGCGCTAGGTGGCTTCGACATCAGTCGCACCGGGGCACACCTGCGCCACGGAGGCATCAGCTTCGTCGTGATCGATTCCTGCAGCGGCCTGCGCTCGATGCGCACCTTGACGCTCGTCGCGTTCGTGCTGCGAGAGCTCTTCGCGGGCGCGGGGCCTCGCGCATGGGGGCTGGTGGCCGGTGCGCCGGTTCTCGCCCTCCTGCTCAACTGGCTTCGCATCGCAATCATCGCGACCGACGCAGCCCGTGCCGAAGCGGCGCCTGCCGACACCCACCTGGAGCAGGGCCTCGCTGTGCTCTTCGCGGGAACCCTCGTCTTGTTCGCGATCGGCCACTTCCTCGAACGCGGCAGGCGCGCCGCTTCGAGCTCGGCGCCCGCTTCGCTGGGCGGGCTGCCCTGGCGTTCCGCATGCCTCGGGCTCTGCGTGCTCGCGCTGTTTTCGCTGGGGGTCGCGCCGTGGCCGACGCCCAACCCCAGAGCCCCCGTCTTCAATGCAATTCCGTTGCAGCTGGCCGGCTGGAAGGGAAAGACCGTCGAGGCGGACCTGCGCTTCCTGCACGGCATGTTTCTCGGAGCGGTTCAGGAGCGGCTCTACGAGCGCGCGGGTCCGAGAGCGGGAGAGGGAGGCAGCGTCGCGCTCTTCGTCGCCAGCGAGGTCGCCCAATCGGGCCGCACCAGCCCGAGCTCGCGGGCGCTGCTCTTGCCGGGCAGCGACTGGGTCGTGGAGTCCAGCGAGCCCACCCGGATCTGGTCACTCGGAGCGGAGGGCACGCTGGCCAGCGTCCGCCAGC
>CAYTJA010000471.1:0-5843 GCA_964437835.1 uncultured Spirochaetales bacterium
CCACGCCGCCCGCCGCCACGCTGAGTAGGTCGCGCAGATGCGCGCGGCTCGCGGCTTGCACCGGCGGCTGGCGCAACAGGTCTTTGCAGCGCGAGAAGGTGCCGAAGAGCTGGTCGTCGAGGTCGTTGCGATCGGTGAGCATGACGATGGTCGGGTTCTCCATCGCCGGCTCGCGGATGATCCGGCCCGCGTAGAAGGCCATGGTCAGGCTCTTGCCCGAACCCTGCGTGTGCCAGACCACGCCCACGCGCCGGTCGCCGGGCTTGCCGCCCGGCTTCTTGCCGGCCTCGTAACGACCGGTGGGTTCCGCGACCCGATCGCCCGCGCGGTGCAGCTCGGCCGCGCGCAGCGTCTCGCGCACCGCCACCTGTACCGCGTGGAACTGGTGGTAGCCCGCCATCTTCTTTGCGACACGGCCGCCGCCGTCGTCTTCGTAGACGATGAAATCGCGCACCAGATCCAGAAATCGTTGCGGGGAACAAAGCCCTTCGATCACCACTTGCAACTCCGGCAGGTGCGGATCGGCCAGGCCCTCGCCCGCAATGGTACGCCAGGGCTTGAACCACTCGCGCCCGGCGGTGAGCGTGCCCACCCGCGCTTCCACCCCGTCGGAGATGGTGAGCAAGGCGTTGGTGGCGAATAGCGGCGCGATCTCCGCCTTGTAGGTCTGCAACTGCTGCCAGGCGCTCCAGATGGTCGCGCTCTCGTCCGCCGCGTTCTTGAGCTCGACGACCGCCAGCGGCAGGCCGTTCACGAACAGCACCACATCCGGCCGGCGCACGTGCTTGTTCTCCGTCACGCTGAACTGGTTCACCGCCAGCCAGTCGTTGGCCGAGGGCTTATCGAAGTCGATCACGCGCGCCTGTGCGCCGCGGATCTCGCCCGCGGCAGTCCGGTACTCCACGGTAACGCCATCCACCAGCAGCCGATGCAGCGCGCGGCTGCGCGCCACCAGCTCCGCGCCTTCCGGCCGGGTCAGCTTGCGGAAGGCGTCGTCCAACGCCTCCGCGGGTAGCGCCGGATTGAGCCGGGCGAGCGCATCGCGCAGTCGCTGTGCGAGCACCACCTGCCCGTAGTCGTCACGCTCGGCGCCGGGCTCGCCGGGAGCGATCACCGCGCCATTCCTCACCGACCAGCCGGCGCTTTCGAGCCAGGCGAGCGCGGCCTGTTCGACTACGGATTCGGAGAAGGTGCCGCTCATTCTTCACCTTCAATGATTGACCAGACGCGGTGATAGCTTTCGCCTCGGTCGCCAAGCGCGGTTCGCCACGTGCTCACATTCGACGCCCGAAGCTTGGCTCGCACGTCGTTCAGGGGTTCAGACGCGCCAACCCCCAACGACTTGGCCAGCGGCGCGGCAGCCGAGCGCGGTACACCCAGAAGCCGCAGGGCAACGGCCTCGTCCGAGTTCACGCCGTAGTAGACGCGCGCTGGCAGATTGCGAAGAACGCGCTGGTCGTCCGCGGACATCCCGTCGAAGGAGTCGCCGAGCGTAAGCGATTGCAGGGCGGACAGGCCCCACGAGGCCGTCTGCGTGAGCCGACCGAAGACACTTCTGCAGCAGCGGGTCATCGCCGCAACCGGATCTCGGTCGCCCGTGCTTTCCTCGTCTTCACCCGACTTCGTCGAAAAGTACGTCGTCGCCATTTCGGTGAGCGGGCGTCCCTGCACCCAGTCGCAGATGATACGTGCGAGCATGTCGCCGTCCGGCTGCTCGCCGCCCGTAACCTCCTTGAGCGGCTCCCGCAGTTCGGGCACCTGAAGCAAGACTCCCATCATGCGCCGGAGGTCGTCGCGGCGAGTGCCGAACAGCTCGGGTGACCACACCTCGCGTGTCAGGTTCGCCTCGTTCACGCGGACCAGCGTGTTGCTAACGGACTCCCATGAGAAACCGGTCGCGTCGACGAGCTTCAGTGGCTTGCCCTTGATGCGCTCCGCGTAGTTGTAGACGCCCTGCACTAAGCGGTCGGCCCAGCCCTTGTGGCTCTTGCGTAGCGCCTGAAAACCAAAAGTTCCGCGAAGGACCTGCTCGACTTCTGCGGCGAAGCGCTCGTGGTTCCCAATCTGCCGATAGGTGTGCGCGAGGTACTGCACAAACGACGACCATCCCGGCTGGTAGGAAAGCGTCTCGAGTTGGAGCAGCTTTCCTTCAGCATCGGCGCGCTGAACCATCTCAATCAGCGTTGAGTTCAGAGCGCCGACAGACCGGCCGATGAACTCCTTAAGCTTCTCCGCCTTGGCGTCATTGTGCCCGGCAAGCGCAACGATGCCGAGGTCGCCTTGGTCGACGCGCCCGGCACGTCCCGCGATGTTCCAGAAATCCTCCGGCGGCATGTCTTGTCCATACGGATATTGGTGGCTCGCGAAGACGACACCGGAGACGGGAAAGTTCACGCCCTGAGCAATTGTCGTGGTCGCGACAAGCACGCGCAGTTTCGACTGCTCCGTCAGCCACTCAACAAGCGTTCTTGTGTCTTCGGAGAGTCCGGAATGGTGAACACCAACCCCGTACTCCAGCAGCGATGCGAGGGGGAAATCCTGCCCCATCTCATCGACAAGGAACCGCTGAATGTGCGTGAGGTCGGCGCCGCTAACGTCGGCGTGGTCGCCCTCAACCTTGAACGCCGCGGCAACTCCCCAGCTGTTCCGGGGCTTATCGACAAGAACGATCACCGTCCCACGCCGCTGCAGGATTTGCGCGGTTGCCGCCGCCAACTTTCCCGGTGAGGTTGAAACGTCAGACCACGACAGCCCCAGCGGGCGCCGATCCCCAACGTCCAGTGCCTCTGGCACGTCGATGGTGTTCCGCGTCGTGTGCTGAGTGACAAGCCGCACCCCGAAGTCACCGCGCTTCTGGCCCTTCTGGGGTCGAGCGATAGCGATCACGCGATCATTGGGACTCCAGTCAACGCCAAGTTCTATGCTGTTGTTGCTGTCGGGAGCCAGCCACCGCGCTATCTCGGCGGCGTTTTGGATGAACGGCGTGAGCATCAGGAATTGCGCGTGTCGACACTCCCGGTTGATCGTGGCAAGCAGGAGCTCCAACTTCAGGCCGCGCGCTTGGGATGCGAGCCCGTGTGCCTCGTCCACGACCACAAGGGTCAACGGCCGGCCTATCTTTTCCTCCCAGCCACCACGAAGCAGGAGGTCGAGCTTCTCTGGCGTCGTAACGAGGATGCGAAATTGCCGTCCGGCATCAGTGTCGGTCAACATTCCGGCTTCGAGCCCATCAATCTCTAGCGCTGGGCTCACCTTCTCTACGATGCTGCCGAGGGTGGCCAAGTCCCGTCGAAGGCGAAGTGTGAGCTGGTTGACGAGTGCGCGGGTCGGCGCGAGGTAAGCGACCCAACCGCGCTCCTGGTCGAACTGGTTGAGCGCCTGGAGAATGCGGAACTCCGCGATGAACGTCTTTCCGCTCGACGTCGGAAGGCTCACGACGACGGAGCGATGAGCCGAGCCGAGCAGGCCCTTCTCGCGCAAAGTGCGACGCTGCGGCGGGAGCATTTCGAAGATCGGCTGCTTCCGATCGCGCGAAGTCAACGACTCCACGAATCTCGTTACGCGGCTATTCACCGCCCGGGTCACAGTCCAGATGCTGTTATCCACGAGGACCCGAGCGGTTCGAGCGAGCAGACGAGCCAGAGATTCGCGCTCCATGAGTTGGCCACGCCCGGCAGCGCCGATAGCGCGGTCAAACTGCGCCTCAAGCTGTTCCCGCACGTCGAAGTGACCGTCCACCGAGCCCTGAGTGAGAAAAATGCCGAGAATCTCGGCCGCCTTCGCGAGGTGGTACTCCGTGATGAGCTCCCACGCGGGCCGCGCGTCCTTTCGCGCTTCAGCCTGGACGAGGAATTCTGGTTCGTGCTCGCGCTGATTGGTACGTAGTGCAGCCACACGCTGCTGTACCAAGTCCAGATCCGGCCAACCGCGCTTTCGGAAGAGCCGCAACCAGATGTCGAGGATGCAAGCCCAGACGCGGATGCCCCAGTCTTCCGAGTCCAGCGGGAGTTGCGGCAGGTCCTCTTCGATGAGAAGACGCCGAACGTCGGCCCCACGGTCGCCGAGTACGCCTAGGCAACCGAGGCGCACGAGCCATTCCGCCGCATCAATGGGCGCCCCGGGACACGCCAACGCGCGTGCAACTTGGAATGCATCTGTGGCAGCGGATTGAAGGACGTCGGCGTTGTCTCCCTCGAGCAGTTCGAAGACGTGCAGTTCAAGGCCGTTCGCTACGAAGCGAAGCTGGGCGTCCGGAAACTCTCCGGCACCTTCAACCCCGAGCGCGCTGCGAAGGCGTCGCCGGCCAGCCTCTTCGACGGCCTTACGGACCTTCTCGGCTCCGAGGGACTGAATGATCCAGGAGTCGGCGGTCACGATGCCTCCTCCTTCAACAGCTTCGGCCACTCCGCGATGGGGACCGGCAGATACCAAGCGATCAGCTCGATGCGCGTTGGCTTGCTGAGCTTCTTCGACAGCGCCTGCCCACGGCTCTTCAGATCGAGCTCGCTTGGCGCGGTGTCGCGTATCAGGATTCCAACGAGCAGCAGCTCCTTCCCCTCAGACTTGAGGTAGCGACCCACCGCCTTCTCGTACAGGTCGCGGTACGGCTCAGACTGGCATCGTGAATGAAGCCACTTCAGGAGGGCGTGCTGAATGTCGAGGCGCGTCGCGCTTTGCTCGAGCTGCCACGCCATCCCACTGCCACCGTACATCACGTTGGGCGGGGTGTTGGCATCTGATGATGTCTTCACTTCGCCAAACAGGAGCAGGACGGAATCGCCCTCTCGGTAGAAGCCGACGAGGTCGCTCCCCGGAAGACTCGCTCTCGGCGTGCGCCGGTCCCGGACGGTGTTCCAGGGCCAGTGGACCTCGCGGCCCGAGTCCTGCCGAAGCGCGCATTCCGCGAGCGCTTCCCCGACCTCCCAGCCTTCGGGCTCCGGCACCGCATTCAACAGGTGCTCCACGAACTCCGTCGCCATGCCGGTCGTCGCAAGCCCGCGGAGGTCGGACTCGAACGTTGAGGCAACATCGGCAACACGCGGGCGCACTACCTCGTGCACGAAGCGTTCGAACTGCTTCGCGTCGGCAACGTGGCGTCCTTCCCAGCTCGCCGACGTGGCGCTCCCCGCGTAGCAGATCGCGGAGCCGAGTGTCGCAGTGCCTGTCATGCCACGCCCTCGGGAACGAATCGCTCGGTGTCCTTCACCCGCAGGTCGCCGGAGATGAGCCTGGGAAGCAGCGTGTTGCGGAGAGCGGCGAGGGTGTGGGATTCGCGCCGGCATTCGAGAGTACGCGCGAGCAGGCTGTCCGCTGAGCGATCGAACGCCGCAACGATCGGCGAAGGGGGAACGGCTACTGCGAGGTTGAGAATCGAATCGACTTGGGCGCGCTGATGGCTCTTCGACGTTCCCGTGACGAGACCCTCGATCTGCTGGCGAAACAGCGGCGACCGCGCGAAGCAATAGACAAAGCTCCGCGTGAACGGGGGGCGCCCGCGGAGCACCAGAAACTCCGTTGAGCACACGGCTCGCTCGGTCGGGCGTATGTCGACCAGCCACACGCGCTCTATCTCGGGGTTGAGCTTCGACAGCAGGACAACCCCGGCCGGTACACGCGATTTCTGGCTCTTGATGCTTTCGCCGTACTCGGCCTTCGGGCTTTGCCCTTCGTCGAAGGCCGGAAGGCTGAAGTGGTGGTAGAGCGCTTCTGGCGACCAGAGCGGGTTCTCCTGGTCGCGAAGCTGCTCGACCACGTCACCGAAGCGGCCAACGCGCCACCCCTTCGGAATCTCCCCCAGCTCCGAGTCCTCGAAGGAATCCGGGAAGAGGTCGGCCAGCGGCTGG
>CAYTJA010000472.1:0-5750 GCA_964437835.1 uncultured Spirochaetales bacterium
CGACGGCGTACGGGACGTCGCCGAAGTAGTCGGTGTGCGGCGGCGCGTCGCCCACCAGGAAGATCACGCGGTAGACGTTGCCCTCGCGGCTCCAGTCGAGCTGCGACACCGCCTCGTGTAGGGCCTGATTCACGCTCTCCGGCGTGTCGCCGCCGCCGTTCGCCTCGAATTGCATCAGACGCGCGTAGAGCGCGTCGATGTCGCGGGTCAGGTCCATGCGCTGCGTCACGTAGTCGTCGCCGCGGTCGCGGTAGCCGATCAGCGCCACCCGCACGTCGGTGCTCTGGCCCGCGCTCGCGAGGTGATTCGCGATCGACCAGATCTTCTGCTTCGCGCCCTCGATCAGGCCCGACATGGAGCCCGTGGTGTCGAGCACGAACGCAACCTCGATGCGCGAACGCGTGCGTGCAACGGGCGTCTCCGGCTGGTCGTCGTCGCCCCACCAGGCGTTCGCGCGCGTGCCGACGAGCGCGAACGTCGCGAGCGCTGCGACGAGGAACGAGACGAACCAACGGGCCGGTGTAGCGAGGCGTGTCATGGCGTTCTCCTTGGCGGTTTCGCTGGCGAGGCTACGAGTGCCATCGGCGCCTTGCTGTAAAGGCCACGTAAATCGGGCAGTTGCGCCGTGCAGCGCGCAACGGCAAGCTGCGCCGCCCGCCGCGAGAACGCTGCGAAGAGCCGAGCCGCAGAGCGAGGCTCAGCTGCGGCGCGCAGCGCCGTCCGCTGCAGTCCCTCTCCGCCGACCCCGCACAACCGGGCGAAGCCTCCAAGGTGCGCAATGGCTCCCATTTGCTTTGGGCTCGACTTCGGTACGACGAACAGTGCGATCGCGGTCGCCGCGCCGGGCGAAGAGCCGCGGCTCGCCTACTTCGCCGGCCCCGACGGCCCCGAGCCCACTTTTCGCTCGATCCTCTACTTCGATCGCGAGGACGAACGCGCGCCCGTCGTCGCGCACGCCGGGCCCAGCGCACTCGTCCACTACCTCGAAAGCGAAGAGCACCACGGGCGGCTCGTGCAGTCGCTGAAGTCGTTTCTATCGAGTCGCCTGTTCTCGTCGACGAGCATCTTCGGGCGCAGCTACCGGCTCGAGCAGCTGATCGGAACGCTGGTCGGCGCGCTGCGCAGCGAGGCGGAGGCGTTCTACGGCGAGCCCGTGGTACGCGCAGTGGTCGGGAGGCCGGTCCACTTCGTCGGCGCGAAGGACGCCGCTGCCGACGAGCTCGCGACGACGCGTCTGCGCGCGTCACTCGCCAACGCCGGCTTCCAGGAGATCGCGTTCGAGTACGAGCCGGTCGGCGCCGCCTATCACTACGAGCGCGGACTCGAGCGCGACGAGCTGATCTTGATTGCCGACTTCGGCGGCGGCACCAGCGACTTCTCGCTGCTGCGCGTCGGCCCGAGCTACCAGGGCGCGAGCAAGCGCGCGGGTTCGATCCTCGGCCACGACGGCGTCGGCATCGCGGGCGACGCCTTCGACGGCAAGCTCGTGCGCCACTGTGTGACGCCGCTGCTCGGCCGCGGCGCGGAGTTCGAGAGCCTCTTCGGCCGGCGCCTGCCGGTGCCGTCTTGGATTTATTCGCACCTCGAGCGCTGGCACCACGTCTCGTTCCTGAAGTCGCCGCGCACCTTGCAGCTGCTGCTCGACCTGCGCCGCGAGGCCCTCGAGCCGAGCCGACTCGACGCGCTGATCCGCGTGGTCGAGAACGACCTCGGCTTCCTGCTCTACCGCGCCACCGAGGCGGCCAAACGCACGCTCTCGCAGCAGCAGGAGGCGCGCTTCCTGCTCGCGCACGACGCGCTCACGATCGACGCGCGGGTGACACGCGAGGAGTTCGAGCAGTGGATCGAGGAGGAGCTCGCCGAGATCCGCGCCTGCGTCGAGCGCCTGCTCGCGCGCACCGCGATGACACCCGCCGGTGTCGACCGCGTCTTCCTCACCGGCGGCTCGTCGTTCGTGCCCGCGGTGCGCCGGATCTTCGAAGAGCGCTTCGGCGCCGAGAAGATCCGCTCCGGCGCCGAGCTGACTTCGATCGCCAACGGCCTCGCGCTGAAGGCGGCGGAGGTCGAGGTGTAGTTCGGGCCGCTACCCCGCCAGCTTCGCCAGCGCCGCGCGGTACGCGGTCTCCGCCTCGGCGAGGTTCTGGACGCCGTAGCCGAGGTCGTGCAGCAGCCCGTCTGTCAGGCGATACACGAGGGCGTGTACCGCCACGGGTTGGCCGCGCTCCCAGGCCTGCTGCACCACGGTCGTGCGGCACACGTTGTAGGCTCCCTGCAGCACGTTCAGCTCGCAGGCGCGGTCGATCTGCGCGTCCTCGTCCGGCAGCTGCTGCCAGCAGTCGCGATGCGCCGCGATCGTCTCCTGCACCTGGCGCAGCCAGTTGTCGATCAGGCCGAGGGGCTTGCCGCGCCAGGCGCCCATCACGCCGCCGCAGCCGTAGTGCCCGCACACGCTGACGTGCTCGACGTTCAGCACGTCGATCGCGAACTGCAGCACCGCGAGGCAGCTGAAGTCGTTGTGGTGGACGAGGTTCGCGACGTTGCGGTGCACGAACATCTCGCCCGGGCGCAGGCCGGTGATCTCGTTGGCCGGCACGCGGCTGTCCGAGCAGCCGATCCACAGGTATTTCGGCGCCTGCTGCGCGACGAGGCCGGAGAAGAAGCCGGGCTCGGAGCGCTCGATCTGCTCTGCCCAGCGGCGGTTGTTCTCGATCAGGTCGGTCAGATGGCGCATCGGTGGCTCGCGTCGGGCTCGGGGGGATCGCGGCTACGCCGCGTCTTCCAGCCCGCTCGGGTTGCTGCCGCGCTGGCCGAGCGCCCAGCTTCCGTCCACGGTCTGCGAGACCTGCACGATGCCGCCGAGCGCGGGCTGGTCCTTCGGCAGCAGCGAAGCAGTCAGGGCGCGCACGATCTCGCGGATCACGCCCTTGTGCAGGACGCCCACTCCGGTGTGGCCCGGCGCGACGAGCAGCCGCGCGAGCCCGTGGCGGATGCGCTCGCGGAAGGCGGCGCGCGCCTCGCCCGCCGGGTACTCGAAGCCGTTCGCACCGCTCTGCCAGTCCTGAAACAGGATGGGGTCGCGCTGCTGGATCTCCTCGCGCGTGAGGCCCTCCCAGCGGCCGAAGTGGATCTCGTTGAAGTCGGGCTCGAGCCGCACGTGCGCGCTGCGGCTGACGATCGCAGCCGCGCGCCAGGAGCGGCGCAGGGAGCTCGCGAAGTAGAGGTCGACCGCCTGGTCCGCGAGCTGGGAGGAGACGCGGCGCATCTCGCTGCGGCCCGCCTCGGAGAGTTCGACGTCGGTGCTGCCGTAGTAACGGATGCTGGACTGGCCGTCGGTCTCGCCGTGTCGCACCAGCACGAGGCGCCGCAGGGGCATGTCGGTCTCCTCCGAAAGGGCGCCCGAGGATCGGAGACGCCTCCCGCATCGTCAACGCGTGGGAGGTGAGCGCAACCCCGGGGGCGCAACAGCGGGGTCAGACCCCGCTGTTGCTGCGCGCAGCGACGCGGTCCCTACACTGCGCGCGCGCCGGGCGCGGCGGCGCGCTGCAAGCCTTGGGGGGAAGGGTGACGGGTCGGATTTTTCTTTGGGTCGCAATCGGGCTGGCGGTCGCTCTCGGCGGCGCCACCTGGCTGCGCTGTGAAGGCGACGCGCCGGTGCTGACGGCGCCGGATCAGCTCGCGGTCGGCGCGAAGGGTGTGACGCTCAGCTTCGAGGCGACCGACGCGGGCTCAGGTCTGAAGCGCATCGGCGTCACCCTGCGCTACGCGGGCGGAGACGCCGCGCTCCACGCCGAGGATCTCGCGGGCAACCCGCTGATGGGCGGCCCCGAGCCGCGCGGCACCAAGCAAATCAGCGTGGCCATCGACCCGAAGGCGCTCGGCCTGCACGAGGGGGACGCGACGCTGGCGATCGAAGCGCGCGACTGGTCGTGGCGAGGCTTCTTCCAAGGCAATGTCGCGACCCGCGAAGTCCCCCTGCGCATCGACCTCACCAAGCCCGAGCTCGCGGTGCACAGCGGCATCACGTACCTCCGGCGCGGCGGCAGCGGCGCGGTGGCCTATCGCGTCGGAGCCGACACGCAGCGCGACGGCGTGCTCGTCGCCGACGAGTTCTATCCGGGCCACCCGCGACCCGGCGCCGGGGAAGGCGAGCGCATGGCGCTCTTCGCCATCGCGCGCAATGCGCCGCAGTCGCCGCAGATTCGCGTGATGGCGGAGGACGCCGCCGGCAACCGCAGCAGCGCCGGCTGGCAGACCAACGTGAAGGAGCGCGCGTTCGAGGAGGCGCGCATCGATCTCTCGGCGAACTTCATGGCGAACAAGGTTCGCGAGCTGGCGGAGGTGATCGGCGCCGACGCGACGAATCCCCTCGCTGCCTTCCAGAGCATCAACAAGGACGAGCGCGCGCGGAACGAGGCGCGCGTGCGCGAGATCGTCGTGGCCGGCTCGAAGCCCGAGCTGCTCTACGACGGGGTCTTCATGCAGATGCGAAACTCGGCGGTGACCAGCCGCTTCGCGGAGCACCGCAGCTACTTCCTCGAGAACCAGCAGGTCTCCGAGGCGATCCACTACGGCTTCGACCTCGCTTCGCTCGCGCAGGCGCCGATCGAGGCGTCGAATCGCGGCCGCGTGCTGTTTGCCGGGCCGCTCGGCATCTACGGCAACTGCGTGATCCTCGACCACGGCATGGGCCTTGCGAGCCTCTACGCGCACCTCTCGCGGATCGACGTGAAAGAGGGCGACCTCGTCGCCAAGCTCGGCGTGCTCGGGCGCTCGGGCGCCACCGGCCTCGCGGGCGGAGACCACCTCCACTTCGCCATGCTGATCGGGAACAACTACGTGGACCCGACGGAGTGGTGGGACGAGAAGTGGGTACGCGAAAAAGTCGAACCCGCAAAGCAGGGAGGCCTGCTCGCGACCGCAGCGCCGCCGGCGCCGTAGCCCAAGCGAAGCGCGCCGCCGGCAAGCCGAAGGCCGAGGCGCAGCCGAGCGGAGTTCGCACGGGCCTGGCGCGCAGCGAGGCGCAGCCCAGCGACCTAACAGTCCGCGAGTCGCTGCTCGCGTGGTATCGGCGAAATCGCCGCGATCTCCCGTGGCGCAGAACCCTCGATCCCTACGCGATCTGGCTCAGCGAGACCATGCTGCAGCAGACGCGGGTCGAGACGGTGATCCCCTACTACGAGCGCTTCCTAGCGCGCTTTCCGACGGTCGCTGCACTCGCGGACGCCACCGCCGACGACGTGATGCAGCACTGGGCAGGCCTCGGCTACTACGGCCGCGCTCGCAACCTGCACGCGGCCGCGAAGCAGCTCGAGCGCGAGCACGCCGGCCAGCTTCCGAACGACGTCGATGCGCTGCTGACACTCCCCGGTGTCGGCCGCTACACCGCGGGCGCAGTCGCCTCGATCGCATTCGACCGCCCGGCGCCGATCCTCGACGGCAACGTCGCGCGCGTGCTCGCGCGGCTGCTGAACCTGCGCGAGGACGTCGCCGCGCCGGCGGCGCAACGCGTGCTGTGGGAGACCGCGGCCCGGCTAGCCGCGGGGCCGAGTCCGGGCGATCTGAACCAGGCGCTGATGGAACTCGGCGCGCTCGTCTGCACGCCGCGCGCTCCGAGCTGTCGTCAGTGTCCCGTGCGCGAGCACTGCGCGGGCTTCGCGGCGGGTGATCCCGAAGCGCTGCCGGTGAAGCAGCCCGCCGCCGCGCCGAAAGCCGTCGCCGCCGTTGCCGCGCTCCTCGTGCGCGGCAACCAG
>CAYTJA010000473.1:0-19817 GCA_964437835.1 uncultured Spirochaetales bacterium
GAGTGAACAATATCTCCTCGATCTGGAAAGAGAAGCTTTTCTTTCACTGACCGGGGAAAGGAAAACACTTGAACGGATTCAAGCGATACTCACCGGTGGCAAACCACTCCGTAACTAGAAACCCGAAACACAAAACTCGAAACTACTCTATTATGAACGCATACATCGTAGCCGGATTCCGCACGGGTGTGGGCAAGGCGAAAAAAGGAGGATTCAGATTCACTCGGCCGGATGACCTCGCATCGGATGTCATCAAGCACATGGTGAAGACCATTCCTGGCCTGGAAAGCAAAATGGTGGATGATCTCATTGTTGGTAATGCTGTTCCGGAAGCGGAGCAAGGCATGCAGATGGGCCGAATTATCGCTTTGCTTGCTCTCGGCATTGATGTTCCAGGCCTTGTTATTAACCGCTATTGTGGATCTGGAGTGGAGGCAATTGCCATGGCCAGCCACCGCATTCATGCTGGGCAGGCAGATATTATTATTGCCGGTGGGACAGAGTCTATGTCGCTGGTGCCGGTGATGGGCTTCAAGACCGCCCTGAACTACTCCATAGCCAAAGACAATCCCACCTACTATACGAGCATGGGCATAACAGCCGAGGAGATCTCGAAGCAGTACAAGATCACCCGCGAAGGGCCACGGCTATGGGCCGGCGCAGGCGGACCCCTTCAAGTACCACGGCGTCGGCGCCTTCGACGTCGAGTCCGGGCGCTTCCGGCCCTCGAAGCCAGGACCGCCCAAATACCAGGACGTCTTCGCCGACACGCTGATCCGGCTCGCGAAGCAGGACGAGCGCATCCTCGCGATCACCGCGGCGATGGCGGACGGCACCAGCCTCGACGCGTTCCAGAAGGTGTTCCCGGGGCGCTTCTACGACGTCGGCATCGCCGAGCAGCACGCGGTGACCTTCGCCGCGGGCTTGGCGACCGAGGGCATGAAGCCGGTGGCGGCGATCTACTCGACCTTCCTGCAGCGCGCCTACGACCAGGTCGTGCACGACGTCTGCATCCAGAATCTCGATGTGACCTTCGCGATGGACCGCGCGGGGCTCGTCGGCGCTGACGGCGCGACGCACCAGGGCTTCTACGACATCGCCTATCTGCGCACGCTGCCGAACATGGTCGTGATGGCGCCCAAGGACGAAAACGAGCTGCAGCATCTGCTCGCGACGGCGATCCAGCACCCGGGCCCGGCCGCGATCCGCTACCCGCGCGGGAATGGCTTCGGCGTGCCGATGGATCCCGAGATCAAGCCGATCCCGCTAGGCGAAGCCGAGCTGCTGCGCGACGGCGACGACGCCGCCGTGCTGGCACTCGGCCCCGCTGCCCACGCCGCTCTGGACGCCGCGAACGAGCTCGCTCAGCGCGGACTGCGCGTCGCTGTGCTGAATGCGCGCTTCGCGAAGCCGCTGGATGCGGCGCGGATCCTGCAGCTGGCGCGGCGCTGCCGCGCGCTGGTGACGATCGAAGAGGCCAGCGGCCAGGGCGGCTTCGGCTCCGCCGTGCTCGAGCTGCTCGCGCGGGAGAATCTGCAGCTGCGAGTCGTGAACCTCGCGATTCCGGACCAGCTGGTCGAGCAGGGCGATCCCGACGCGCAGCGCCACGCGCTCGGCCTGGATGCGGCGGGCATCGCAGCGGCCGTACAGGCTGCGCTCGAGGCGGACTGACGCGCGTCGAAAAGCAGCGCCTCGACGAGCGCGTGCTCGCGCAGGGGCTCGCCGAATCCCGCTCGAAGGCCCAGGCGCTGATCCGCAGCGGCCGCGTGCTCGTCGGCGACGCAGTCGTCGACAAGCCCGGCAGCCAGGTTCCCTGCGATGCCCCGCTGCGGCTGCGCGGTGCCGAACGGCGCTATGTCTCTCGCGGCGGCGAGAAGCTCGCGGGGGCGCTCTCGGATCTCGGCATCGATCCCCGCGGCCGCGCCTGCCTCGACGTCGGGGCTTCCACCGGGGGCTTCAGCGACTGCCTGCTGCAGGCCGGCGCGCGCTGCGTCTGCGCGGTCGACGTCGGCTACGGCCAGTTCGACCTGCGGCTGCGCGGCGATCCGCGCGTGCACCTGCTCGAGCGCACCAACGCGCGCGAGCTCACCCCGGAGCAGATCCCGTGGCCGATCGAGCTGGTCGTGGTGGACGTCGCGTTCATCTCGGCGCGTCTGGTGCTGCCGGCGATCGCCCGCGCGGCGCCGCGCGCGGACTGCCTGGTGCTGGTCAAGCCGCAGTTCGAGGTCGGGCGCGAGCGGGTCGGGAAGGGCGGCGTGGTGCGAGACGACGCGCTGCGCGCGGAGGCAGTGGCGGCGGTCCGCGCGGCGGCCGAGGCGCAGGGCTACGCGGCGCTCGGCCAGGCGGACTCGAGGCTGCCGGGCCCCAAGGGGAACCGCGAGATCTTCCTGTGGCTCGAGGCTCCTGCTCGCGCGGTACAGGCAGACAGCCGATAGCTCCCAGTTGACGGCGTCCGCTCGGCTCCTAGGCTTATGCTGGTTCCAGTGAGCTTCCGCGCGCCCGAAGGAGTGCCCCTCATGTCCCTGATCAGCGTCACGACTCCCGCCGCTCAGCGCATTCGCGAGCTGCTGGAGAAGGAAGGCAAGCAGCAGAGCCACGGGCTGCGCATGAAAGTCGTCGGAGGCGGCTGCTCCGGACTGCGCTACGAGCTCGCTTTCGACGATCAGGTCCGCGAGATCGACACCCAGATCGAGGCGGACGGCGTGCGCGTGATCGTGGACGAGAAGAGCGCGCTGTACCTGATCGGGACCACGCTCGATTTCGTCGACACGCTGAACGAGACCGGCTTCAAGATGCTGAACCCGAACGCGAAATCGAGCTGCGGTTGCGGGGAGTCCTTCGGCGCTTGAGGCGCCCGGTCTATCTCGATCACCACGCCACGACCCCGCTCGATCCCCGCGTGCTCGCGGCGATGCAGCCCTATTTCTGCGAGGACTTCGGGAACCCGGCCAGCGCGTCCCATCTCTACGGCTGGCGCGCGGAGGCCGCCGTCGAGGACGCCCGAGAGCGGCTAGCAGTGGCGATCGGGGCCGCGCAGCCGGAAGAAATCCTGTTCACGAGCGGCACCACCGAGAGCGACAACCTCGCGCTGCTCGGCCTCGCGCGCGCTTCGGGCCCCGGCGGCCACGTCGTCAGCGTCGCGACCGAGCACCCGGCGGTCCTCGACAGCTGCCGCGCGCTCGAGCGCGAGGGCATCGCGGTGACGCTGCTGCCCGTGGACAGCCAGGGGCTGGTGGACCCCGACGGCCTGCGGCGCGCGCTCCGGGACGACACAAAGCTGGTGTCCGTGATGGCCGCGAACAGCGAGATCGGCGTGCTGCAGCCGCTGGCCGAGATCGCGGCGCTGTGTCGCGAGCGCGGGGTGCTGCTGCACAGCGACGCCGCGCAGGCGATCGGGAAGCTGCCGCTCTCGGTCGATGCGCTCGGGGTCGACCTGCTCTCGTTCTGCGCGCACAAGCTCTATGGCCCGAAGGGTGTCGGCGCGCTGTACCTGCGCCGGCGCCAGCCGCGCACGCGGCTCCTGCCGCTGCTGCACGGCGGGGGACAGGAGCGCGGGCTGCGCCCCGGGACGCTGCCGGTGCCGCTGATCGTCGGCTTCTCGCGCGCGGTCGAGCTCTGCCTCGAGGAGCTCCCGGCCGAGGCGCCGCGGCTCTGCGAGCTGCGCAACCGCCTGCTCGCAGGGCTGCGCAGCCGCCTGGACGGAATCGAGCTGAATGGACATCCGCTGCAGCGCCTGCCCGGGAATCTCAACCTCTCCTTCGCCGGGGTCCGTTCCGATGCCCTGCTCGCGCGCCTGCACGACGTCGCCTGCTCCTCGGGCTCGGCGTGTGCGTCCGGCAAGAGCGAGCCGAGCCACGTGCTGCTCGCCCTCGGCTACGGGGAGGAGCGCGCGCGCAGCGCGCTGCGCTTCGGGCTCGGGCGGGGCACGCGCGAGCAGGACGTCGACTTCGCGCTCGAGCGCGTCGCGCTGGCCGTCCGCGCGGAGCGCGGCCAGCCGGGCGCGGCCCCTCGAGCCCGCGCGGAGTAGCCCGCGGCGGGGCTGCCGCGGGCCGCGATCCGCTACTCTCCGCCGCCGGCCGGCGCGCCGTGAAGTGCGGCCTGCGACTACAACCCCCATGCGAGACCTGCCGCCCGGCGGCTCCCGATGCGATCGGGAGCGCGGCGCGCGCCGGCCGCTCTAGTCTGGAAGGACCCATGGAGCAGAAGTCCACGAACATCACCTGGCATGCCGGCAGCATCACGCGCGCCGATCGCGAGCACGCCATCGGTCAGCGCGGTGTGACGGTGTGGCTCACGGGCCTCTCGGGCTCGGGAAAATCGACGCTCGCCGTCGCGGCCGAGCAGGCGCTGGTGCAGCGCGGGCGCCTCGCCTACGTGCTCGACGGCGACAACATCCGCCACGGCCTGAACAAGAATCTCGGCTTCTCGCCGGCGGATCGCAGCGAGAACATCCGGCGCATCGGCGAAGTCGCGAAGCTGTTCACGGATGCCGGGGTGATCGTGTTCACCTCGTTCATCTCGCCGTATCGCGCCGACCGCGACGCCGTGCGCGCGCTGCTGGCCGTGGGGGATTTCGTCGAGGCCTACGTCGCCGCGAGCGTCGAGACCTGCGAGAAGCGCGATGTGAAGGGCCTGTACCAGAAGGCGCGAGCGGGCCAGATCCCCGAGTTCACCGGGATCTCGGCGCCCTACGAGGAGCCGCTCGCGCCCGAGCTGGTGCTCGACACGAACCTGCAGAGCATCGAGCAGAGCGTCTCCCAGCTGCTTCAGTACCTGGAGACAGGCGGCTATCTGGCTGCGCCGAAGGACCACTGAGCCGATGCGCTCCGGCCGGCCCGGCGGGGCCTCGCGACGTGCGGCCGGGTGCCTGCTCAGCGCGCTCGCCGCGATCCTCCCGGGCTGCGGATCGCTGCCGCTGCTCGGGCACGAGGGAGGCGCGAGCGCCGGGCGCGAGCAGCGGCCCGAGGCGGGTCCCGACTACGACGTGCTGGTCGCCGAGGAGCACCGGCGCGCGGGGCGCAAGCACGAGGAGCTCGAGGCCTGGCAGCGCGCGCTCGCCAAGGACCCGGAATCCGCGTATCTGCACCGCAAGGTGGCCGAGGGATGGCTCGCTACAGCGCGCCCCGACGCCGCGCTCGACTACGCCCAGCGCGCATACGAGCTCGACCCGGGCGATGCCTCGAACCGCCTGATGCTCGGGAACCTGCAGCGCCTGCGCGGAGACATCGCCGAGGCCGAGCGCGTGCTGCGGGGCCCGGACGGCAAGCCCTTCGATCGCAGATCGGCGCTGCTGCTGCACCAGATCCTCCTCGAGGCCGATCGACCCGAAGACTCGCTGACGATCGCCGAGGAGCTCGCGCGCGAGGACGCGTACAGCATCGAGCCGCTGCTCGCGCTGGCCGCCTCGTACCAGCGCCTCGACCGCGAGCCCGAGGCCGAAGCCCTGCTGCGCAGGGCGATCGAGATGGATCCGCGCAATCTGCGCCTGCGCGCGCTGCTCGCGCACACGCTGCGCGAGCGCGGCGACCGCGATGGCGAGATCGCGGTCTTCCGCGAGCTGCTGGCAATCGAGCCGCATCAGCACGCGGCCCTCAGCGCGCTCGCCGACGCCTACGTCGAGACGCAGGCTGTCGACGCCGCGATCGAGGCCTTCGAGCAGATCGCGCTGCATCATCCCGAAGACAGCCGCGCGCGCCTGCGGCTCGGGCTGTTGTATTTCGAGCGGCGGCGCTTTCCCGAAGCCGTCGCACAGCTCGAGCTCTTCGCGGCGCAGAGCGGCCGCGCGAGCCCCGAGATCCGCTTCGTGCTCGCGAGCGCGCGCCGGCGCGCGGGGGACGTCCTGGGTGCGGCCGCAGACTTCGAGCAGATTCCCGAGCAGCACAAGAGCTACCCCGACGCGCGCCTCGAGCTCGCGTCGATCTACGAGCGCCGCCGCGACTACGCGCGCGCGCTCGCAGAGGTCGAGCGGGTGATGGCCCTGCGCCCGGCGCCTGGCCTCGAGCTCTACGCGGCGACGCTGCGCGCGAAGTCCGGTGACGTCGAGGGCGCGGTCGCGCGGGTCGAGCAGATGCTCGAGCAGGACCCCGACAACGACGAGCTGCTCTACAGCCTCGGGCTGATCTTCGCGGAGGCCGGGCGCAGCGAAGAGGCGCTGCGCAGCATGCAGCGTGCACTCGAACAGAATCCAGACAACGCGAACGCGCTGAATTACGTCGGCTACACCTTCGCGGAGCGCGGCGAGCGCCTCGACGATTCCGAGCGCATGATCGCGCGCGCTCTCGAGCTGCGGCCCGAAGACGGCTACATCACCGACAGCCTCGGCTGGCTCTACTTCATGCGCGCGCGCGAGCACCAGCGCGAAGGCCGCAGCGCCCTGGCTCGCAGCTTCGCAGGGCGGGCGCGCGAGCAGCTCGCGAAGGCCGCGATCCTGACCGGTGGAGACCCGGTGATCTCCGAGCACCTCGGTGACATCGACCTCTTCGAGGGCGACAAGGCCGCGGCGCTGCGCCGCTACGAGGAGGCCCTGCAGCAGGATCCGCGGCCCTCGGAGCAGCCGCAGCTGCTCGAGAAGCTCGAGCAGCTGCGCCGGGAGCTGCGCTAGTTGCGCCTGCGCTCCGCCGCGCTCTTCGCATTGCTGCTCGGACTCGGCGCATGCCAGAGCGTGGGGCCCGGAGCGCTGCCGCTGGACGCGAGCGACCCGCGCTGGCGCGGCGCGGTGCTGGCCTGGAACGAGCGCGCGCGAGAGCGCGAGGCGCTGCGCGGAAGCGCGTCGCTCGCGGTCGATTCGGAGGCCGCAAACCTCCACCTGCGCAGCCGCCAGCGCTTCGCAGTCGAGCGCCCCGACCGATTGCGCGTCGAGGTGTTGGGCTTCCTCGACCAGACCCTCGCGCTGCTCTGCATCGATCGCGGGCGCTACGAGCTGTTCCGCGCCGAGGACCGCAGCGTGGAGCGGGGCGCGCTTCACGATCGCCTGCTCTTCGAGCAGGCGATGCTGGATCTGCGGGCCGGCGATGCGATCGAGCTGTTGCTCGGGTCGCCGCTGCTCGATCCGACGCTCGCGATTGCGAAGGCCTGGCAGCTTCCGGAGGGCGCGCTGCGACTGCGGCTCGTCGACGACCGCGGCCTGCGCCGCGAGGAGGCCGACTTCGACGCCGCCGGCGACCTGCAGGCGCTCGGCATCTTCGACGAGCGCGGGGAGCTCGAGTGGCGGGTGCGCTTCGGCGAATTGCGCCCGGTCGGAGCGCTGCGCCTGCCGCACCGGATCGAGCTCGAGTCGACCTCTCCCCCGAGCCGTGCCGAGATCCGTCTCTCCGATCTCGAGCTCGACCCGGATCTGGCGCAGGATCTGTTCCGGCTCCCGGCCGCGCTCAGCGGGGAGGGGCGCCGATGAGCGCTCGCGCCGCGCTCGCGCTCGCCTGCGGATGGCTGTGCGCGGCCTGCAACAACAGCCCCTATCCGGAGAGCGATGCGCGGCTCGCGATCCGCTACCGGGCGCAGACCTCGGTGCCGAAGACGCTCGACCCGGCGATCTCCTACGACGCCTCGACGCACCAGATCCTCGTCAACCTCTACGAGCCGCCGCTCGAATATCACTACCTGAAGCGGCCCTACCAGCTGATTCCGGGCCTCCTGCTCGAAGTGCCGAGGCCCGAGGCGCGGCCCGGCGGGCGCGTGCGCTACGCGCTGCAGCTGCGCCCCGATCTGCGCTTCCAGGACGATCCCTGCTTCGAGGCGCTGGGCAGTGCACTGCCTGGGGAGCGCACGCGCGCGCTCGTCGCCAGCGACCTCGCGTTCGCGATCGCGCGCCACGCAGACCCCGAGGTCGCGAGTCCGGTCGCGGAGATCTTCGCGAAGATCGAGGGCTTCAAGGCTTTTTCGCAGCGCCTCCGCGAGCGCCGCGAGCAGTCTCCGGAATTCCGCCGACTGCGCAGCGACGAGCAATACCGCGTGGCCGGCGGCATCGAAGGCCTTGGCATCCGCGATCCCGATCGGCTGGAGGTGCTGCTCTCGGAGCCCGACCTCCAGTTCGTGTACTGGTTCGCGATGCCCTTCACCGCGCCGGTGCCCTGGGAAGCCGTGGCCTGGTACGACGGCCGGGACGAGCGCGAGTTCTTCAAGGATCACCCCGTCGGCGCCGGGCCCTACCGCATCACCCGCAGCGACAAACAGGGCTTCCTGGTGCTGGAGCGGAACCCGAACTGGTACGGCGCGCAGCACCCCGAGTGGCGGGCGCCGGCCGCGACCTATCCGAGCCAGGGCGAGCCCGGCGACGCCGAGGCCGGCCTGCTCGACCCGGCCACCATCGGGAAGCCGCTGCCCTTTCTGGATCGCATCGAGTACCGCCTCGACAAGGAGGCGATCCCGCGCTTCAACAAGTTCCTGCAGGGCTACTACGACGCCTCGGGCATCAGCAAGGAGAGCTTCGACCGCGTGATCCAGGGCAACGATCTGTCCCCCGACATGCGCGCGCTCGGGGTCGCACTCGAGAAGAGCGTCGACCTCGGGATCTTCTACCTCGGCTTCAACCTGAGAGACGCCGTCGTCGGGCAGCCGGCGGGCATGCGCGGCCGCCGGCTGCGGCGCGCGCTCTCGCTGGCGATCGATGCCAGCGAATTCGCGCGCCTGTTCATGAACGGCCGCGGCGTGGCGGCGCAATCTCCGCTGCCGCCCGGCCTCTTCGGCTACGACGCCTCGTACCGCAACCCGTATCGGCAGCCCGATCTGGCGCGCGCGCGCGCGGAGCTCGCGCGCGCGGGCTATCCCGACGGCCGCGATCCCGCGACGGGCCAGGCGCTGCGCATCACGCTCGACGTGCCGGATACGAGCACGGCTGCGCGGCTGCAGTTCTCGTTCTTCCTGCAGGCCTGGCAGCGCCTCGGCATCGACGCCGTGCTCGACGCGACCCATTACAACCGCTTCCAGGACAAGGTCCGGGACGGCGCCTACCAGATCTTCTACTGGGGCTGGCACGCCGACTTTCCGGATCCCGAGAACTTCCTGTTCCTGCTCTACGGCCCGAACTCGGCCATCGACTCCGGTGGCATCAACTACGCGAACTTCGGCGACCCGGACTACGACGCGCTCTACCTGCGCATGAAGAACCTGCCGAATGGAGCCGAGCGCGAGCGCGTGATCCGCGAGATGCTCGCGATCGTCGAGCGCGAGCGGCCCTGGATCGAGCTGTTCCACTCCGAAGACTACGCGCTCTTCCACGGCTGGCTGCGGAACCTGAAGCCCGCCGGCCTGATCTTCCCCTCGGACAAGTACAGCGCGATCGATCCCGCGCTGCGCCGCGCACGGCGGCTCGAATGGAATGCCCCCGTGCGCTGGCCGGCCTGGGCGCTCGGAGCGCTCTCGATCGCCGTGGTGCTGCCCGGCGTCGCGACCTTCTTCCGGGAGCGGCAGTGATGCTCGCCTATCTCGTCCGGCGTCTGATCTACGGCTTCTTCACGGTGTTGGGAGTGCTGGGGCTGCTCTTCGTGCTCTTCTTCCTCTACGCCGAGCCCATCGACATCGCGAAGCGCGCACTGGGCGACAAGGCGCCGCAGGCGGCGCTCGAGCAGTGGGTCCGGAGCCACGGCTACGACCGGCCGCGCCTCGAGCAGCTCGCCGATCATTACCGCAGCATGCTGACATTCGACTTCGGGCGCAGCGACGCCGACGGCACGCTGCTCTCGGATCGCCTGCGGCGGGGAGCCGGCCCGAGCCTGACCGTGACCGTGCCGACCTTCGCGCTCGGCCTCTGCTTCGGCGTGGGGCTGGCGCTCTTCGTGGCCTACTTCCGCGATACCTACATCGACCGCGCGGGGGTCGTCTTCTGCGTGCTCGCGATGAGCATCTCGATCGTGCTCTACATCATCGGGGCCCAGTTCCTGCTCGGGAAGCTGCTGCGCTGGTTCCCGATCTCGGGCTTCGATCCGCGGCCCGAGCTGCTGCTGCGCTTCCTGGCGATGCCCTGGACGATCGGGATCCTCGCGGGCATCGGCGGCGACGTGCGCTTCTATCGCACGGTCTTCCTCGAAGAGAGCTCGAAGGACTACGTGCGCACGGCGCGCGCGAAAGGCTGCGGCGACGGGCGCATCATGCTGCGCCACGTGCTGCGCAATGCGATGATCCCGATCCTCACGCACGTCGTCGTCGCGATCCCGCTGCTGTTCACGGGCGCGCTGCTGACCGAATCCTTCTTCGGGATCCCCGGCCTCGGCTCGCTGACCGTCGACGCGATCAACCAGAACGACTTCGCGTCGCTGCGCGTGATCGTCTACGTCGGCTCGCTGCTCTTCGTGATCGGGCAGATCCTGACCGACGTCGCCTACACGCTCGCGGATCCGCGCGTGCGGCTCGGCTAGCGGCATGCAAGCACACTGGGTTTCGAATCTCACGGTGCTGGGGCTGCTCGTGGGCTCGGCCTTCCTCCTGCGCCGCGTCTCTCGCAGCGAGCTGTGGCGCGAGGCGGGCCGCGAGCTGTGGCGGCGGCGACCGCTCGCGCTGCTGGTATTCGCGGCCTTCAGCGCGCTCGCGTTGCTCGATTCGGTGGCCTGGCGCAGTCCGGACTCCGGAGCGGGCTTTCAGCCGCCGCACTCGCTGGTCGATCGGCTGTTCCCGGCGGACTTCGACGAGGCGAGCTATTCGGCGCCGCTCGCGAAGCTCGAATTCTACGGCGGTGCGGCACTGCGGCACCCGGGCCAGCACTGGATGGGCACCGACATCCTGGGGCGCGACGTGCTGCATCAGGCGCTGAAGGGCGCGCGCGTCGCCCTGCTGGTCGGCGGCCTCACCAGTATGATCGCGATCCCGCTCGCGCTGCTCTTCGGCGTCACGGCCGGCTATCGCGGCGGTCGCTTCGACGACGCGGTCTTCTTCGCGGTCTCGACGCTGGCGTCGATTCCGTCGCTGCTGCTCCTGATCGTGCTGATCATGGTGATCGGCCGGGGGCCGCTGCAGGTCTGCATCGCACTCGGCGTGACGAGCTGGGTCGGGCTCTGCCGCGTGCTGCGCGGCGAGACGCTGAAGCTGCGCGAGCTCGATTACGTCCAGGCCGCGCGGGCGCTCGGCGCTTCCGAGTGGAGCATCGTCTGGCGGCATATCGTCCCAAACCTGATGCACCTGGTCGTGATCACCTTCGTGCTGCTGTTTTCGAGCATGGTGCTCTCGGAATCGGTGCTGGCCTGGCTCGGCCTCGGCCTGGACGGCAGCTGGGGCCAGATGATCGACCAGGCCCGCGACGAGCTCGCGCGCGATCCGATCCTGTGGTGGAACCTCGCCGCGGCCTCCGCGTTCCTGTTTGCGCTGATCCTCGCGGTGAACCTGATCGGCGACGCGGTGCGCGACGTGCTGGATCCGCGCACGCTGCGGGACGACCTGTGAGCGATCCGATCCTGCGCGTCGAGGGGCTCGTGACGAGCTTCCCGGCCGGCCGCGGCGAGCGCTGGCCGGTCGTCGACGGGATCTCGCTCGAGATCTCCGCGGGCGAGGTGCTGGCGCTGGTCGGCGAGTCGGGCTGCGGCAAGTCGATGACGGCGCTCTCGATCCTGCGCCTGGTGCCGCGGCCGGGGCGCATCGAGCGCGGCCTCGTGATGCTCGAGGGCCGGGATCTGCTGCAGTTGCGGGTGTCGCAGATGCGCGCGCTGCGCGGGCGCCACGCGGCGATGATCTTCCAGGAGCCGATGACCGCGCTGAATCCGGTGCAGACGGTAGGCGTCCAGATCTGCGAGGCGATCCAGCTGCACGAGCGCAGCAGCGCGGCGGAGCTGCGCCGGCGCGCAATCGCGCTGCTCGAGCGCGTGCGCGTGCCGGATCCGGCCGAGCGCGTGGACAGCTATCCGCACCAGCTCTCGGGAGGGCTCAAGCAGCGCGTGATGATCGCGATGGCGCTCGCGCTGCGCCCTCGGCTCTTGATCGCGGACGAGCCGACCACGTCGCTCGACGTCACGATCCAGGCGCAGATCCTGGCACTGCTGCGCGAGCTCCAGCGCGAGCTCGGCACCGCGATCCTGCTGATCACGCACGACCTCGGCGTCGTGAACGAGCTCGCGGACCGCGTCACTGTCATGTACGCGGGTCGCAGCGTCGAAACCGGACCCCGCGCGCGCCTGCTCGCCGAGCCGGCGCACCCCTATACGCGCGGGCTGTTGCGCGCGATTCCCGGGCTCGTGAAGCCGGGAGAGGCGCTGCACGAGATCCCGGGCGTGGTGCCCTCGCCGCGCGAGTGGGGGGTGGGCTGCCGCTTCGCCTCGCGCTGCGCGGATGTGCTGCAACAGTGCCGCGCCGAGACCCCGCCGCAGATCGAGCTCGGCGATGGCCGCAGCGCCGCCTGTTTCCTGCACGCGAGCGCAGGCCGGCGGTGAGCGCGAGCGTCGGCGCGGGGCTGCCGATCCTGCGCGTCGAGTCGCTGCGCTGCTGGTTCCCGATCCGGCGCGGGCTGCTGCAGCGGGTGGTAGGCCACGTGCGCGCGGTCGACGGCGTCGACCTCGAGGTGCCGGCGGGCGGCACGCTCGCGCTGGTGGGCGAATCCGGCTGCGGCAAGACGACCGTCGGGCGCGCGATCCTGCGCCTGGTGGCCTGCCAGGAGGGCCGCATCTGGTTCGACGGCATCGACCTGGCCAAGCTTTCGCCGGCCGAGCTGCGGCCCTACCGGCGCGCGATCCAGATCGTGTTCCAGGACCCCTCCGCGTCGCTGGATCCGCGCATGCGCGTGCGCGACGCCGTCGCCCTGGGCATGCGCAACTTCGGCATCGGCGCGAGCGAAGCGGAACGCACGCGGCGCGTCGAAGCGCTATTCGAGCGCGTGCGCCTCGATCCGCGCCAGATCTGGCGCTATCCCCACGAGTTCTCGGGCGGGCAGCGCCAGCGCATCTGCATCGCGCGCGCGCTCGCGCTCGAACCGAAGCTGATCGTCTGCGACGAGTCGACCTCCGCGCTCGACGTCTCGATCCAGGCCCAGATCCTGAACCTGCTGCGCGAGCTGCAGCGCGATCTCGGGCTCTCGTACCTCTTCATCACGCACGATCTCGGCGTGGTCCGCTACCTCGCGCAGCGGGTCGCGGTGATGTACCTCGGACACATCGTCGAGGAGGCGGACGCCGAGCAGATCTTCTCGGAGCCGCGGCATCCCTACACCCGCGCGCTGCTCTCCGCCGCGCCCTCGCTCGACCCCGCACGCAAGAGCGTCGCCCGCGGACTCGCGGGCGACGTGCCGTCCCCGGCCCACCCCCCCGCCGGCTGCCGCTTCCACCCGCGCTGCCCGGAAGTGCTGCCCCGCTGCGCGACCGAAGAGCCCCCGAACTGGCGCCGCGGCACCGGCAGCAGCCGCTGCTTCCTGTCCGCGCCGCCGGAGGCGATTCCGGAAGCCGAGCCCGCGCGGGAGCCCTTCGAGACCCCGTGATTCCGAGTCGAGGGGTGTCGCCGCTCAGATGCAAGTCGTCGTATCGTTGCCTATCACGACGCTCGTCGTGGCCCGCCTGGAAGCGCCGCTCAGATTTACTCGACCCGCAGGAACGGCTCGATATGGGGAGGAGCGCCGGCGTGCCACGCGCCTGGAGGATCGAGCGCGTTGCACCCGGGCGCACGGGTTGGAGTAGGATCGTCGCGCGAAATGGGGATCGCGTGCCCACCCATGCCCAACGCGAAGCGTTCGATCGCTACGGCCTCGCGCGGCTGACGGGCGCGATCCCGCGCGCCGCTGCCGAGGGGATGAGTGTGCGCATCTGGGACGCACTCGCAGAGCGCGACGGCGTGGCTCGGGGGGCGTCGGAGACATGGCGCAACCTTCGCCCCGCGGGCTTGCAGGCGCTCACGAAGGCCGGCGCCTTCGCGACGATGGCGAGCGAGCAGGTCCGCAGCGCGCTCGACGAACTCCTCGCAGACTGGCAGCAGCCGTTCTGCTGGGGCCAACCGCTCGTGACATTCCCGCGCGCCGACGGTCGCTGGGAGGTGCCACACGGCGAGTGGCACATCGACCTGTTCGTGATTTCCGGCAACGCGCTCCCATGCGTGAAACTCCTCGCGCTGCTCACGGACGTGGAACCGCGCGGTGGCGGATCGCTCATCGTCACCGGGTCGCATCGCCTCGCGATGCAGCTTGCGGCCGAACGCGGCGTGGCGTGCGACCCGCTGCGCTCCGCCGACCTGAGAACGCGCCTCGAGCGCCGCTCCCCGTGGTTCCAAGCGCTCTGGTCGCGCGAAGGCGGCGATGCACGCGGCAGGCAGTTGATGGAGGAAGGCGCGTGCGTGGATGGCATCGACCTGCGCGTGATCGAGGTGAGCGGCAAGGCCGGTGATGTCTTCGTGATGCACCCGTACGCATTGCACGCGGCTTCGCCCAACGTTCGACGCGAGCCGCGCATGATGCTCGGGCAGCAGGTGAACAGACGGGGAACCGCGGCCCTGTCCTGACCTGCCGGACGCGCAATTCGCGCGCTGGCCTCGAGTGGACACTTTCCGCCACGGCCGAGCGTTCTCGTCAGCGCCTGCCCGGTACCTCCGCAGGATCGATGAAGCCGTGGCGCAGCCAGCCCGTCGTCAATAGCCAGCTTCGTGGCATCGCTACGGGAGGAGCTTCGGAACGCGCGGCGCCCGGCGGCGCGCGGTGCCAGCCGAGGAACCACGAGGTGTCCAGTCTGATCGGTGCCCGGTGAGGAGAGGCCGCTCGAAGCGGTTGCAGGAAGCGAAGCGTCCGATGGGAGCGCGACCCCACAGCAACAGGGGAATACCCCCTCATCTCGGGCCAGCGTCCGGCCGATGCGCCCCGGGTGTCGAACCGCGATCTGGAGGCGAAGGGGCAGGAGGGCGGCCAGCTCGGGCGCGTGTTGCTCGAGGCGGGGCTCGTGGATGCGGCGCAGCTGCACCGCGCGCTCGCTGCGCAGCGCGAGACGGGCCGCATGCTCGGGCGCACGCTGGTCGACCTCGGGATCATCGACGAGGACACGCTGGTCGGCGCGCTCGCGCGGCAGCTGCGACTGCCGGTCGCCGATCTGCGCGGGCTCCGCATCGACCCGCAGCTGCTCGAGCTGATTCCCGCGAAGCTCGCGTACGAGCTGCGCTGTCTGCCGCTGTACCTCGAATCGAGCGGGACTGCGCGCCAGCTGCACGTCGCGCTCGAGGATCCGGGCGACGAGTCCGCGCTCGAGGAGCTGCGCGGGAAGATCGGGCTCGCGCTGCGGCCGGTGCTCGCAGCGCCCTCGGCGATCGAGGCCGCGCTGCTCCGGAACTACGGGGCGAGCTCGCGGCGCGGCACTGCCGCGGAGCCCGCGCAGGCGCAGGGCCGCGGCCAAGGGGCCCGGGTCGAGCCCGAGAGGCTCGTGAAGGCGCTCGCACAGCTCTTGATCGAGAAGGGCGTGATCGGGCGCCAGGAGCTCGCGGAGCGCCTCGAGTTGCTGGCGCGGAAGGGCTGAACGCGCCACTCTGCGGCGCACAACGAGGGGGTGGCATGCGTCTCGAATATCGCTTCGAGCTGAATCAGGTCGAGGTGCCGCGTTTCTCCGTCGAGGCAGTCGAGGGCATCGGCAAGCTGTTCACGCTTGCGACGCTGGTGCTGAACGTGATCGAAATGAAGAAGAAGGTCGAGATCGTGTTCCACGGCCTGAACCCGGACGACCCCGAGTCGAAGCTCAACGCCTTCAAGGTGATCGTCGGCAGCTCCTCGCGCAAGGAGGGCCTGCGCTACGAGCTCGGCAAGGGCGGCCGGGTCCCGGGCTCTTCGAGCTCCTTCCTCTGGGTCACGATCTCGAGCGAGAGCTAGTGGGGCCCGGTCTGGGCTAAGCCCAGACCACCCATCTCTTCGCTCGCCTTTGGCTCGCTGCGCGCCTTCGGCTTGCAACCCCGCTGCGCGGCGAGTGCGAGCTCCGTGCGCAGCGCCGCGACGTGTGCGGCCCAGCTCTGGCGCAGCGCGAGCGCTCGGCAGCGCTCGCCGGCGCGCGCGCGCTCCGCGGGGTCCGCGAGGCCCTCGAGGGCGGCTGCAAAGGACGCGACGTCCTCGGGCTGCGGCGTCGCGATGCCCGCCTCGCGCAGCAGCTCCGCGGCGCCGTTGTGCGCGCTGGTGACGACCGCGCGGCCCGCGGCCGCGGCTTCGAGACACACGTTCGCGAAGGCGTCGTAGCGCGTCGGCAACAGCAGCGCGTCGCAGGCTGCATAACATGATGCCAGCTCTGCGAGCGGCCCGAGAAACTGCACTCGCGAGGCCACGCCGAGCGCCTGCGCGAAGCGGCGCCACGGCGCCGGATCGTCGCGACCCGCGACCCAGAGCTGCGCCTGTGGCGGGCCCAGAGCCAGCGCGCGCAGTGCGAGGTCGAGGCCCTTGCGCCGGAAACCGCTGCCGGCGAAGAGCCACACCAGCCCCCGCGCTCCGCGCGCGCGGCGCAGCTGCTGCGCTGCGCTGCGCTGGCGTTCGGGGTCGAAGGCCTGCGCGTCGACGGCGGGAGGCAGTACGCTGCTGCGCGCGCGCTCGAGCCCGTAGCGGCGCTCGACCTGCTCGCGCACCCAACGCGACGTGAACTGCACGCGCAGGTCAGGCGCGCGCAGCACGCGCCGCTCGAGGCGCAGCAGCGCGCGGTGTCGCGGCGAGACCCTCCGCAGCGCGCGGCCCGCGCCGCGGTGCAGCGCGTCGAGGTAGTCGGCGTGACAGCCTGCGCCGGCGCGGTAGAGCTGAGCGCCCTCGGCACGCGCGAGCGAGTAGACGACGTCGGCGCGCAGCCGCTCTGCCGCGTGGCGCGCCGCGCGCGAGAAGAGCGAGACGCGCAGCGGCTGCCACACGCGCGGTGCCGAGACGCGTACCCAATCGATCCCCGGCCCGAGCGCGGCGGGCTCCGCAGTGCGCGCGATCACGCTCACGCGATCGCCGCACAGGCTGAGCTCCCGCGCGAGTCGTGCGGCGACGCGCTCGACGCCGCCGCCGTGCACCGCGAGCTGCTCGACCACCAGTGCGACGTGCACGCCGCCGTCGCGATCAGCGCGCGCGCCGGGAAAGCGCCACCGCCGCGAGTGCCGCGAGCCCGAAACCGACCGCACTCGCGAGCCCCGATTGCCGGGGGGAGACACAGCCGAGCGGCGTGCAGTAGCGCCCGAGCTCGCGCGCGCCGACCGGGTCCGGCGGCGCCTCGGCGGCGCTGCGCGCGGGGATCGTCCCCCAGATGGCCGCCACGAGTGCGACCGCCACGATCCCGCGGCGGGATCCGGCACGCGATTGCGGGCGCCATTTCATGGGCTTCCTCGCCCGCGCAGCACGCGCGGGCCTGGGGGGCAGAATGCGCATGGCCGGGCCACAGGAGCTTATCGGCACGCCGCCTGCTCTGGCCAGCTGGCGCCGGATCCGTATATTGCGGGCCCGCCAGTTCGGGCGGGCGCCCAGGATGCAGCGGTGGGGATTCGGCTCGCGCGCAGGGGTCTCCCTCCAATCGGGTGCCCCGCGCCGCGGGCGGGCCAGCAGCGAGGACACGCATGATCGAGGCCAGGAATCTCTCGAAGCGCTACGGCGACGTGGTCGCCGTGAATGCCGTCGACTTCACGGTCGGCCGCGGGGAAGTCGTGGGCTTTCTGGGGCCGAACGGCGCCGGCAAGACCACGACCATGCGCATGCTGACCGGCTTTCTTCCGCCTAGCGACGGCACTGCGCTGATCGCCGGCCACGACATCTTCAGCGACCCGCTCGCCGCGCGGCGCGCCGTCGGCTACCTGCCCGAGAGCCCGCCGCTCTACCCCGAGATGACGGTCGAGCGCTATCTCGACTACGTCGCGCGGATCAAGGACGTGCCGCGCGCGAAGCGCCGCGAGTCCGTTGCGCGCGCGATCGAGCGCTGCGGCCTGAAGCAGGTCGCGTGGCAGGTGATCGGCACGCTCTCGAAGGGCTTTCGGCAGCGCGTCGGTCTCGCGCAGGCGATCGTGCACGATCCGCCGGTCTTGATCCTCGACGAGCCGACGGTCGGCCTCGACCCGCTCCAGATCCGGGAGATCCGCGCGCTGATCGCCGATCTCGCCTCGCCGCGGCAGGGGGAGCATCAGCAGACCGTGATCCTGTCGACGCACATCCTCGCGGAGGTCGAGGCGATCTGCCGCCGCGTGATCATGATCCACCAGGGGCACAAGGTCGTGGATGCACCGCTCTCGGAGCTCGTCGCCGGAGGCCAGAGCCTCGAGCAGCTCTTCGCGCACGAAATGTCGCGCGACACCAGCGCGCGGGAGGTGGCGCCGTGAAACACGTGACGACCGTGGCCTCGCGCGAGCTGCGCTCGCTCTTCGTCTCGCCGGTCGCCTACGGCGTGCTGTCGCTCTTCGCCGTGCTGGCCGGCTTCTTCTTCCTGCTCTCGGTCGCGTGGTTCAGCACGCGGCTGATGCAGCTCCAGCAGTTCCAGATGGCCGAGGAGATGCAGGACCTCAACCTGAACGACCACCTGCTGACCTTCTTCTACGGCGACATGACGACGCTGCTGCTGTTCCTGGTGCCGGGCATCACGATGGGCCTGTTCGCGGCCGAGAAGACCAACGGCACCCAGGAGCTGCTGATGACGAGCCCGCTCACGATCTGGGACATCGTGCTCGGCAAGTTCCTCGCGGGGGGGCTCTTCGTCACGGTGCTGGTCGGGATCGCCGCGCTGTATCCGGGAATCCTGTTCCTGTACGGAGATCCCGAACTCGGCCGCAGCCTGACGGGGCTGCTCGGCGTGATGCTGGTCGGCTGGGTCTACGTCGCGATCGGCGCCTTCGCCTCCTCGCTGACGAAAAGCCAGGTCGTCGCGATCTTGATCAGCTTCGTGTTGATGGTGCTGATGCTGCTGCTCCCGGCGGTCGCGGGGCTCGGGATGGTCGAGAGCGCGCCCTGGGTCGGCGACGTCTTCCGCTACGCGAGCTCGATGACGCACTTCGAGAATCTCGTGAAGGGCATCGTCGACACCCAGGACCTCTGCTATTTCGCTGCCGTGATCGCGAGCTTTGCGCTGCTCAGCAAGGCCGCGGTCGAATCGGCGCGCTGGCGTTAGCGGAAACGAGGAATTTCCATGTCCGGAACACCTGCGCTGCTGGGCGCCTTGGGCCTCGTCGCCCTCGGCTTCGGGCTGCTCTCCTTCCTGTTGGCACTCTTCGGCGCCCCGACCGATCCGTGGTGGATCGGCGCGAACCTCGTCGGCGGTTTGGTGCTGCTCGGCGCCGCGGCGGCGATGGGCCTGGATGCGCTGCGCGAGCGCATGCGCTCGGGGGAGGCGCGCCGCGCCGGCAAGTACGGCGGCAGCGCGATCGCGTCGACCCTGCTCGGCATCGCGATCATCGGGTTGCTGAGCTTCTTTTCGACCCGCCACCATGCGCGCGTCGACTGGAGCGAGCAGCAGATCTTCTCGCTCTCCGATCAGACCCGGAAGCTGCTCCACGGGCTCGATCAGGAGGTCCAGGTCGCGGTGCTGTTTCCGACCGCAGACGTCGAACCGGTGCGCGAGCTGCTGGAGCGCTATCGCTACGAGAGCGAGCGCTTCCAGGTCGAGTACGCGGATCCGACCGAGCGCCCGGACCTGCTCGAGCGCTATGCGATCGAGCCGCAGAAGGTCGAGCGCGGTGTGGTGAGGATCGCGCTCGGCGAGGAGTCGACGCTGATCGACGAGCCGACCGAGGAGAAGCTCACGAACGCGATCGTGAAGCTCACGCGCACCGGCACGAAGAAGGTCTACTTCCTGACTGGCCACGGCGAGCGCCCGATCGAGAAGGAGGACGGCACGTCCAAGGAGGGCATGTCCGCTGCGCTGGCGGCGCTCCAGAACGAGAACTACCAGGCCGAGCCGCTGCTGCTGGCCTCGACCGGCGAGGTGCCGGCCGACGCCGACGTCGTCGTGATCGCGGGC
>CAYTJA010000474.1:0-20026 GCA_964437835.1 uncultured Spirochaetales bacterium
CGCCGCGAGCTCGCTGAGAAGCCCAACATCGAGGAGCGCTTCACGCGCGAGGCCCAGGCCGCGGCCTCGCTGCACCACCCGAACGTCGTTGCCGTCTACGACTGCTTCAGCTGGCGCGGCGCGCGCTACATCGCGCAGGAATACGTGCAGGGCGCGGATCTGCACAGCGTGCTCGAGCAGGTCGGGCGGATCCAGCCGCGGGTCGCAGCGCTGATCGCGCTCGAGCTCGTGCGCGGCCTCGAGGAGATCCACGGCCGCGGCTTCGTACACCGCGATCTCAAGCACTCGAACATCCTGATCGGCCGCGGCGGCGAGGCGAAGATCGCGGACTTCGGCATCGCGCTGGACGCCAAGGGCCCCGCGCTGACCCAAACCGGCCATGCGATCGGCACGCCGCCCTACATGTCGCCCGAGCAGTACCTCGGCGAGCGCGTGGACGGCCGCAGCGACCTGTTCTCGCTCGGCGTCGTGCTCTACGAGATGGTCACCGGCCAACCGCCCTTCTCGGAGGGTGAGCGGGAGGAGGGCAAGGGCCTGCTGCGCCGGATGGAGGAAGAGGCCTATCGCTCTCCGCGCCAGGCCGGAGTCGGCACGCCGCGCTATGTCGAGCGGCTGATCCGAGCCTGTCTGCGCGCGAAGCCGAAGAAGCGCATCGCGGGCGCGAAGGCGCTGCGCCGCTCGCTCGAACGCCACCTCGGCTCCCCGGCACCGGTCGACTGCCGCGAGGAGATCGCGGCCTGGATGTGGGAGCGCAAGGTCTTCGTCGCCACAGCGCAGGAGACGGCCGCGCTCGCGCGTCCGAAGCGGCGACGGCCCGTGACGCGCGAGGCGCGCGTCTCGAAGCTCCGCTGGGCGATCGCCGCGAGCGCCTTTGCGGCCGCGTTCGCGGGCAGCCTCGGCCGCAATCGGGTCGAGATCCACAGGCCGGACTTCGCCGAGACCCTGCGCGTCGGGCGAGAGGTCGGGGCCGCGGTCGGCGAGAAGCTCCGCGCCCTGCCCCGACACGGGCAGTCGGGGCAGGTGCAATTCGCGCTGCCGGCCGGCACCGAGGTCCGGGTCGACGGCCAGCCGCCGCTCGTCCTGCCGCAGTCCGCGCCGCTGGAGCTCGCGCCGGGCCTGCACGGTGTGGAGTTCCGGAATCCGCAGCTCGGCCAGATCCGGCGCACGCTGGTCGTGCGCGCGGGCGCCCTGCTGTCCGTGCGGGACGCGCTCGCGGACACTCGAGAGTAGGATCCCCCTTCGGCAGTCCGGCCATGGGCCGGGCCGCCCCCGGACCGGGACCCGCAAGGTCTGGCGCGTCGGCCCGCAGCCCAATGCAGGCGAGCGCAGGGCGGGCAAGCCGTTTCGGCGCGCAGCGAGCCGCAGGCGAGCGGAGTGAAAATAAGCGCGCCTCGGCGCGCAGCGAGCCAGAGGCGAGCGGGAGCGCCGGGCTTCGCCCGGACCGGGACCCGCAGGCTAGAATCGGCGCGCCATGTTCATCGACCATACCGACGAGCAGAAGGCGCTGCGCCGCAAGCTGCGCGCGTACTTCGAGCAGCTGATCCCCCCCGATCTCCGCTTCGAACTCGGCTCGATGGAGGGCGGGACGCGGGTCCGCAAGCTGATCCGCCAGATGGGCAGCGACGGCTGGCTCGGCGTCGGCTGGCCCAAGGAGTTCGGCGGCCAGGGTTTCGGCGCGGCCGAGCAGGCGATCTGGTTCGACGAAGTCCGGCGCTCGAACGCGCCGATGCCCTTCGTCACGCTCAATACCGTCGGCCCCGCGATCATGTCGCAGGGTACACAGCAGCAGAAACAGCAATTCCTGCCCGGGATCCTGCGCGGCGAGATCTCCTTCGCGATCGGCTACACCGAGCCCGAAGCGGGCACCGACCTCGCCGCGCTGAAGACGGCGGCAATCCGCGACGGCGACGCCTACGTCGTGAACGGCACCAAGATCTTCACCAGCGGCGCCGACGATGCGGACTACATCTGGCTCGCCGCGCGCACCGACCCGAACGCCGCACGCCACAAGGGCATCTCGATCCTGATCGTCGACACCCGGCTGCCGGGCTTCTCGACCTCGCCGATCCCGACCGTGAACGACGGCCACACCTGCATGTCCTACTACGAGAACGTGCGCGTGCCGTGCAACATGCTCGTCGGCGAGGAGAACGCCGGCTGGCGGCTGATCACGCTGCAGCTCAACCACGAGCGCATCGGCCTCGCGGCCTTCGGCAACGCCGTCACGCGCCACTTCGAGGAAACCATCGAGTGGGCGCGCACGCAGCAGGCCGAGGACGGCCGTCCCGTCGCGGAGAAGCCCTGGGTGCAGTCGAACCTGGCCGAGGCCTATGCGCGCAGCGAGGCGCTCAAGCTCATGAACTGGCGCATGACGTGGGAGATCGGGCGCGGCGAACCCTCGCCGGCCCACTCGTCTGCCGCGAAGATCTACGGCACCGAGGTCGTGATCGAGATCTATCGGCTGCTGCTCGAGGTGCTCGGCGCCGCCGGCACGCTGAAGAAGGCTTCGCCCGGCGCGGCGCTGCGTGGCCAGCTCGAGCACGAGTGCCGCAGCGCGCTGATCAACACCTTCGGTGGCGGAGTGAACGAGATCCAGCGCGAGATCGTCGCGATGCTCGGCCTCGGCATGCCCCGCTCTCCGCGTTAGTCGATTGAAGGCCGCTCGAATCCGACCGGCGTAGTGAAGCATGACTGCCCGCGACCCCAGCCTGCGAAAGGACAGCGCGTGAGCCAAACCTCCCCCACCCCGCAGGCGCGACCGCGCCCTGTACCCGCGATCACGCAGGACACGCGTTTCTTCTGGGACGGGATCGCGCAGCGCAAGCTGCTGATCCAGCGTTGCAAGTCCTGCGGGCGCTATCAGCACCCGCCGGGGCCGATGTGTCCGAAGTGCCACTCGATGGCATGGGAAGCGGTGCCGGCCTGCGGCCGCGGCAAGCTCTACAGCTTCGTCGTGTTCCACCATCCGCCGGTCGAGCCCTTCGTGTACCCGAACCCGATCGCGCTGATCGAGCTCGAGGAGGGCACGCGCGTGGTGTCGAATCTGGTCGGCATCGCGCGGGAAGAAATCCGGATCGGGATGCCGTTGCGAGCGTGCTTCCGCGAGCTCGAGCCGGGCCGGATCTTCCTGCAGTTCGAAAAAGCCTAGCAAGAAGAGAGCCGCGCATGGATTTCTCGCTCAGCGAAGAACAGCAAGCCGTCCGCGATCTGGCGCGCCAGATCCTGTCGGGCCGGGCGAGCAACGAGCGCACGAAGCAGCTCGAGCGCGGCGCCTGGTTCGACAGCGAGCTCTGGGCCGAGCTCGCGAAGGCCAACCTGCCCGCGATCGTGCTGCCCGAGAAGCTCGGCGGCTCGGGGCTCGGCCCGATCGAAGTCGCACTGGTGCTCGAGGAAGTCGGCCGGCATCTGTCCCAGGTTCCGCTGTTTCCGACCCTCGTGCTCGGCGCGATGCCGCTCGCGCAGTTCGGGAGCGAAGCGCAGCAGCGCAAATATCTGCTGCCGGTCGCCGAGAACGCGGCGATTCTGACCGCGGCGCTGCAGGAGTACGCGAGCTTCGACCCCGCACAGCCCCGGTCCACCGCGCGCCGGGACGGCACTGGCTTCCGCCTCGAGGGTGAGAAGATCTGCGTGCCCGCGGCACAGCTCGCGAGCGTGATGCTCGTGCCGGCCCGCAGCGAGACGGGCCAGGTCGGCGTGTTCCTGGTCGAGCCCGGAGCCAGCGGCGTGAAGCTCGAGCGCCAGATCGCGAGCAATCGCGAGCCGCTCTCGCGCGTCGAGCTCGGCGGCGTGCGCGTGGGCGCCGACGCGCTGCTGGGCTCCCTCGAGCGCGGGGCCGAGATCCTCGACTGGATCACTCAGCGAGCGCTGCTCGGACTCGCGGCGATCCAGGTCGGCGTGGCCGACGCCGCGATGCGCCACACCGCGGAGTACGTGATCCAGCGCAAGCAGTTCGGGCGGCCGATCGGGAGCTTCCAGAGCGCGCAGCACCGCATCGCGGACGCCTACGTCGACGTCGAGTGCATGCGCTCGGTGGTAGAGGAGGCGGCCTGGCGCCTGGCCTCGGGGCTGCCGGCCGCGTTCCAGATCGGAGCCGCGAAGTGGTGGGCTTGCATCGCTGGCGACCGCGTGGCCCACACCGCGCAGCACCTGCACGGCGGCATCGGCGCCGACACCGACTACCCGATCCACCGGCACTTCCTGTGGTCGCAGCAGCTCTTGATCACGCTCGGCGGGCCCTCCCAGCAGCTGGCCGATCTCGGCGCGCGCCTGGTGCGCGGCTTCCGGCCGGAGGCCTAGCAGCACGATGCGTTTCAAGAGCCAGCTCAAGGACAAGACCGCGATCGTCGGCATCGGCGCGACCGAATTCAGCAAGGATTCGGGCCGCAGCGAGCTCACGCTCGCGCTCGAAGCAATCCACGCGGCGCTCGAGGACGCGGGACTCCAGCACTCGGACGTCGACGGCTATTCGATCTACAGCATGGACAACAACCCCGTCTCCGAGGTGAACCGCTACCTCGGCGGTGGCGATCTCAAGTTCTTCAGCAACGTGCACTACGGCGGGGGGGCTGCCTGCGGAACCGTCGCGCAGGCGTCGATGGCGGTCGTCGCCGGCATCGCCGACGTCGTCGTCTGCTACCGCGCGATGAACGAGCGCTCGATGCAGCGCTTCGGGATCGGCGTGCAGGAGCGCCGTGCGATGCCGACCAGCGAGGAGACGAACTTCAGCTGGCACTCGCCCTACGGTCTGCTGACGCCGGCATCCTGGGTCGCGCTCTCGGCCGCGCGCTACATGCACGAATACGGTGCGACCAGCGAGGACTTCGGCCGCATCGCCGTCGCCGACCGCAAGCACGCGGCGACGAACCCGAAGGCGTGGTTCTATCAACGGCCGATCACGCTCGAAGACCACCAGCACTCGCGCTGGATCGTCGAGCCGCTGCGCCTGCTCGACTGCTGCCAGGAGAGCGACGGCGCGGTCGCGGTCGTCGTGACGAGCGCCTCTCGCGCGCGCGACCTCAAGCAGAAGCCCTGCCTGATCCGCGCCGCGGCCCAGGGCATGTCGAACGAACAGATGATGATGACGGGCTACTACCGCAAGACGATCAGCGACCTGCCCGAGATGGGCCTCGTCGCGCGCCAGCTCTGGGAGACGGCCGAGCTCAGGCCCGACGACGTCCAGACCGCGATCATCTACGACCACTTCACGCCCTTCGTGTTGACGCAGCTCGAGGAGTTCGGCTTCTGCAAGCGCGGCGAAGCCAAGGAGTTCATCAAGAACGGAGTGATCGAGATGGGCGGCCGACTGCCGATCAATCCGCACGGCGGGCAGCTCGGCGAGGCCTACATCCACGGTATGAACGGCATCGCCGAGGGCGTGCGCCAGGTGCGCGGAACGGCGGTGAACCAGGTGCCCGGCGTCGAGAATGCGATCGTGACCGCGGGCACCGGCGTCCCGACGAGCGGCCTGCTGCTCGGCGTCGGCTGAGCCGGCGCAGGCGCAGCAGCACCCGACGCGCCGGAGCTGCGGAAGGCGTGATAGCCTGCCGCGGCGCCGGCGCAACCGCGCTGCAAACTCCGAAGGGGAACCCCGATGAAGCTCACGGCGATCGCGAACGGCCCCATCATTCTCGACACCCAGGCCGAGGTCGAGGTGCAGGTCGCAGGCAAGACCGAGAAGAAGACGGGCCCGCTCTACCTGTGCCGCTGCGGCCAGTCCGCGACCAAACCCTTCTGCGACGGCACCCACCGCAAGGTGAAGTTCGAGGGCATCGGCGCCGAGCTGCTCTGCAAATAGCAGGCAGGCCGTCGCGGGCTAGCGCCTCGAGGCTTCGACCGTGAGTCCGACCTCCTGGCCGAAGGAGAGCTCGAGCGTGTGCCCGTCCGGATCTCGCACGAACGCCCAGTAGCCGACCGGCGGCCCCGAATCCATCGGGCCGCCGAGCAGGCAGCCCGCTTCGCGCGCCGACGCCGCAAGGCGGTCGACGTCCTCACGCGTCGCACAGGCGACGCCCAGGTGCGAGAAGGGCCGCAGCGGGTGCTCCACTTCGGACTGCTTCGCGAGCACGATCACGAAGGGGCGCGTCTGATCCGAGAGCCACACCACGCCCGGCCGCCGGTGCACGACCTGCATCTGCGCGTAATGCCCATAGAATTCGACGCTGCGCTCGAGATCGGTCGCGGTCAGTGCGATGTGGGTCAACCCGACGTCCAGCTGCGCACCCGCTGCGACCCTCCGCGCATCCTCGCTCACGTTCCAATCCGCTGCGGCTCGAGCACGAGCTTGCCGTGGCTCCGGCGCGACGCCAGTGCCGCGAGCGCCGCCGCAACCTGCTCGAGCGGGTAACGCGCGGAGATCAGCGGCCGGATCCGACCTTCGGTGTGCAGCGCAAACAGGGCCTCGAAGATCTCGCCCACGCGTTTGGGTTCCCGCTCGGGATAAGCGCTCCAGTGCAGGCCCGTGACGGCGATGTTCTTCAGCAGCACGCGGTTCAGTGCGAGCGTCGGAATCTGGCCGCTCGCGAAGCCGATCACGACCAGCCGCCCGTTCCAGGCGATGCACTCGAGCGAGCGGGAGCTGACCTCTCCGCCGACCGAATCGAAGATCACGTCGGCGCCCACTCCGGCCGTCTCTTCGAGCACGCGGGCGACGAAGTCCTCTCGCTGATAGTCGATCGCCGCAGTCGCGCCGTGGGCGCGCGCAATCTCGCACTTTTCTGGGTCGCCGGCGGTCGCGATCACGCGCGCGCCCAGCGCCACGCCGATCTGCACCGCCGCAAGCCCAGTGCCGCCCGCGGCCGCGTGCACGAGCAGCGTCTCCCCGGGGCGGAGCTGGCTGCGGTCGACGAGCGCCGCATACGCGGTCGGGTAGCTGATCTGGATCGCCGCGCCCTCGGCGAAGCTGATGCGCTCCGGCAGCTTCCGGGCCTGCCCAGCGGCGACCGCCGCGCGTTCCGCGAACGCGCCAGTGCCCGGCGCCGCAAACACGCGGTCGCCGACCTCGAAGCCCTGCGCGCCGGCTCCGAGTGCGTAGACGGTCCCCGCGAGCTCCGCACCAAGGACGAAGGGCAGCGACGGCTTTCGCTGGTAGCGACCCGATGCGATCAGCAGATCCGAGAAGTTGCAGCCGGCCGCCTGCACGAGCACCCCGAGCTGCCCTGCCGCGAGGGTCGGCTCCGGATGTGAACTCGGCGCGATTGCCCGCGGGAGCTCGTGCTCCGAGAGCAGCCGATCGATCACGACCGCGCGCATGGCCGCGGAGGGTATCGCCTTCCCCGGCAGGAATGATGCGCGTAGACTGGGTGCCCGCCCTTCCCGAAGAGGAACTGATGGCCGCCCCCACCGCCCAGGAGCTCAAGCAGGCCGCGTGCCGCCGCGTCGACGAGCTGCGCGACGAGCTGCTGCGCATCTCGCGCGAGATTCACGCGCATCCGGAGCTCGCGTTCGAGGAGCAGCACGCGAGTGCGCTGCTCGCAGCAGCGCTCGAGCGCGCGGGGCTCGGGGTGCGGCGCGGCGTCTACGGGCTCGCGACCGCCTTCGAGAGCGAGTTCGGCGCCGCGGATCGCAACTGCGTCGCGCTGTTGCTCGAGTACGATGCACTGCCGGGAATCGGCCACGCCTGCGGCCACAACCTGATCGCGACCGCGGGGCTCGGCGCGGGCCTGGCCCTCGGCTCCCTCGGTGCGAAGCTGCCGGGCCGCGTGCGGGTCCTCGGCACGCCGGCCGAGGAGCAGGGCTGCGGCAAGGAGCTGATGGCGCGCGCAGGCGCCTTCGAGGGCGTCGCGGCCGCGCTGATGATGCACCCGGCGAACGTGAACCTCGCCAGCATGCCCTGCATCGCGATGGCGGAGCTCGAGGTCGTCTACCGCGGGCGCGCGGCGCACGCGGCGGCGAAGCCCGAGCGGGGCATCAACGCGCTCGACGCGCTCGTGCTCGCCTATCAAGGTATCGCGGCCCTGCGCCAGCACATCGCCAAGGGCGAGCGGATCCACGGCATCATCACCGACGGCGGCCAGGCGCCCAACGTCGTCCCCGAGCGCGCGGCGGGCCGCTTCTACGTGCGCGCGCCGGATTTTTCCGAGCTGGCGAAGATCAAGGTGCGTGTCGAAGGCTGCTTTCAGGCCGGCGCCGCGGCCACCGGCGCAACGCTCGAGCTCCGCTGGGGCGGCGCGGACTATCGCGACATCCGCTACAACGACCCGCTCGCGAAGGCCTTCCAACGCAACGCAGAGGCGCTCGGCCGCGAGTTCGTGCCGATGGAGCTGCTGCCGCCGAGCGTCCAGGGCAGCACCGACCTCGGCAACGTCAGCTACCGCATCCCCTCGATCCACCCGATGCTCGCCGCGGCACCACTGCACTGCACGATCCACAATGCCGAGTTCGCGCAGTGGGCCGGATCGGAGTCCGGAGACGCCGCGGCCCTCGACGGCGCCAAGGCGCTGGCGATGACCGCGATCGACTACTTCTGCGACGCCGAGCTTCGAGAGCGCAGCCAGAGCTGGTTCGAGCAAGGCAAGGCAGGCTAGTTCCCCTGGCTCTGCGCATCCACGACAGCGTCTTCGTGGCGCCGAGCGCCACGCTCACGGGCGAGATCAGCATCGCCGCGGGCTCCTCGGTCTGGCACAACGCGGTCGCACGCGCCGAGTGCCAGGAAATCCGGATCGGTCGCATGACCAACGTCCAGGATTTCGCGATGCTGCATGTGTCCTTCGAGACTCCGACCCTGATCGGCGATTTCTGCTCGATCACCCACCACGCGACCGTGCACGGCTGCGCGATCGGCGATGCCTGCCTGATCGGCATCGGAGCGATCGTGATGGACGGCGCCGAGATCGGCGCCGGGTCGGTGGTCGCGCCGGGCGCGGTGGTGCGCGAGGGCCAGCGCTTCGGCCCCGCCTCGATCATAGCTGGCGTCCCGGCAAAGCTGGTGCGCGAGCGCGACGAAACCCTCGCGAATCGCCTCAACGCCTGGCTCTACTGGCGCAACGCCGATCGCACGCGCCGCGGCGACCCCCGCGCGTGGACGGGCCCCGATTACGAAATCTGGCTCGCGCAGCTGCGCGCAGAGATCCAGACGGGGCGGGATCTCGAGCGAATTCCGCGCTGATTACCGAGCCTTGCGGGTCCCGGTCCGGGAGCGGCCCGGTCCTCGTCGGCTTGCATGTCTCGTGGGTCTGAGGCGGAGCCTCGTTAGCTCTTTCGCGCGACGAACACGAAGACCCCGGCCACATCGCAGGAGACGATTCCGAATTTCGCTGAAACGTGCAGGACGTAGCGCGCTTCCGAAAACCCTGCAGCCTGCGCACGAGCGATCAGATCCCAAGCCGGAACCTCGAAGACCAGCGAACCCGCATCGGGCTGCATTGGATTCCCGTGAACTTCCGGCTCGCCGAACAGCTTCAACTCGCCCTGCTCGATAGATGCCTTCCTGTTGCTGCTCTCGCGATTTCTCAAGAATGGAAAAGTCGCAAGCAACCAACCATGCTCCCGAAGTACCCGGCCAGATTCACGCAGGGCAGCGTCCAGATCGGGGATGTGCTCGAAAACATCGTTGGAGACGATGAGATCGAATAGCGAAGAAGCGAAGCTCAGGCGTTGAAGGTCCTGATGCAGAATCGGGAAGATATCGGCCCTTTCCCGCTCGCTGGAAGCATATTCGGATCCGATGAACCTCGGATAGATACCCCTCATCTGCAGCGCAAAGTCGGTCAACGCCTCCGGTGCAAATATCCTGGTCCGACGCTCGAGCAACGACGGCTGTTCCGCTGCCAGATGCTTGAGCTCGGCCAGAACAGCGCGATTGCGACTGATCAAACGACCCGCGCGTATGGTTTCGCGATAGTTGGTACCCGTGATACGGATGTCCGTGGCTGGAGATCTCTCGCCTGAAAGAGGATCGCTGATCCCGTCTTCGCGTATTCGCGTGATGATTGCTTCGATGTAAGCCGGATCGATCACGAACCGATGTGCGTCCAGCCACTGCCGCCATTCCGCCGAGGACCGGAAGGATTGCCTGATTTCATGACGGGAATCGGAAGGCTCAGACACTAGCCAGCCCCGATGCCGTCGAAGACGAGCTCGACCGCGCGGGCGACCGCGCCGCGGCAGCCGGGAGCGTCGAGCTGGCCGTTGGCCCAGTCCGTGCGCGGGCCGAGGGTGGCGAAGAAGAGCACGCGCGCGGCCGCGAGCACGTCGAGGCCGGAGGCGAGGTCGTTCTGCTTGCGGCCGGTCATCAGGATTTCGGTCAGCAGGCCGATCGTGCGATCGTGCAGCTGCAGCACCTGCCGAGCGACGCGTTCTTCGGGAAACGTGAGCGCGCGCATTGCGATCGTCGTGAAGTCCGCGCGCGCAGCGAGCAGCTCGAACTGATGTTCGGCGAAGCGCAGCACCCGCTCGCGCGTGGGCCGGCGGCGGTCGTCTTCGCGGCGGAAGCGCGTCCAGGCATCGTCTTGGAGATCCGAGAGCTCCCAGACCAGCAACTCCTCCTTGCTGCGCACGTGGCGGTAGATCGAGCTCGCGCCCATGCCCGCGCGCTCGGCGATCGCGCGCAGCGTCGCGCCGTCGAAGCCTCGCTCGCCGATCAGCGCGCGCGCGACGTCGCGCAGCTTCTGCCGGGTGCGGCGGCCGCGCAGCAGGCGGCCGTCGTCGTCCCGCAACACGCGGCCGCGCGATCTCGGCGCAGCCGCAGTCCCGGTCGGCGGCGCATGCGGTCCAGGGGAAGTCACGACGCGCGGAGCATGACACGCCGCCCCGCTCGATCCCAAGACCCGATTGCGAGCTGCCAGGGCCGCAAATAGACGAAGACCCGACCGCCGGAGGCCGGGCCTTCGGACGCTGCGGGTCCACGCGATCGCCGCATCAGGCGCTCGACCTGGGCAGACCCGGCGTCATCACCTGCGGGAACGCAGTCCCGAATGCGATTCCTGCCGTGGTCGACAGCAAGCGGCGTGCCAGTCGATCGAGCGTGCGCAACCCCTTGGATTTGCGAGGCCCCGCTCCGGCGCTCCCAGGGGGTTGGGAAGCTGCGTTCCCTTCGCGAGGAAAAACTCTTCCGTCGTTCACCGGCGTTTGACGCGCTCGCGATCCAGCGCGCGCAGCGTTTCGAGGTCCGCGTCGAGCAGCTCCGGCTCTTCGATCCGCTGCTTGATGCTCTGTAGCGAGTAGTACGAGTAGAGCCCGTCTTCGATGCGCTCGTCGTAGCTCCAGGCGGCGGTCATATAGCGCGCCTTCCCGGGCATGCTCTCGATCCTGCCCATGACGCCGAAGATCGACGTCGTCCCGTGTTCCCACAGATGGTGGAATCCAGCCGGATAATTGATCGAGCCGAGATTCGCCATGAAGACCGAGGCGCATAGCGGATCGGTGTCGAGCATCGAGCGGGGCAGCAGCCCCCAGTCGTCGAGCTTGTCGTTCAGGTACAGGATCGGCCTCACGAGGAAGGGCGGGAGCCGCAGCAGCAAGCCGACTTCGCGATCGGTTTGGTCGCGCTCGCCGCCGCGCCGGCGCACGAGGCGGTCGTAGATCGCGTCGACCATCTGCTCGAGGCTTTCCGATTCGGGATGGAAGCGCCGCTTCACGGTCACGAGCGGCGAGCCGTCGACGAGCTCGCGCTTGGCGCTGAAGGTGATCCAGGTCCCATCGCGCTGCCACAGCCGTCCACCCTTCACGAAGCGATTGACGCCTGGACGCAGGTACATCACGAGTGCGGTGGAGCGCAAGAAGAGATGGAAGAGCGTGATCGCCCGCTCCGGCGGCCGCGTCGCATTCCGGCGCTCGAGGAATGCGAGCGCGGCGTCGACCTCGATCTCTTGCATCATGTAGAAGAGCGAGTCGTTGCGGCGCGGCGAGATCAGCGGCATGAAGCGCCGCATCGGTGACAGATTCGTGACGAGGGTCGCGTCCGGGCGGCGGCCAAACATCGCTGCGTCTCTCCCTCTCGCTCGCGCGCGAGCCCTTCAGCTGCACGCCCGGCGCATTCGCCACACACGAGCGCCCAGCACCTGCATTTCCTCGAGGGTCTCGAAGCCGGCGCGCCCGTAGAAAGCCAGATTGCGCTCGCGATCCGTCTCGAGGTACTGGAACAGCCCTGCGGGATCCGTCTGCGCGATCCAGTGTGCGAGCAGCGCCGAGCCCACCCCTTGCCGCTGCCGCTCCGGCAGCACGCCCAGCGCTCCGAGGTACCAATGCGGCACTCCCGGATGCAGCGCGTGCAGCTGCTCGAAGACCAGCGCCCAGCGCTTTGCTACCGGCAATCCCTGGCCGATCGCGCAGCGGATCCGCGTCCAGAGCGACGGCGGCGGTAAAGGGTACGCGAGCGGCGGCGTCGCGACGAGCACGGCGAGCAGCCCCTCCGCGTTCCGCACCGCCAGCACCTGCCCGCTCTGCAACGCCGTGGGCAACAGCGCGCGCATGCCGTGCCGGTTGCTGCGCAGGCGCCGCTCGGCCCGGGGATCCCCGATCACGGCGACGTTCAGCGGGTTGTCTCGAAAGGCGCGCGCGAGCAGCTCGGCCGCCTCCCGCAGCTCAGCGGCGCGGAGCGCGCCGAATGCCGGCCCGCGGTCGCGCGGCTCCGGCATCAGTCTCCGGGCTGCTCGGCGAGCTCGAGCCAGGCGCCGTCGGGATCCGCCACGAAGACGCTGCGCGAGCGCTGCTCGGGGCGCGCGGCGCGCGTCGATTCGAGCACGGGGACCCCGCGCGCTTTGAGCTCGTCCAGCACGGAGTCGAGATCCGAGACGCGCAGTGCGAGGTGCGTCGGCCCGAAGTGTGCGAAGGGAGATGCCGCGGCCCCGGCCGGCCCCTCGCGGGCCGGCGTCGCCGGCAGGCCCGGCTCGGGCAGCTCGAGCAGCTGGATGCGCACGCCCTCGCGTTCGAGCCAGGCGACGCGCACGCTGCCCTGCGCGCCGTAGAGGCGCCGTGCGAGCGCTTCCGGAACACGCTCCTCGCCCACGAAACGGAAGCCCAGCGCGTCGTGGTAGAAGCGCAGCGATCGCACCCAATCGCTGACGCGAATGCCGACGTGGCTCATGCGCATCCGGCGCACCCGTACCGACCTCAGGGGGCTGCGGCCCGCGTGGGCCGCGCCTCGAAGCGAGCGCTCGTCAGATCTGCCGGGGGGCTACGCGCCCTCTCGCGACCTCGGTGTGGCACCGGGCTCGGAGGGCAGGTTCAGGATCTCGCGCGGAAACGCCTCGACCAGGAACTCGACGATGTCGCGCACGCCCACGACACAGACCGGCCGGTGCTCGGCATCGACCACCGGCACGTGCCGGAAACCGCCCACGTGCATCTTGTTCAGCGCGTTCGCGAGCCGCGAGCGCACCGAGAGGACGTCCGGGTCCGGTGTCATGACTTCCGAGAGCGGCAGCGTCGCGGGATTCTTGCCGCGATCCACGATGCGCAGCAGAACGTCGCGCTCGGTGAAGATGCCGACGAGCTTGCTGTTCGCGCTGCCGTCGTCGGTCACCAGCACGCAACCGCGGTGCTGGCGCTGCATCGCGCGCATCGCGTCGGTCGCGCTCGCGCCAGGTGCCATCACGATCGCGGGTCGCACCGGAAGCGCACCGAGCGGCTCGCGCAAGAGCTGGCTGTCGAAGCTGCGCCGCTCGCGCGGCTCGTCGAAATAGGGATCGTCGTCGACGTCGTCGCTCATTCCGGACTCCTCTGCTGGGGCCCACCGCCCGAGCCCCGGGAGCTCGAATCCGCCGCGAGCATACCCCCGGCCGGGCCATGCGGGACAGCGATTTCCGCCCACAGCTGCCCCGAAACTGCGGCAACGCTGCCACTGCGCTGCGCCGCGTCTCCGCGTTCCCTTTTGGCTCCCGCGCGGCACTCACCGGTGACAAGGGCGGCCGGTCCCCCGCGCCGCGTCTCTGGATCGCGCTGGCCGCTGCGCGCCCGCGCGTCGCAGCTGGAGAAGACATGGACATCGGCTTCGAAACCATCGGAAACGCCACCCTGATCGCCTACGACCGCGGCCCGGTCCTGGTGACCGATCCCTGGCTGCGCGGCGGCGCGTACTTCGGGAGCTGGGGCCTCTCACACGAGGTGCCGGAGGCCCAGCTGTGCGCGGCCGCGGCTGCGCCCTTCGCGTGGTTCTCCCACGGGCACCCCGACCACCTGAACGGCGACTCGCTCGAGCTCTTCCGCAATCACGCGATCCTGCTGCCCGATCACGTGGGCGGCCGGATCCAGCGCGATCTCTCCGAGGCCGGATTCAAGGTCGCGCCCCTGCCCGACCGCAAGTGGGTCCAGCTCTCCGACCGGATTCGCGTGCTCTGCATCAGCGACGAGTCCCAGAACGCGCTGCTGCTGATCGACTTGAACGGCCGCCTGCTCGTGAACCTGAACGACTGTATCGACCGCGGCTGGGGCCGCTTCGTGCGCCGCGTGATCCGCGGCTACGACGTCTCGATCCTGCTCTCGCTCACGGGATACGGCGACGCCGACATGATCAACTTCCGCGACGAGGACGGAAATCTGATCGAGCCGGCCTGCGCGAAGAAGTTTCCGGTGGGCCGGAGCGTCGCCGCGAAGACCGAGAGCTTCGGCTGCCGCTATTTCGTCCCCTTCAGCTCGATGCACCGCTATCAGCGCAGCGATTCCGTCTGGGCGAGCCCCTACGCGACCCCGGTCGAGGCGCACTACGTCGGCTTCGAGTCGAAGCGCTGCGAGATGCTGCCGGCCTTCATCCACTACGACTGCTCGAACGACAGCTACAGCTCGCTCGCGCCGCAACCCTCCGAAGCGAAAGTCATCGACTGCCGCGAGTTCGGCGACGACTGGAGCGAGCCGCTCTCGAGCGAGGACTTCGAGACCGCGCGCAGCTACTTCCAGGCCTACGAACACCTGCACGAAAAGCTCGACTTCGTGAACCTGCGCGTCGGCGGACAGGACCACCGGATCGAGTTCCGCCGGCGTGGCTTCGAGCGCGGCGTGAGCTTCGAGGTTCCCCGGCACTCGCTGATGGAGTCGATCCGCTGGAGGGTCTTCGACGACCTGCTGATCGGCAACTTCATGCGCACGACGCTGCACGGGCGCTGGCCGCAGTCCCAGCTCTACCCGGACTTCACGCCCTACGTGACTAAGTACGGCGACAACGGCCACGCCTACAGCCGCGACGAGCTGCAGCACTACTTCTCGCAGTACGCGCGACGCGCGCCGCTCGAGTATCTGCACCACTGGTTCGAGGAGAAGTGCACCAATGCGGTGCGCGCGATGGCGCCGCACGACTCCGAAACCTACCTGCGGCTCAAGAGCGTCTACTGGCAGGTGAAGGCCTACGTCTAAAGAGAAACGCATGGGAAACCGCTTCACAGCACTCGTGCTCGACGACGGCGACCTCGGCCAGGTGCGCGACGTCCTCGAAGAACTCGACGCCCGCGTCGTGTTCCGCCGCGACCGCACGATTCGAGCCAGCAGGGTCAGCGACTTCGACCTGCTCGTGAGCTCGGGCATGCGCGCGCTCGCCTGGCAGAGCCCGCTCGAGCAGCTCCCGGCGAGTGCACGCCCGATCTGGTTCGCGTTCCACCACCAGGACTTCCTGCCGCTGCGCGAGCGGCTGCGGCGCCAGGGAGTCGACTATCTGATCCACTCGAACATCGAGCGCGAGGTGTTCCGCCTGCTGCTGCAGGGCGTCGTCTTCGGCGGCACCGGCAAGCGCCGCGTCCCGCGCGTTCCGGTCGGCGCGCCGGTCACCTGGCAGGGCCGCAGCGGGCCCTTCCCGGCGACGCTCGCCGAGCTCGGACCGCTCGGCTGCCGGCTGCTCTCCGGCAGCGAGCCCTTCCGCGGCGAGCGCGTGCGCGTGGCGCTGCCCGCGGCGCTCTGCGAGGGAAATCCGGTGGAGCTGGAGGGGAAGGTGCTGCGCTCCTGCTCGGGACCTCGCGGCTCCGGGCGCACGGTCTTCGCGGTCGAGTTCGAGGGCCTCGCAGAGCGCGCGATCCGGATCTTCTCGAATCTCCAGGCGGGACGCGCGATCGGCGCCCGCATCAGCAGCCTGACCGGCGCCAGCCTGCAGCGCCGACACCCGGGCGAGCGCGCGACGTCGCGGGAGCTCGCGGTGCCGCGCGAGCTCGAGGAGCTCCCGAAGGAAAGACGCGTGCTGCCGCGCGCGAGTCTGCGCGGCCACAATGTCGCGCTGCTCGGCACGCGCGCGCACGCGAGCGAGGGCCAGAATCTGTCGCTGCGGGCGCTGCGCGTGACGCAGATTGCCGGCGTCGCGGAGGGCGAGCGGCTCCAGGTAGCGCTGCCGCGCCCGCAGAGCGGCGCACCCCTCGTGCTGCCGGCCCGCGCCGCGCGCGAAGACGGCGGCAACGGCCTGCTGCTGCGCTTCGAAGCGGTCCCGCACGCGTTGCTCCACGAGCTCGAGCGGCTGATCGCAGCACTGCCGCCCGAGCTCTCGAGCGCCGAACGCGATCCTTCGCGCGACCCCGAAGCCTTCGACCGCTAGCCTGCCATACTCTGCCGCGATGCCGGCGCCCCGCTTTGCGCTCGATCGCCGCGGCTTCCTCAAGGTCGCCGCAGGCACCGCACTCGGCGCGCTGGCCGCGGGGGCTCCCGACTGCACGCGCGGCAATCCTCCGCGCAACCTGCTCTTCATCGTGATCGAGGATTGGAACGCGCGCGTCGCTGGCTGCTACGGCGATGGGGTCGTGCGCACACCGCAACTCGACGCATTCGCGCACAGCGCGCTGCGTTTCGAACGCGCCTACTGCCAGGCCACCGGCTGCAACCCCTCGCGCAGCTCATTCCTGTCGGGCTTGCGGCCCGAGACGACGCGCATCCTCGGCAATCGCGACCGCATGGACCGCCGCCTTCCGCCCGGCGCGAAGACGCTGCCCGAGCTCTTCACCGATGCCGGCTTCGCGACGCTCGGAATCGGCAAACTCTTCCATCTGGCGTACATGGCGCAGCCACAGCTCGCGCGCTTCGATCGCCTCGAGCTCTGCGACGTGCCGAAGGGTTATGCCGGGATCTCGACCGGCTACACGGCGCCGGCCGGCACCCCGCCGCCGCCGCCGCGGCGCTTCCTGTACTCCAGCGATCCTGAAGTCGAGGCGCGCCTGGCGGCGCTGGCGGCGGAGCGCGATCAGCGCTCGAGCGAGGTCGAGACCGGCAGCAAGGAATGGATCCGCGCGCAGATCCGCTTTCGCATGGAGTACTCGGAGCTCGTCGGAGACTCGGGCGAGAGCGAGGAGCAGTCCGGCGACGGACAGCGCGCGCGCCTCTGCGCGCAGCTGCTGCCAGAGCTCGCGCGCGTGGGAAAGCCTTTCTTCCTCTCGCTCGGCTTCTCGCGCCCGCACGTGCCGCTGCTCGCCCCGAAACCCTACCTCGAGCTGTATCCGCCCGGGTCGCTGCCGCCGCCGTGGGCGCCCGAGGAGCGCGACCGCGGCATCCCGCCGGTCGCGCGCCGCTTCGGCCGCAATTTCGACCTCTTCCAGACCACCACGCGAACTCCCGAGCGCGAGCGCTTCGCACTCGCGGCCTACTACGCCTGCGTGAGCTTCATCGATGCTCAGCTCGGCATCGTCCTCGACGCGCTCGACGCCGCAGGCCTGCGCGAGAACACGGTCGTTGCAGTGCTCGGCGATCACGGCTTCCATCTCGGGGAGCACGGGCTCTGGAGCAAGGTCACGCTCTTCGAGCAATCGACGCGCGTGCCGCTGCTGTTGCGGGTACCCGGGGCCCCTGCCAACGGGCACAGCAGCCCCGCGATCGTCGAGCTCGTCGATCTGGTGCCGAGCTTCGCCGAGATCTTCGATCTCTCGCCGCCGCAGGCCGTCGAGGGGATCTCCTTCGCGCCACTGCTCGAGGCTCCCGAGCAGCCCTGGAAGCGCGCCGCGTTTTCGCTGTGCAAGCTGAGCCAATCGACTGGCCGCGCGGTGCGCAGCGCGCGCTACCGCTACTCCGAGTGGCCGACGCCGATGGGCATGGCGAAGGAGCTCTACGACCTCGAGTCGGATCCCTGGGAGCACATCAACCTGGCCGCAGACCCGCAGCACCAGAGCCTGCTCGCAGAGCACGCCCAGCTGCTCGCCCAGGGCTGGCGCGCGGCACTGCCTCCGGGCTAGGCGAAACCCCACTGAACAGCTCGGAACCGCGGCTGCGCACTGGGCGCGGGATCGGCGCGGCGCTCCAGCTCGCCGCCGGGCTCGCCCTCAGCGCGCCCCGAGGCGTCTATTATATGCGGCTCGCGCTGGTGCGATCCTCACCGACTGCCGGAGGCTCCGATGCTCGATCTTCACTACTGGCCGACCCCGAACGGCAAGAAGGTCACGATCCTGCTCGAGGAGTGCGGCCTGCCCTACCGCGTGGTGCCGTGTCGCATCGCGCTCGGCGATCAGTTCAGCGACGCGTTCCTCGCGATCAGCCCGAACAACCGCATGCCCGCACTGGTGGATGACGAGCCCGGGGATGACGGTGCCCCGATCTCGGTCTTCGAGTCCGGAGCGATCATGGTCTACCTCGCAGAGAAGACGGGCCGTTTCCTGCCGCGAGACCTGCGCGGGCGCAGCGAGGTGCTGCAGTGGGTGATGTGGCAGATGGCGAACCAGGGCCCGAAGACCGGCGAGTGCGGGCACTTCCGGCGGCTCGGCGACAGCCAGGGCGATCAGAGCTACGCCGTGCGCCGCTTCACGGACGAAGTGAACCGCATCTACGGCGTGCTGAACAATCGCCTCTACGACCGCCGCTACCTCGCCGGCGACGAGTACACGATCGCGGACATGATCTCGTATCCGTGGACCCTCGGCTGGGAAGCACAGGGCCAGCGCCTGGACCCGTTCCCCTACTTCCAACGCTGGTTCGACGAGCTCGGCGCGCGCCCCGCCGTGCAGCGCGGCATGGCCGTCGGCGCCGACTGGAAGGTCGACTTCTCGGCATACTCGAAGCAAGAGGTCGAGCGACTGACTGGCCAGCTCTTCAATCAACGCGCGCGCCCGGCACCTCCGGGCGGTCTGCTCTGACCGAACGCGTTCCAGCCGAGGACTCGAGGCATGCCGACAAGAGACCTCACGCAGCACGACCCGCTCGAGGACTTCGAGCGCCGCGAGATCACGCTGCTCGGGCAGACGAAGCTCGTCTTCGTCGCGGGCCGCGGCCCCGCGGTGATCGTGATGAGCGAGATGCCCGGAATCTCGCCTCACGTCGCGCGCTTCGCGCGCCGCGTCCGCGACGCCGGCTTCACGGTCTTCATGCCGCAGCTCTTCGGCGTGCCTGGGCGGCCGGTCTCGATGGGCCTCGGCAGCATGGCCGTGATCGCGCGCGCCTGCATCAGCCGCGAGTTCCGCGCGTTTGCGTCTCACCAGTCGAGCCCCATCACCGCGTGGCTACGCGCGCTGGCCGCACATGCACACCCGCTCTGCGGCGGGCGCGGCGTCGGCGCGATCGGGATGTGCTTCACCGGAAACTTCGCGCTCTCGCTGATGCTCGAGCCGTCCGTGCGCGCGCCGGTGCTCTCGCAGCCCTCATTGCCGCTCACGCACCCGGCCGGGATGCACATCGCGCCCGCAGAGCTCGCCGCCGTGAAGGCGCGCATGCAGCGCGAAGACCTGACGGTGCTGGCCTACCGCTTCGCAGGAGATTCGTTCTGCCGCGCCGAACGCTTCGCGGCCTACGAGCAGGCGCTCGGCGACCGCTTCGTCGGGCGCGTGTTGCCGGACTCCGCCGCCAAGCCCGACACGCTGATGAAGAACCCGCACAGCGTCGTCACGCTGCACCTGATCGACCGCGAGGGCGAGCCCACGCGGCAGGCGCTCGACGAGATTCTCGGCTTCTTCCGGATGCGGCTAGCGGACGCGCCCGAGACGCGGGCCTGATCCTCTGCATGAGCGCGCACGGACGTCAGATTGTAGGGATAGTCAGATTCTCCCGTATGCGCCTCGGGGCTCGTAGCGTCCCGCGGAGAATCTGACTATCCCTACAATCTCCTAAGAAACCGTCACACGAGCACTTCTCCCGTGGTGTTTTCCACGAGTTGGCAGCCGAGCGCTTTGGCGCGGTGGCGAAGAGCGCGAAGCGCTCGGGCGTGCTGTCC
>CAYTJA010000475.1:0-27612 GCA_964437835.1 uncultured Spirochaetales bacterium
CCGTCGAGAACGTGGTCTCGACCGCGGACCTCTTCATCACCGCAACCGGAAACTACGGGATCCTGACTGCCGAGCACATGCAGCGGATGAAGGACAAGGCGATCGTCGGGAACATCGGCCACTTCGACAACGAGATCGACATGGCGGGCCTGAAGAAGATCCCCGGCATCCAGCGGATCGAGATCAAGCCGCAGTACGACGAATGGGTGTTCCCGGACGGCCACAGCATCCTGATCCTCGCCGAGGGACGGCTCTTGAACCTCGGCTGCGCGACCGGGCACCCGAGCTTCGTGATGTCGGCTTCGTTCACGAATCAGGTGCTGGCGCAGCTCGAGCTGCACCAGAACTCGAGCCAGTACCAGAAGCAGGTCTACATGCTTCCGAAACAGCTGGACGAGGAGGTCGCGCGGCTGCACCTCGACCAGCTCGGCGTGAAGCTCACGCGCCTGACGCCGCAGCAGGCCGCCTACATCGGCACGACGGTCGAAGGCCCCTTCAAGCCGGACCACTATCGCTACTGAACCGCGCGGCTAGGCGGCTGCGTCTCGATTCGCGTCGGCGCCCGACGCGCCGCTCCGGAGCTCCCGCTCACTGCCCAACAGAATCCGGCGGCGCAGGCCCGGAATCGCGAGCGGCGCGAGCGCGGCCGCGGCGAACAGGGCCGTGGCGCGCCAGAAGGCCGGCGAACCGGGCTCGGAGAGCGACGCGCCGAAGCTCGCACACAGATAGCTACGGATCGGCGCCGTGAGCAGCAGCGCCAGCGCGAAGGGCAGCATCGGCAGCGCGGTGAGTCCATAGGCCCAGTGCAGCGGCGCCAGCACCCCGACCGGATGCGCAGTGCTGAGCGCGACCACGAGCGGACCCGCGTGCCGCAGGCGTTCCTCGAGCCCGCGGATCCGGACTGCCAGCGACGCCGGCAGCAGCCCGCGCAGCCACTCCCGCCCCAGCCAGCGCACGCCTCCGCACTTGAGCAGGCCCGACAGCACGATGCCGGCACTTCCGACCAGCGTCGCGGTCTGCACCCCAAATAGCAGTCCGCCGGTCGTGAGCAGCAGCACCGAAGGCAGCGCGAGGAAGTTCCGGAACAGCACGATGCCGAAGTAGAATATGGGGGCAGTGGGCCCCAATTCCGCGACGACCGCGCGCAGCGACGCGACGCTGAGCTCGAGCCCTGCGCTGCGGCGCAGGCTCCCTCCGGCCGCAAAAGCCCCTGCGAGCAGCAGTGCGAGCGCGAGGGGGGGCAGCCAGCGCCTCATCACGCGGTCCACCGTGCAGCCCACCCCCCCGGCAACCGGCAACTCCCGAGCTGAATCCCAGGCCCCCGCTTCGGAGCTTCGCGCCCCCCCCGAATTCCGGGAGTGGCCAGCCCCTGCCCCGTTCTGTTAAAGGTATAGGCATCGGGTGGCCGACACCCCACGAGACTGTGACGACTTACCGCCTGCTGATCGCCGTCCTGTGCTGCTTCGCTGCGTGGGCCAACCCGCCTGCGCCGGCTCGGGCGGAGCTGCGCTGCGAGATGCTCGCCGAGCTGAGGAACGCGTATCTCCAGTTCCACGTGCGCGACCACCGCATGACGGAAGAGATCGCGCTGCGCACCGCCGAGAGCCTGCTCGAGCATCTGGATCCCTCTCGCCAGCTCTACCTGGAATCCGAGGCCGAAAAGGCCAAGCGGCGTGTCGTGGGTCTCTTCGACGCGATGGCGCAGGGAGACTGCAGCGTCCTCGAAGAGTTCTACCGCGATGTGCTGGTGCGGCATCAGCGGACGTCGGGGTTCGTGCGGCAGGTGGTGCTGGCTCCCGATTACGCGGTGGATGGAAACGCCGAGATCGTAGGAAATCCGGAGGACCGCGGCTTTCCGAAGACGGCCGACGAGCGCGACCGGCTGGTCCGCAACCTGATCCACTTCCAGATCTCGGACTACCTCACCGCCGACACCTCGCTGCCCGACGCCAAGCGCCTGCTCGTCGAGCGCTACGAGCGGCGCACGCGGCGCTTCCAGGAAATCGAGACGCAGGAACTCTACGCGATCTTCCTGGATTCCTTCGCGACGGCCCTCGACCCGCATTCGAGCTACTTCTCCGAGGACGTCTACGAGGACTTCAAGATCCACATGAGCCTGTCGCTCGAGGGCATCGGCGTGGCGCTCTCCGAGCGGGACGGCTATGCGGTCGCCGAGCAGATCATTCCCGACGGTGCGACCTGGAAGTACAATTCGTCCGCCTGCAGCACCGAAACCGACCTGCGCCCGAAGGACAAGATCCTGCAGGTGCGGCCGAAGAACGACACCAGCGCGGTCGACGTCGTCGAGATGCCGCTGCGCAAGGTCGTGAGCCTGATCCGCGGCAAGAAGGGCACCAAGGTCGGGCTCACGGTGCTGCGCTCGGCCGACAAGACCTTCGACATCACGATCGAGCGCGACGCGATCGACCTCGCCGAGCAGGCCGCGAAGCTGCGCTTCGAGGAGATCGAGAGCGGTGGGCGCAAGCTCAAGCTCGCGGTGCTCTCGCTGCCCTCCTTCTACGGCAACGAGGGCGCGACGCGGCGCCAGTCGACGCTCGACGTCGCCTCACTGCTCGACAAGGTGAAGCGCGAGAAAGCCGATGGGCTGCTGCTCGATCTGTCGCTGAACGGCGGCGGCCTGCTCGACCACGCGGTCAAGATCTCGGGCTACTTCATCCGCGAGGGCGACGTCGTTGGCATCCGCGACGGCCGCGGCAACGGTCAGACCCTCGCCGACACCGATTCCGGGATCCTCTACACCGGCCCCCTCGTCGTGCACACCTCGCGCGTGAGTGCCTCGGCTTCGGAGATCGTCGCGGGCGCACTCAAGGACTATCGGCGCGCGATCATCACCGGCGACGACCACACCTTCGGCAAGGGCAGCGTGCAGACGGTCTCGGAGCTGCCCGACGCGGGCGCGCTCAAGGTCACCACGGCGATGTTCTTCCGGCCCGGCGGGCGCTCGACCCAGAAGAGCGGCGTCGAGACCGACATCCAGATTCCCTCGCTCTTCGCGCGCAAGGACTTCGGCGAGGGCGCCCAGAAGACGGCGCTGCCGGAGCAGCGCGTCGCGCCCTTCCTCTCGTTCGCAGCGAATGCGGGCGATGCGGCCAACCGCTGGGTTCCCGTAGAGGCGAAGGCCGTCGAGAAGCTCTCCCTGCTCTCGCAGCAACGCCTCGGCGCCAACAAGTCCTTCGACGAGGTGCGCACGAAGCTCGCGGAGATGCAGAGGAGCGAGGGCGTCGTGAAGCTCGCCGAGATGATGCAGGAGCGCGAAGAGGCCGAGGCCGAGGCGAAGGCGAAATCGCAGGCCGGCGAGACGTCGTCGGCCTGCGACTTCGCGACCGCATCGCATGCCGAAGACGAAGAGCTCGCGCCGCAGGTCGCTGAAGCCCTGCACGTGCTCGCAGACTGGGTGGTGCTGCAACAGCCGACGCCGAGCCCGCTCCAGGCGGCCTCGAGCCCGCCGCACCCCTCGTGACGCAGAGGCACTGAGCCCGCGTGGCACTCCAGATCCTCGGCAGCACCGGCCTGGCCGTGACGCAGCAGATCCAGCGCTCGATCGAGCGCGAGATCCCGGGCGCGCAGGTCGAAGTGAGCGCAGCTGGCGCGGGCCATTTCGAGCTGCGCGTGATCTCCGCGAGCTTCGCGGGCCAGCCCCGCGTGCGCCAGCAGCAGCGCGTGTTGATGGCCATCGCCCCGCTGATGCAGGGCGACACCGCCCCGGTTCACGCGATCGACAAGCTCTCGACCGAGCTGCCGAAGTAACCGAACCCCGGGGCGCCTCGCACCGCCTCCGATGGCACGCCGTACTCGCGCGGGCCTGGCCCCAATGCAGGGATCCGGAGTCACCTCGAGCTGGCCTACCAGAACGCCGAGCTCACGACCGCGAGGCGGCGGCGGTGCCGCCGCCTCGCTCGAACCGACGTCACACTCAGGCGGGGGTGCCGGGGGGGTTGGCAGGCTACGTTTCCAGGTGCGGAGGAATCGCGGATGATCGAGCTCGTCTTCCTCGTCGAAGAGGCCCCCGAAGGCGGTTTTACCGCGCGAGCGCTCGGGGCCTCGATCGTCACGGAGGCCGACGACCTTCCCGGTCTCCGAACGGCGGTGCGAGACGCCGTCCGCTGTCACTTCGATCCGGCAGACGCCCCCAAGCTGCTGCGCCTGCACCGCGTCCACGACGAAGTCATCGCGGCGTGAAGCTTCCCCGAGACCTCTCGGGTCGGGAACTCGCTCACGCCCTCCGCCGCCTCGGGTATCGGATCACCCGCGAAACCGGAAGCCACCTCCGGCTAACGACGACGGAACAAGGCGAGCACCATCTCACGATCCCGGATCATCAGCAGCTCCGGATCGGCACACTCGCCGCGATCCTCGGCGAAGTCGCCGGCCACTTGCAGCTGGACCGTGCCGAGGTCGTGCGCCGACTCTTCGGCTGACTTCCGATCGCAGGCCCGATGTCGGCGCTAGATCGAGCGCGAGATCCCGGGCGCGCAGGCCGAAGTGCGCGCCGCGGTTTCGGGCCATTACGAGCGCATCGCCGGCACCCCCCGGTCTCAGATCTCGGAAGCCAGCAGCTGGCGCGCCTGGCCGCCCAGCGCAGTGCAGGCCACGGCGCCCGCGCGAGCGGCGAGCGCGAGCGAGCCCTCGAGGCCGCGGCCCAGCACGAGGCCCGCGCAAAAGGCGCCGTGGAACGCATCGCCGGCGCCCGTCGTGTCGACCACGCGCGTACGGCGCGGGGGCACCCGGCGCACGCGGCCGGCGTCGAAGTAGAGCGCTCCGCGCGCGCCGCGGGTTACGACGGGGCGCGAGCCCGGCGCGAATTCTGCGATGCGGCGCAGCGCGCGGCGCAGGTCGCCCTCGCCGAAGCGGCGCGCGAACTCCTCCGGGACGATCGGGTAATCGCAGAGGCGCAGCAGGCGCAGCGCGGCGGGCGTCGGCCGGTTCAGATCGGCGACGACGACTGCGCCCGCGGCGCGGGCGCGCCGAGCGGCCGCCAGGGCCTGGCGCGGGAAGTGCCCGTCGACGAGGAGCACGCTGCGCGCGTCGATCGGGGAGAGGTCGAAGTCGGGCGCTCGCTGCTCGAGCGCGCGCCGGTCGGCGACCAGGAAGCGCCGCTCACCGCTGCGGCGCTCGACGAAGCAGACCGAGATCGTGGTCGACAGCTCGCTCGAGCGCAGCAGGCGCCGCGTGCGCACCCCGATGCGGCGCTGCTCCTGCGCGACCGCGCGCCCGGCGGAATCGTCGCCCACGAGCGAGAGCAGGTGGCTCTCGCAGCCGAGCCGCGCCACCTGCGCGGCCGCGTTCGCAGCCATTCCTCCCGGCAGCTCGAGGTGGCGCGTATATCGAACGCGCACCGACTCGAGGTCGAAGGATTCGATGACGTACACGTGGTCCATCACGCACAGGCCTAGAGCCACGACTCGCTGCAGCGGCATATCTTCTCTTTCCCTGCGTCTGCTTACCCGAGCCCGCATCGATCCGCTACGTTGGCGCGTCTTGATTGCACTCGCGAAACGCAGCGGCTGGTGCTGCCTTCTGCTGGTCCTCGCAGCCTGCGCGGGGCTGCGCGATGCCGCGAGCTCCGACGCGCCCGCCACGCGCGCGCTGCGCGCGGGCGAAATCGTCGCGCGCGGCAGCGTCTTCGACGACCGCAACGGCGACGGCCTGCGCGGCGACGGCGAGCCGGGGCTGCCCGGCGTCCGGGTCTCGAATGGCAGCGAGCTGGTCGCGACCGATCGCGCGGGGCGTTACGCGCTCCCGATCGTTGCTGCCGACGGCGCCGTCTTCGTGGTCAAGCCGCGCGACTGGCGCACTCCGATCGGGCCGCTGCAAGTGCCGCGCTTCGCCTACCTCCACCGACCCTCAGGCTCGCCCCCCGCGCTGCGCCCTTTCGGCCTCGCGGCGACCGGCCCGCTGCCCGCCTCGCTCGACTTCGCGCTCTCGCGATCGCCCGAGCCCGAGCGCTTCGAGGTGCTGCTCTTCGGCGACACGCAGCCGCGCACGCTGCGCGAGATCGATCACCTCGCGCGCGACGTGATCGCCGGCCTCGGCGGAACCCGAGCCGCCTTTGGCCTCTCGCTCGGCGATCTCGTGCACGACGACCTCGCGCTCTTCGAGCCGCTCGACGCGCTGATCGCGACGCTCGGCATTCCCTGGTTCCACACGATCGGCAATCACGACCTCGATCTGGCCGCGGCCGGCGATGCCGACTCGGACGACAGCTTCGAGAGCCGCTATGGGCCCGCGACCTACGCGTTCCAGTACGGCCCCGCGCACTTCGTCGTGCTCGACGACGTGCGCTACCACGGCGCGCTGCCCGGAGGCGCGGCCGGCGGCTACGAGGCCGGTCTCAGCAAAGCCGCGCTCGCGTTCCTCGAGGCCTATCTCGCTCAGCTGCCCGCGGACGAGCTCGCGATCGTCGCAATGCACGTGCCGCCGGAGCGCCTGAACGAAGCGGAGCGCGATGCGCTCTTCCGCGCGCTCTCGCGTCACCCGCTCGCGCTCTCGCTGTCCGCGCATACGCACATGCAAGAACAGCTCTTCTTCGGCCCGGAGCACGGATTCACAGCGGGCTTGCACCACCACCTCAACGTCGGCACGACCTCGGGCGGCTGGTGGCTCGGCGCCGAGGACGAATCCGGCATCCCGAATGCGCTGATGCGCTGCGGCGCGCCGAAGGGCTGGTGGCTGCTGCGGTTGGATGGCGCGCGCTACGAGCTCGACTTCCGCGCGGCGCGCCGGCCCGCGGACTATCAGATGCAGGTCTTCGCACCGGGGCGCGTGCGCGCGCAGGACGCCGCGGCCACGGAGGTCGTCGTGAACGTCTTCGCCGGCTCGCCGAAGGACGCCGTCGAGATGCGCCTCGGAGCCCTCGGGCCCTGGCTGCCTCTGGCGCGCGAGTTGCGCCCGGACCCCTTCTACCTCGAGCAGGGCGCGCGCGAGACGCAGTGGCTGCCGCGGGAGCGGCGCCTGTCTCCGCCGGCGAAGTCGCCACATCTGTGGGTGGGGCGGCTGCCGGCGCAGCCGCCGCTCGGCAGCGCCGTGCTCGAGGTGCGCACGACGGATCTCTACGGGCGCCGCTTCAGCGCGCGGCGTCCGATCGCGATCGAGTGAAGCGCGCGTCGCGGGCTGCCGCGCCGCGCGGAGCCAGCGGATAGGCGTGGTGCCCGCGCCGATCGCGGCGCGACCAGCGCGCGAGGCGGCGCTGGGCCCAGCGCTCGACTGCGCGCTCGAGCTCGCGGCGGCGCGGAGCGAGGTTCGCGGCGATCCCGAGATAGGCGCGCAGGAACACCGCGCGCTCGCGCGCCGCGAGCCAGGGCAACAGGTCGCGCGCAAAGGCCTCGAGCTGGCCGAGTGCCCGCACCCGGCGCCGGAAGCTCGGGCGGCGAGCCGGATCGGCGCCCTCCGCGTCGACGAGCCAGAGCTGCGCGGGGCGCCCGGCCGCGGCGGCGCCCTCCGCGAGCAGGAAGTTCGAGTGCTTGAAATCGCGGTGGTCGAGGCCGCGCTCGTGCAGCCTTGCGACGAGCTCCGCGAGCGCGCGGATCACGGCGCGGCGCCCGCGTGCGTCGCGGCTGAAGTGCTCCGCCGCGGCCGGCAGCGGCAGCGCGCCGGCGATGAAGCGCGATACGAAGAAGCTCTCGACGAGGATCCCGAAGCGCCTGCGCTCGGCGAGTGCGAGCGGCAGGGCGGTCGGGATCTCTGCGGCGCAGAGGCGCCGCGCGCCGCGCAGTGCGCGCCGCGCCCGCGAGCCGCGCAGCCAATCCGAGAGTCCTCCGCGAAGGCCGCGCCAGCGACAGCCCTTGACCGCGAGGTCGAAGGGCTGCGTGGAGCCCTCGAGCTGCACCCGCGAGAGCGACGACACCGCCCCCCACTGCTCACAGGCCTGGCTGCCGCGGGCATCGTGTTCGCGGTGGCGCGCGACGCTCTCGAGCACGCGCTCCGGCGAGAGCTCCGGGTGGTGCTCGATGTGCCAGACGCCGCGGCGCACGCGGCGGAAGCCCTCGGAACCCGGATCCGGCTGCGGATTCACGTTAGTTCAGCTCGATGGATCCGCTGGCCTGCACGTCGACGCGGCTGCTGCCGCCCTCGGCCGTGGGAGCGGCGATCGCCTGCTCTGCCATCGCGCGGCCGGCCATCTGCATGCGGTCGTACACCGGGGCCGCAGCGCCGCCGCCGAGGTCGATGCGCACGATCTCGTAGCCCGAAGCGCCGAGCGTGTCCGCGACCAGATCCGCCCGCGTGCGGAAGGCCTTCAGCGCCTCGACGCTGAGCTCCTGCTCGACCGCGCGGCGCCGCTCGGGCGAGAGCGTGAATTCGAGCGAAACCAGCTGGAGTCGGCTCTGGAGCTCCCCGAGCAGGCGCGTCAGGGCCGCGGCGTCCCTGCCCTCGATCAGCAGCTGCTGGCTCGCCTGCCAGCGCCGGATGCGGCCCTGCTCCTGGATCGGCCAGGTCTGGTAGCCGGTGGTCTTGAGCTCGAGGCCCGCCGCCTTGCGCCCGCGCTCGAGCGCCCAGCTCATCGCCTGGTTCACGCGTTCGGCCACGGCGACGGCATCCGCATCCTCGGCCTGCGCGACGACGCTCGCTCGCAGCCAGTCGTTCTCGACCTCGCGCGAGCGCTCGACCTGGAAGCTCACGCGGCGCAGCGTCTTCGACTCCTCGTCGTGCGCCAAGGCCAGCGCGGGCACGCCCAACACTGCGAAGAACGCGATCACGCTGCGCGGATGCATGTTTCCCCCTGCTGCGGTTCGCAGCGCAGTGTAGCTGCAGCCTGCGCGAGCTACGGTGTCGCAGATGGCGACCTATCGCGCGGTGATCTTCGACCTCGGCGGCGTCGTGATGGGGTCGCCGATGCCGGCGATCGCCGCGTACGAGCGCGAGCGGGGCCTGGCACTCGGGAGCTTGAATCGCCTGATCGGCGCGAAGGGCGCCGAGGGCGCCTGGGGCCGACTCGAGCGCGGCCTGCTGACGCTCGAGCGCTTCTACCCGGAGTTCGAACGGGACTGCGCCGAGGGGGGCTGCCCGGGCGTCTCGGCGCGCGAGCTGATGACGCGCATGGCGGAGAGCTCCGGCGCGCGGCCGCAGATGCTCGAAGCGCTGCGCCGGATCCGACGCGCGGGCCTGCTCACCGCCGCGCTCACGAACAACTGGAAGCGCGGGGAGGACGGCGACACCGGCCACGGCGAGCTGCGCGCGCTCTTCGACGCCTTCGTCGAGTCGGCGCGGGTGGGGCTCCAGAAGCCCGACCCGCGGATCTACCAGCTCGCGTGTCGGGAGCTCGGCGTCGCGCCAGCGGAGGCGGTGTTCCTGGACGACGTCGGGCGCAACCTCAAGGCCGCACGTGCACTCGGAATGGCGACGATCCGGGTCGCCGAGCCGGATCCGGCCCTGCGGGAGCTCGAGGAGCTGATCGGGCTCCAGCTCTTGGAGTGAGGAGCCGAAATCGACTCCCCACGGGGGAAGATATGGCACCCGGGCTTCCGATCCCATATTCATCTGTTCATTGAGATAGATTGATACAGAGATGCAAGACACCCATTCGCAGCCCAGCCCGAGCCCCCGCAGCCAGGCTCTCGAAGCCCTCTTCCAGGAGCGCATCGCGATCTTCGACGGCGCGATGGGCACGATGATCCAGGCCGAGTCTCTCGCGGAAGCCGACTTCCGCGGCGAGCGCTTCCGGGACCACGCGATCGATCTGCGCGGCAACAACGATCTGCTGGTGCTGACGCGTCCCGAAATCATCTCGAAGATCCACGACGCCTACCTCGCGGCCGGCGCCGATCTGATCGAGACGAACACCTTCAACGCGAACCGCATCTCGCAGAGCGACTATCGATTGGAGTCGATCTGCGCCGAGCTGAACCGCCGGGCGGCGGAGCTCGCGGTCGAGGCCGCGCGCCGCGTCAGCGCGGCGACGCCGCATCGGCCGCGCTTCGTGGCCGGCGCCGTGGGCCCCACGAACCGCACGCTCTCGCTCTCGCCGGACGTGAACGACGCCGCCTACCGCGCGCTCGGCTGGAGCGAGCTGCAAGCGGCCTACGTCGAGCAGATCCGCTCCCTCGCCCTGGCCGGCGTCGACTGCATCCTGATCGAGACGATCTTCGACACGCTGAACGCGAAGGCCGCGATCTACGCCGCGCGCGACGTCTTCGACGAGCTCGGCCGCGAGCTGCCGCTGCTGCTCTCGGTGACGATCACGGACAAGAGCGGCCGCACGCTCTCGGGCCAGACGATCGAGGCGTTCTGGACCTCGGTCGCACACGCGAAGCCATTCTCGGTCGGGATCAACTGCGCGCTAGGTGCGGCCGAGATGCGGCCCTTCCTCGCGGATCTCTCCGCGGTCGCTGCGACCCGCATCAGCTGCTATCCGAACGCGGGGCTGCCGAACGCGTTCGGCGGCTACGACCAGACGCCCGAGACCACGGCCCGATTGCTGCGCGAGTTCGCCGAGGCCGGCTTCGTGAACGCGGTCGGCGGCTGCTGCGGTACCAGCGACGCCCACATCGCTGCGATCGCGCAGGCCGTGGCCGGAATTCCGCCGCGCCGCGTGCCCGAGCCCGAGCGCGGGATCTCGCGCTTCTCGGGCCTCGAGACCTTTTCGATCCGCCCCGACTCGAACTTCACGATGATCGGCGAGCGCACGAACGTGACCGGCTCGCGCCGCTTCCGCAAGCTGATCGAGCAGGGCGACTACACGCGCGCCGTGGAAGTGGCACTGGATCAGGTGCGCAGCGGCGCGAACCTGATCGACGTCAACATGGACGAGGGCATGCTCGATTCCGAGCAGGCCATGCGCACCTTCCTGAACCTGATCGCGACCGAGCCCGAGATCGCGCGGGTGCCCTTCGTGGTCGACAGCTCGAAGTGGAGCGTGATCGAAGCCGGGCTGCAGTGTGTGCAGGGCAAGGGCATCGTCAACTCGATCAGCCTCAAGGAGGGCGAGCCCGACTTCCTCGACAAGGCGCGGCGGATCCAGCGCTACGGCGCGGGCGTGGTCGTGATGGCCTTCGACGAACAGGGCCAGGCGGACACCACCGCGCGGCGCGTCGAGATCTGCCGGCGCGCCTATCACCTGCTCGTCGAGCAGGTCGGCTTCGCAGCCGAGGACGTCGTCTTCGACCCGAACGTGCTCGCGATTGCGACTGGGATCGAGGAGCACAACCGCTACGCGCTGTCCTTCCTCGAGGCCACGCGCGAGATCAAGCGCGCCTGCCCGGGCGCCCGGATCTCGGGGGGGATCTCGAACCTCTCGTTCTCGTTCCGCGGCAACGAGCGCGTGCGCGAGGCGATCCACACGGCCTTCCTGTACCACGCGATCCGCGCGGGCCTCGACATGGGCATCGTCAACGCGGGCCAGCTCGGCGTCTACGAGGACATTCCGCCGGCCTTGCTCGAGCACGTCGAAGACATCCTCTTCGACCGCCGGCCCGACGCGACCGAGCGCATGGTCGCCTTCGCCGAGAGCGTGCGCGGCGGCGGCGTGAAGAAGCTGCACGACACGGCCTGGCGCGAGGCGCCGGTCGAGGCGCGCCTGTCGCACGCGCTGGTGCACGGCATCGTGGACTGGATCGAGGCCGACGTCGAAGAGGCGCGCCAGAAGCTCCCGCGGCCGCTGCACGTGATCGAAGGGCCGCTGATGGACGGCATGCGCATCGTCGGCGACCTCTTCGGCGCCGGCAAGATGTTCCTGCCGCAGGTCGTGAAGAGCGCGCGCGCGATGAAGCGCGCCGTCGCCTACCTCACGCCCTTCATGGAGGCCGAGAAGGGAGGGCGCGCCCGCAGCCAGGGCAAGCTCGTGCTCGCGACCGTCAAGGGCGACGTCCACGACATCGGCAAGAACATCGTCGGCGTCGTGCTCGGCTGCAACAGCTACGAGATCATCGATCTCGGCGTGATGGTCGCCTGCGACAAGATCCTCGAGACCGCTCGCGCCGAGGGCGCCGATGCGATCGGCCTCTCGGGCCTGATCACACCTTCGCTCGACGAGATGGTGCACGTCGCGAAGGAGATGGAACGCCAGGGCTTCGAAATTCCGCTGCTGATCGGCGGCGCGACGACGAGCAAACAGCACACCGCGGTCAAGATCTCCCCCGGCTATCACGGAAGCGTCGTGCACGTGCACGACGCCTCGCGCGCGGTCTCCGTGGTGTCGAGCCTGCTCGACAAGAAGCGGCGGCCGGAGCTCGACCGCGCGAATCGCGAGCTGCAGGAACAGCTCCGCTACATCTACCAGGGGCGCCACCAGCGGCCGCTGTTGCCGCTCCCGGCGGCGCGCGAGCGGCGGCTCGCGCTCGCGTTCCCGCCCGAGGCGCTCGCGACTCCCGCGTTCTTCGGGCGGCGCGAGCTTCGCGAAGTCGGCGTCGCCGAGCTCGTGCCCTACATCGACTGGACCTTCTTCTTCGCGGCCTGGGAGCTGAAGGGCAGGTATCCGAAGATCCTCGACCACCCCGAGCAGGGAGCGGCGGCGCGCGAGCTCTTCGAGCACGGCCAGCAGATGCTGCGCAAGATCATCGATGAACGCTGGCTCAGGCCCTCGGCGGTCTACGGCTTCTGGCCGGCCGCGAGTGACGGCGACGACCTCGTGCTCTACACCGACGCCTCGGGCCGGCACGAGCTCGAGCGATTTCCGATGCTGCGCCAGCAGGCGCCCCAGCCCGACGGGAAGCCGCAGCTCTGCCTGGCGGACTTCGTCGCGCCGCGCGAAAGCGGGCGCGTCGATTCGATCGGGGCCTTCGCGGTGACCTCCGGCCCCGAAACCGACGCGATCGCGGGCGACTTCGAGCGCGCCCTCGACGACTACTCCGCGATCCTGGTGAAGGCGCTGGCAGACCGCCTGGCCGAGGCCTTCGCCGAGTGGCTGCACCAGCGCGCGCGCTGCGACTGGGGCTACGGGTCAGGCGAACAGCTCTCGCGCGACGACCTGATCGACGAGCGCTACCGCGGCATCCGCCCGGCCTACGGCTACCCGGCCTGCCCGGATCACAGCGAGAAGCGGCGCCTGTTCGACCTGCTAGGCGCTCCCGAGGTCGGAATCACGCTGACCGAGAGCAGCGCGATGCGGCCCGGAGCGAGTGTCTCCGGGCTCTACTTCGCGCATCCCGAAGCGCGCTATTTCACGCTCGGCCGCATCGATCGCGACCAGGTCGCCGCCTACGCAGAGCGCAAGCGAATGTCCATCGCCGAAGTAGAGCGCTGGTTGTCCCCGAATCTGGGCTACGACCCGGACGCCCGCTGAAGGCCCCCGCGGACGCGATCGCGCATCCCGGCTAGCGGCAACGCCGGGTAGTTTGCAGCCGAGCACGCAATTTCAGCGGCTCCGCGGGTAGTTGCTGTGCGAGCGCAAGAAGCGAGCGGTCGAGGCGCTGGCCTACACTGCGCTCATGCAAGGCCGGCCGGAGATCGCGCGGCTGGCGGGAGAATCCGGCAGTCGCGAGGAAGCGCTGGCGCAGAGGGCGCTGAAATGACACGGAGCGGCACTTGGGTCTTGTGAATGTGGCTGAAAACGAATTGGCGCCGATCTGCCGGCGGCACGGTATCCGCCGCCTGTCGCTTTTCGGCTCGGTGCTAGCGGGCACGGCTCGGCCCGACAGCGATATCGACCTGCTGGTGGAGTTCGAACCGAGCCGCGTGCCGGGCCTGCTCGGCATGAGCGCCATCGAGATCGAGCTCGCCAAGGTTCTGGGCAGAAAAGTCGACTTGCGCACGGCCGAGGACCTCAGTCCCTACTTCCGTGACGAGGTACTGCGTAAGGCTCAGGTCGCCTATGCAGGCTGAGGACCGCATCCGTCTGCAGCACATGATCGAAGCGGCGCAGGCCGCACAGAGGTTCATGGCCGGCCGGCAGCGTGCCGATCTGGATCTGGATCAATTGCTGCTGTTTGCGGTGGTGCGTGCGATCGAGATCGTCGGCGAGGCCGCAACCCGCGTGTCCGAAGAGACGCGCGCCGCAACGCCCGATGTTCCGTGGCCGGCAATCATCGGCATGCGTAACCGCGTCGCGCATGCGTATTTCAACATCGACCGCGAGATCGTCTGGAAGACGCTCATGCTCGAGCTGCCGCAGCTGTTGCCGACCTTGCAGGCCGCGTTGGATGCGGAGTAGACGCAATGGTTCGGATGCGCCGGAGAATCGCGTCACGCTCTGTGCGTTCCACCATCTGCGTGGTGTGCATGCGGGGTGGATCCGGATGCGCGGGTGCGCGCCGCACGAACTCGTGGTCGAGCTCGGGGACGCCGCGGACGCGATCGCGCATCCGACGGCGAGCGGAAGCGAGGCGCGCCAGCCGCGGGCGACGGCATGCAGCTTCTGGCTCTGCCGGGGATCCAAGAGGTCGATGCCCGTCATGCCGCTGGGTCGTCGATTCCGTAGAGCGCGAGCGCGTTGTCCCAGAGGATGCGTCGCTTGCTTTCGGCGCTCACGCCAGCGAGCGCGAGGAACGAGTCGACTGCGTGGGGATATTTCGAATCGGGGTGTGGATAGTCGGTGGAGAAGACGATCCGGTCGTCGCCAAACGCCCCGATGACGTGCTCGAGCATCGCCTCGTCGGCATCGGCGGACACGAAGCACTGGCGCCGGAAGTACTCGCTCGGAGGCCGCTGCAGCAGCTTGCGCGCGCCGAAATCGCGCCGCAGGCCCTTCTCGTAGTGCTCGTCCATGCGTTCGAGCCAGAACGGCAGCCAGCCACAGCCGGCCTCGAGGAACGCGACCCGCAGCTCGGGGAAGCGCTCGAGCACGCCCCCGTAGATCAGGCTGACGGCCGCGACCATCTGCTCCATCGGGTGCGAGCAGATGTGGCGCTGTTCGGCGTTGCTGAGCCGGTCGGCGCCGGCCTGAGGCAAGGGCGGCATGCCGCCCTCGTGGAGGCCGAGGGCCATGCCGCGAAGCGAGAGCGCGTGCCACAGAACGTCGTAGGCGGGGTCGTCGAGGTTCCGGCCGAGGATCGGGTTGGGCCGCGCGAACGCGCCCACGAAGCCGTGCTCATCGCGCATGCGCGCGACCTCGGCCGCGGCGGCGGCCGGGTCCTGCAGTGCGAGCATCCCGATGCCGCGGAGCCGGCTCGGGTCCGCGGCACAGAAGTCGGCGAGCCAGTCGTTGTACGCCCGCGCGATCGCGCTGGCGAGGTCGGGGGCGATCTGATCGCTCGCGAGAGCGAAGAGGCCGAAGGACGGGTAGAGAAACGCGAGATCGACGCCCTCGACGCCCATGTCGGCGAGCTGCGCGACGCCGTCGAAGCCCCGAGCCGAGGCGGCGGGGTAGATCTCGGCGAACGTGGCCTGGATGCGCTCGTTCCGGCGCGCGAGGCGTTCGGGTGTTGCCTCGGGATCCCAGCGTTCGGGCGTGTTGATCCGCACGCCGTCGGTCACGACGCTGAAGGCGAGGTTGAGGTGGCGCGGCGCGCGCTCGCGAAACCGGGTCTCGATGTAGCGCTGCCAGAGATCCGACGGCTCGATCACGTGCGCGTCGGCGTCGATGACACGGAAGCCCTGCTTCATCGCGAGTCTCCCCTGCGCGCGTGAATCCGCGAGGACCAATCTACACGGAAGGCACGCGCGAGTTCAGCGCTCTTTTCAGCAGCAGGCCCGAGGCGGCGACGGCCGCGGCGGCGCGCGTGCGCTCGTGCACTCGACTACCGGAGCTCGGCGTAGAGCACGCGCAGGACGACGAAGTGCTTCACGCCGGCCGGGCGCCGCACGCTCACCTCGTCGCCCTCGCGGCGGCCGATCAGCACCTTCCCGACCGGCGACTCGATGCTGATCTCCCCGCGCGAGACGTCGGTCTCGTCGGGTCCGACCAGCCGGTAGACCACGCTCGCACCGGCTTCGTCTTCGAGCTCGACCCAGGCGCCGAAGAAGACGCGCGTCTGGTCGACGTCCTCGGGGCGCACGACGCTGAGCTCGTCCATGCGCTTGCCGAGGAAGCGCAGGCGGCTGTCGATCTCGCGCAGGCGCTTCTTGCCGTAGATGTACTCGGCGTTCTCCGAGCGATCGCCCTGCGCGGCTGCCTGCTGCACCTCGAGCGTCACGCGCGGGCGCTCGACCCGCCACAGCCGCTCGTGCTCCTGCTGGAGCTTGCGGTAGCCATCGGGCGTGATGCAGTGCTTCCGGGTCGGCGTCGCGGGCATCTGGGAGAAAGATGGCCCGAGAGAACGCTGCCGTCATCTCACCGCGGCGAGCCTCTACCCTGGAAGCTCACTCTCGGGGGTTCCTACGCGCACTCCAAATCGGCACCGCCGCACGCTGCAGCGGAAGCTCGCGACGCGTCCACCGATGCGCTGAAGCGCCGTCCGCGCGTTGTCGCGCGGCTCGATCTGCGCCAAGTTCCGGGCCTTTCTCGGGGGGCGCAACGATGTCACCGACGCGGAAGTCCGAACGCCGCACGCAGCCGCGGCCTCGCCGCCGCGCAACCCGCGCAGCGCGCGCGGATCGCTATGACCTCTATCAGCGCTCGGTTCAGGAACCCGAGTACGACGTCAGCCTGATCCAGCGCGTCTTCGGCAAGCGCTACGGCCGCCCCGCGCGGCTGCTGCGCGAGGATTTCTGCGGCACCGCGCACATGGCCTGCGCCTGGGTCGCGGCCCAGCGCGAAAACCGCGCCTTCGGCATCGACCTCGACCCGGAGCCGCTCGACTGGGGCCGCGAGCACAACCTCGCGAAGCTCGGAGCCGACGCGCAGGCCCGCGTGAAGCTGATCCAGGGCGACGTGCGCGACATCGGCTTCGAGCGCGTCGACGTCACGCTGGCCTTCAACTTCTCGTACTTCATCTTCCGCGAGCGCGCGGAGCTGCTCGACTACTTCCGGCGCGCGAAGGCCGGCCTGAAGCCGGAGGGCCTCTTCTTCCTCGACGCCTACGGAGGCGCAGAGGCGTTCCGCACCGGGCCCGAGACGCGCAAGCTCGAGGGCTTCGACTACATCTGGGACCAGGCGCGCGTCGAGCCGATCTCGCACACGGTGCGCAATTACATCCACTTCGAGTTCCCGGACGGGAGCCGCTTGCAGCGCTCGTTCCAGTACGACTGGCGACTCTGGACGCTGCCCGAGCTGCGCGACTGCCTGCTCGATGCAGGCTTCCGCGAGGTCGAGTTCTACTGGGAGGGCACCGACCACAAGACCGGCGACGGCAACGGCAGCTTCACGCTGCGCCGCGCAGCCGAAGACGACCCGGCCTGGGTCGCGTACATCGCGGCGATCCCCTGACCCACTCCCGATCCCTCCCGCGCTCGCGCTGGCCTCTGCGAGCCACCGCTGGATCGAAGTTCCGGCGCAGCGGCTGCGGAGTCGCGTGCATCGAGCGCGCGAGGCCCGAGCTGGCTGAGGGCTTGCGCCACTGGAGTTCGCGCAGCGGCGGCGGGATACTCGCCGCATGTACGGCTTCGCGCAGCAGCTCCGCCACTACTTCGAGCGGCCGCACGTAGCAGTGCCCAGGGCTCCGGTCGGTGGCGCGGCGGCGTGGACCGGCGCTGCGCTGGCGAATTCCGGCGCATGGCGCGAAGACCTGACGGAAGACCAGATCGCGGAGCTGCTGCGAGCCGTCGATCGCGCGACGGCGCTCGGGCGCCCCGCGCGTGAGCTCACGCGGGGCGACTTTCCGCTGCCGAAGCTCGCTGCCGCGGTCGAGCGCTGGCGCGTGGCGCTCGCGGAGGGGCACGGCTTCGTGCGGGTGCGCGGCTTTCCAGTCGCGCGCTGGTCACAGCCACAGGCGGAGCTCGCGTTCTGGGGCCTCGGTCTGCAGCTCGGGATGCCCGGCGCGCAGAATGCCGAGGGCGACCTGCTCGGCCACGTCCGCGACCTCTCTGCGCAGGCCGAGCACGCGGACGAGCGGCTCTACCGCACGAATCAGCGCATCCTGTTTCACTGCGACGCTGCCGACGTGGTGGGGCTGCTGTGTCTGCGATCGTCGCCTAGCGGAGGAATCAGCCGGCTGGTCTCCTCCGTGACGGTCTTCGACGAGTTGCTCGCGCGGCGCCCGGAGCTGGCCGCGCGGCTCTGCGAACCGATGCTGCTCGACTCCCGCCTGCCCGCGGGCGCGGCCCACCCCACCACGCCGGTCCGGCCCTGTTGTTTCGACGGCGAGCGCCTGCGCAGCTTCATGCACCTCGACTACTTCCGGTCCGCCCCGCGGCATCCGGGCTCTGTACTCGACCCGCTCGCTCGCGAAGCGCTCGACGCCTGGGAGGCGATCGCGGAGCGCCCCGAGATACACCTCGACATGCAGCTCGAGCCGGGCGATCTCCAGCTCGTCAGCAACCACGGGGTCGTGCACGCGCGCACGAGCTATGTCGACGATCCGGCATCGCCGCGGCACCTGCTGCGCTTGTGGCTCTCGCTCGTCTAGGCGTCTCGGGGTCGCCGGGCGCGGCGAGCTCGGGTGGGGAGCGAAGCGTGCAAGACTCGAGCGGTCGAGACGCCCTGCCCGACGCGCGCTGGCGCGTGCGGCGCTGGATCCTGCGAGGCCTCGCTGCGACGCACGCGATCGCCTTCGTGTCCCTGCTCGTGCAGCTGAGGGGCCTGATAGGCGCTCACGGGATCCAGCCCGCCGAGCTCACGCTGGTGGCCTGGCGCTCCCACTTCGGCAGTGCGGCTCCGCGGCTCTTGCCGACGCTGTTCTGGTGGCTGGGCACGAGCGACGCGATGCTGATCTTCGCCTGCGCGGCGGGCATCGCGCTGGCAGCGCTGCTCTGGATCGGAATCGCGCCATCCCTCGCGCTGTTCGGCCTGTGGCTGCTCTACCTCTCGCTCTGCTGCGTCGGCGGCGTGTTCCTGAGCTACCAGTGGGATGCGCTGCTGCTCGAGGCCAGCGTGGGCGCGATCTGGCTGGCTGCGGGTCAATGGCGCCCGCGCGACGCCAGCCGCGTGCGCGTGCCCGCGCTCGCATTCTGGCTGCTGCGCCTGCTGCTGCTGCGCCTGATGTGGTGCTCCGGCTTCGAGAAGCTCGCCAGCGGCGATCCGACCTGGCGCGGTCTCGAGGCCCTCGAATTCCATTTCTTCACGCAACCGCTGCCGGCCTGGACGAGCGTCTTCGCGCACGAACTCCCGCGCCCGCTGCTGCGCCTGCTGACGGCGCTGACGCTGGCCATTGAGTTAGGTCTCCCGATCCTCGCGCTCGGGCCCCGGCCGCTGCGTCGCCTCGCCTGCTGTGGATTCCTGGCCCTCCAGCTGCTGATCGGTTTGACCGGCAACTACGGCTTCTTCAACCTGCTGACCTGCGTGCTGTGCCTGTCGCTGCTCGACGATCGCGACCTCGACCTCGCAGCGCGATTGCTACGGCTGCGGCCCGCCAGCCCGCCTGCCGCGAACGCGCCGCGCCGCCCTTCGCCGTGGGTCGCCCCGACCCTGAACGCGCTGCTCGCCGCGCTGCTCGCGCTGTCGCTGACCCGCTTTGCCGAGCAGCTGCTCCCGGAAGCAATACCCGGCCCGCTTCGCAGCCTGCTCGACGCCGGCGCTCGCCTGCGCAGCTCGAACCGCTATGGCCTGTTCGCGGTGATGACGACGCAGCGTCCCGAAATCGAGCTCGAGATCAGCTCCGACGGAGTGGCGTGGCAAGCGCTCGCGCTGCGCTTCAAACCGGGTCCACTGGATCGCTGGCCACGCTTCGCGCAGCCCCACATGCCCCGCCTCGATTGGCAGCTCTGGTTCGCGGCGCTCCAGGGCTGCGAGCGCGCGCCCTGGTTCCAGTCCTTCGCCGAGCAGTTGCTGAGGGGAAGCCAGCCGGTCTGGTCGCTGATCGGGGAAGCTCCCCCGAATCGCCCGCCACGGCTGCTGCGCTCGACGCTGTACCGCTACCGCCTCGCGAGCGCGGAACACCGCCGGGCCAGCGGCCAGATCTGGGAGCGAACGCGCCTCGGTCCCTTCTGCCCGGTCGTACAGCTCGTGCGCGGCGCAGCCGCCGAGTGGCCGCGTGCGGCCGGCGCAGCCCTGCGCCCGGCAGGTTGACGCAGGGCCGACGCCGCGGTTGACGCGTGTGTGCGTAGGAAGAATAGTGCGATCAGGCTCTGCGGGTCGAAGGGGAACGGACGCGATGCGAAGCTTGCGCAGCTGGGCGGGCCCGATGGCTCCGATCGCGCTCTTCGTCGCGCTGGCCCTCGCCGGGCTGTCCGCGAGCCGACTCGTGCTGCTCGCGTGCTACTGGGATCGGGTGCATTCCGTCCCGGGGTTCTGGTGGATCTTTCCCATCGGGCTGCGCCTCGACGTGATGACGCTCTCGTGGCTGCTCTTGCCACCCGTCGGCGTGCTCCTCGCGTGGCCCGATCTCGCGAAGCGCTGGCGCGACGCAATCGTCGCCGGCGATCTCGCGTTCGTCGCCGGCGTGCTGGTCTTCTTCGAGGTGGCGACCTATCCGTTCCTCGCCTACTACGACAGCCGCCCGAATCGCATTTTTCTCGATTACCTCGCCTACCCGAGCGAGGTCGTCGCCACGGTGTGGGCGGACCATCGCCTCGCCGTCGCGGTGGGTCTGCTGAGCGTCGTTGTGGTCGTGAGTCTCGTCTGGCGGGAGATGCGGCGAATGCTCGCCGAGGCGCCGGGCTGGTCGTGGGGCCGCCGTCTCCTCCTTGCACCTGGGCTGTTGCTCGCGCTCGTGCTCGCCGCCCGCTCGAGCTTCGGCCTGCGTGGCGGCAACATCTCGACCGCCGCCTTCACGGGCGATCACCTGGTGAACGAGCTCGCGCTCGACTCGACCTACGCGATCGGCTTCGCGCTGGAAGCCCGCAAGCACGAAGCCGACCCGGCTGAGCTCTACGGCACCCTGCCGCGCGAGGAGGCCATCGCGCGCGTACGGGCACAGACACGCGTCCCGCTGCAGGCTTTTGGAAGCGAGGAGAGTCCGCTGCTTCACGCACAAGCGTCGGCGACGCCGCGCTCGCGGCCCTTCAATCTCGTGATCTTTCTGCAAGAGAGCCTCGGGGCCGAGTACGTCGGCAGCCTCGGTGGGCTGCCGCTCACGCCGAATCTGGATGCCCTCGCGACCGAAGGCTGGTTTTTCACGGAGCTCTACTCCACCGGCACGCGGACCGTGCGCGGCATCGAAGCCATCGTGAGTGGCTTCCTTCCGACGCCCGGGGGCAGCATCGTGAAGCTCGGCCTCGCGCAAGGCGGCTTCTTCACCCTGGCCGAGCTGTTGCGGCGGCATGGCTATACGACCGAGTTCCTCTACGGGGGAAACAGCGACTTCGACAACATGCGCGGCTTCTTCCTGAACGACGGATTCGACCGCGTGATCGACGAGCGGGCGTTCGCGAACCCCGTATTTCGCGGCACCTGGGGCGTCTCCGACGAAGACCTCGTGCGGCGGGCGAACGACGTCTTCGTGGCGCACGGCGACCACCCCTTCTTCGCGCTCATGCTGAGCACCTCGAACCACCCACCCTTCGAGTTCCCGCCGGGGCGCATCGAGATTCTCGAGCCTCCCGCGAACACGCTTCACAACGCCATGCGCTACGCCGACTACGCCATCGGCGAGCTCTTCCGCCTGGCCAAGCGCGAGGCCTACTGGCACAACACCATCTTCCTCGTGGTGGCCGATCACAATACGCGGGTGTTTGGTCTCGACCTCGTGCCGATCGAGCGCTTCCACATTCCGGGGCTGATCCTCGGACCCGGTGTGGCTGCACGCCGGGACGGCATGCTGGCGAGCCAGGTCGATCTTCCGCCGACGCTCGTCGACCTGATGGGGCTCGACGTCCTGAGCCCCCTCTTCGGTCGCGATCTCGTGACCACCCCCGCAGACACGCCTGGGCACGCGTTCATGCAGTACGACCTGGTGAACGCCTATCGCGTTGGCGACCACGTCGTGATCCACGCGCCATACCAGGCGCCGCTGCAGTTCGAGTACGCGGGCGGTCGCCTGCGACCCGAGCCTCTCGATCCGGAGCTTGCACGCGACGCACTCGCACACGTCCAGGTGCCTGCGATGCTCTACCGCGAGCGGCGATATACGCTGATCGATGAGCCGGCGAGGTGAGCGGGGCATCTACACCCCGAGTGCCGCAACCCGCGCTCCGGCGAGGTGCAGATTCGCACTGCGGCCGCTCCGACCGGCACGCCGGTCATCCGGATCGACCGCGGGTGTAGCCGCCCGCCGCGGGCGCGCTATCGTGCGCGCCCGCTAGAAACACCAGGAGACCCACGCGATGAGAACAGTCACGTCTACGACCTTGTTTGCGGCGATCACCACGAGCGCGCTCGCGGCCTGCGCCTGGAACGCGCCGGATCCTTCCCTCACGCCGTCGACGTCCACCGCTTTCAACACGATCGAGGGAGCCGATCGCGTCGAGCGCACGAACGCGATCCAGGTGACGGCCACGGTCAAGAAGGTCGATCACGCCGCGCGCCGGGCGACGCTGCTGCTGCCGGAAGGGCGCGAGATCGAGCTCAGCGTGGGGCCGTCGGCGAAGAACTTCTCCCAGGTGGCCGTAGGGGACCAGGTGCGGGCGACCTACTACGAGTCGCTGGTGTTCCAGGTGCGGAAGCCGGGGGAGGCGACGCCGGGGACCACTGGAGGGACCCGTGTGGAGACCGCCGAGCCGGGGGCGAGACCCGGGGGCGTGGTGCTCTCGACGGCGACCGTGACTACCACCGTGAAGGCAATCGACCGCGAGAAGCAGACGATCACGCTCACACTCGCCGACGGCAGCACGCAGACGCTTCCGGTGCAGAATCCCGCGAACCTCGAGAAGGTGAAGGTCGGTGAGCTGCTCGACATCAGCTATAGCGAGGCGCTCGCGATTGCGGTCGACAAGCCGTAGTCAGCCCGCCGCGAAGAGCTGCGAGAGGCGGGCGCTCATCCCCGCCAGGCCGTGGGTCATGACACAATCTCTGCTTGATCTTGTGCGCCCCACGCCTTAGCCTTTTGTTTGGCATCCGGAGTGGCTGCCGGCGTGCGGGAGAGGCCCGTCGCCGTCGGCCCGGCAACCTGGGTGGACATCCCAAGGTGCCATTCCCGAGTTCGGGCGCAGGCCCGGCTCATGGGAGATGCGGCTCGCCGGGAGAAACCGGTGGGCAACGAAGTGTCCGGCGCGGCCGAGAGCTGCGCGCTCCGGGTGTCTTCTCGCTTTGCGAGGAGAAGCCCCGTGCCCCGATTCGAGCCCGTTGCTCCCGACGCGCCCGCGCGCGTCGATTGGTCCGCGCCCCCCGACGCCGACCCGAACCATCACCTGTGGCTGAACGGCCAGGTCTGGTGGATCGCGTTCACGGTCCACCAGGGCCACCGGCAGGAGCGCATCCGGCTCTCGCTCGGCACACACGAGCTCTGCGAGGCGCGCCAGCGGCGCGACGCGCTGCTAGGCCTGTTCGCGCGCGCCGAGGATCTGCGCATCTCGCTGCGCTTCGCGCCCTCGCGGCGCGCGCGAGCGCAGGCCGGCGCGGCTCGAAAGGCCCTGTGATGCCCGCGGGCTTCCTGGCGCGGCTCGGCATCGTGGGCTGGGCGCCGCTCGAGCCGGTGGTGCTGGCGGCGCTCGCGACGGAGTCGCCGGTGCTGCTGGTGGGCGAGCACGGCACGGCGAAGTCGCTGCTGGTGGAGCGGCTCGCGGGCGCGCTCGGCCTCGTCTTCCGGCACTACAACGCGTCGCTCGTGAGCTACGACGACCTGGTCGGGATCCCGCTGCCGGACGACCACGGCCCTGGCCTGCGCTTCGTCGGGACAAAGGGCGCGATCTGGGGCGCGGGCTTCGTGTTCCTCGACGAGATCTCGCGCTGCCGGCCGGAGCTGCAGAACAAGCTCTTCCCGCTGATCCACGAACGGCGCGTGGCGGGCCTCGACCTGCCCGAATTGCGCCAGCGCTGGTCGGCAATGAACCCGCCGGCGCCGCAGGAGGGCGACCCGAGCGGCGCGGCGGGCCCCCTCTACCTCGGTTCCGAGGCGCTCGACCCGGCGCTCGCAGACCGCTTCGCCTTCGTGCTGCGCGTGCCGTCGTGGAGCGCCCTCTCCGAAGCGGAGCGACTCACGCTGGTGTCGGGCCGCGGACCCGCCACTGCGAAGCCGCTCGCGCGCGGCGAGCTCGGGCGCCTGGTGCGGCGCGCGGCGCGCGCCGCAGCCGAGGTCGAGAAGAGCGCAGGCGAAGGCATCGCCGACTACGTGGTGCGGCTCGTGGACCTGCTCGCGCGCGCGAGCCTGCGGCTGAGCCCGCGCCGCGCCCGCTCGCTCGCTCGCTCGGTGGCCGCGGTGCAGGGGGCGCGGCTCGCACTCGGCGAGCGGGAGCCCGCGCTCGAGGACAGCGCGGAGCTCGCACTCCGGAACGCGCTGCCGCAGAACGCCGACGAGGTGCCCCCCGCCTTCGCGACGCTGGTGGCGGCGCATCGCCAGGCCTTCGAGATCTCGGCACTCTCGCGCGACGACGCCTGGCGCGAGGTGCTCTCCGAGCCCGACCCGGGCCGGCGCATCGCAACCGCGGCGCGGCGCGGCCTCGCCAACGAGCAGCTCGCGCGCGCGGTGACGCAGTCGCTGGCGGCCGAGCCCTGCGACGCGCGGCGCATCGGGCTCGCGACGGCGGCGTTCCTTTCCTTCCGCGACAGCGCGGCGCTCACGCCGCCCGCGTGGGAGTCGCTCGCGCAGCTCGCGCGCCGCGTGCTCGAGCCGCACCAGCGCAGCGAGGGCGTGGCGCCCGGCCCCGACCTCGAGCGCTGGCGCGAGCTCCAGAGCGCGTTCGCGCGCGGCGACGCCGCGGGCATCCGCTCGCCGCTCGAGCGGAGCTTCCTGCTCGCGGGTTTTCCGGATCTCTGGCGACGCATCGACTGGCGCGACGCGCATGCGCGCTTCCGAGCGGACCTCGCGCTGCTCGGCGTCGGGGAGAGGGCGTCGTGAGTGTCCTCCACAACATGTCGATGCCCCCGCGCACCCAGGTGCGCTGGGCGACGGGCGGCATCGGAGGGCCGCTGGTGGCGTTCGAGCTCGCGAGCGAGGCGCGCGCGGCGCTGCGCCGCCGCGCCCGCTCGGGCCGCGGCGCGGCGGCGCTGCGCACCGAGCTCGATGCGGCGTGGCAAGACTTCGGCCTGCGTGGCGCGGCGCTGCTCTACGCGGCGATCCCGGAGCTGCCTGCGCCAGTCGAGGCGGAACTAACTCGCGCCGCAGCGCCCGCGGAGCGTCTCGCCGCGATCGACCCCGTCCTCGTCGCCAACGTGCTCGCCCGCGCGCGCTCGGGCCTGCTGCTCCCGGGCGTCCCGCTCGAACTCGGCAGCGACTTCCTCGCGCGCACACTCTGGAGCGATGACCCTCGCCTCGTCGCGCTCGCGCGGAAGACCGGAGCGGAGGAGATCCCGTGAGCAGCCGCAGCGAGAGCCAGGCGATCGCCGAGCGGCTGTTGCGCTGCCTGCCGGCCGCCAGCTTCGAGATGGAAACGCTGGTGCAGCTCGCCGGCATCGAGGCGACGCGCGAGGTGCCGAGCGCCGCCGTCACCTGCGAGGGCCGCCCTCGCCTGCTGCTGAACCCCGACTTCGTGGCGGAATACTGCACGCGCGATGAGCACCTGTTCCTGCTGGTGATGCACGAGCTCTGGCACGTGATCCTCGCGCACACGCGCCTCTACCCGCGCGCGACGGCCGCAGAGAACGTCGCTTTCGACGCGGTGATCAACGCGGGGCTCTGCCGGCAGTTCCCCGGCCCGGAGTACCGCGGCTTCTTCGAGGTCTTGAACCCGGCCGACGCATTTCCCGGCTGCCTGCTGCGCCCGCCCGAGGGCTGGCCGCATGCGCCGCGGATCCCGCGCGCCGCGCGCGGCTGGCCGCGGGCCACGCGCGCGCTGCTCGAACGCCTCTACCCCGCCTCGGGCCGGCCCGACGTCCCGACTCCGCTCTACAGCGAGCTCCTTGCGCTGTTGGAATCGAGCGCCCTGCGCACGCAGCCGAATCGGGTCGGCGACTGCGACGACGCCGGCGGAGCTGTGCCGGCGATCGAGGAGTGGCCGCGCGCGCAGCCGACGCTGATCGGCGACCACGGCGACCCCGAGCGGGAGGCGGAGCTGGTCGGGCGGACGGACTTCGGGGACGTGCTGCGGCGCGTGGTCGCCGCGTGGCCGCCGCCGCCGATCCCGCTCGGCGGACGCGACGCCGGGCGCGGGCTCGACGATTGCCTCCGCGCGCTCGGACCCAGCACGCACGAGGTAAGGCGCGTCTTCGCCGACGTGCTGCGGCGGACGCTCGTCCCGCATCCAAGTGGCGAGCGCCGCACGCAGCGGACCCTCGTGCGCGCGCCGAGCGGGCTCGCGCCGCTGCCGAATCTGCGCGATCGGCAGGCGCCGGCGCGCCGCGCGCTCGGCCTGCCGAGCCTGCTGCAGGTGCAGGAGCTGCTCACGCCCATGCGCGCGCACGACCCGCCTGCGCGCGCTCACGTGTATCTCGACGTGTCGGGCTCGATGGATTTGCTGCTGCCCGCGCTGCTGGGGCTGCTGCTGCCGCACGTCGCTGCCGGGCGCGCGCTCGTCTTCCAGTTCTCGACCGAAGTGGAGCCGCTGCCGCTCGCGGCGCTGCGCGAGGGCCGGCTCCGCACCACCGGCGGCACCGACCTGAACTGCGTGCTCGTGCACGCGCTCTCGACGCCGCGCCTGCGCACCGTGTTGCTCGTGACCGACGGCTACGTCGGCGCGCCGCACTCGAAACACGCCGCGAGCCTGCGCGAGCGCGGGCTCCGCATCCACGCCGTGCTGCCCGCGGAGTCGGCCTGGAGTCGCGACCTCGAGCCGATCGCGCGCTCGATCCGCGTGCTGCCGCCCAGCGACGCGGCGAGGAGGAGCCAATCATGAGTCGATCGATCCCCCACGTGGCCGAGGACGTGCTGCCCGGCCACCCCGACCGCCTCGCGGACGCCGTCGCCGAGCGCATCGTGGACGCCGCCGTCGCGCTCGACCCGGATGCGTTGGTCGGCGTCGAGGTCGCGGTGTTCCGGCGCGGCGTCGCGATCACGGGGCGCATCGCGGCGGGACGCAGCGGCGAAGTCGAGCGAGCGATCCACGAGTCCGTCGTGCAAAAGGCCTACGCGGCCGCGGGCTACGCGGATCGCTGGGCGATCGATCCGAGCGTCCGCTTCGACCTCGAGCTCGGCCCGCTCTCGGACGCGGAGCGCGGCATCCGCGGTTTTTCCGACGACCAGAACATCGCCGTCGGGCACGCGGTCGCGAGCGAGGCGACGGGCTGGCTCCCGCCGGCGGTATTCGCGGCCCGGCGGCTGCGCGAAGCCCTCGCGCGGGTGCGAGAAGAAAATAGCAGTGTGCTCGGCCCCGACGGCAAGGTGTTGGTGCGGATCGTCGAGGAGCGCGACGCGTTCCGCTGGGACGTCTTCAACCTCGCCGTGCAGCACGCCGAGGGCGCGGGCTACGAGACGCTGCACCGCCTGGTACTGCCCGCGCTCGAGGCCGAGGCGAAGGCACTCGACGCCGCGCTGCCCGGCCTCGGCGCGTGCTTCGACGCGGCGCGCGTGCGCCTGAACGGCGGCGGAGACTTCTCCTGCGGCGGCCCCTTCGGCGACAACGGCCTCTCGGGCAAGAAACTCGTGGTGGACCATTGCGGACCCGGCGCGCCGATCGGCGGTGGCGCGCTATGCGGAAAGGATCCGCACAAGGTGGACCGCGCGGGCGCGCTACGCGCACGGCAGCTCGCCGTGCGCATCGTGCGCGACACCAGCGCGCGCG
>CAYTJA010000476.1:0-6091 GCA_964437835.1 uncultured Spirochaetales bacterium
TTCGTCGAGCTGCGGCTCCTGCGACAGGTAGCCGATCTTGATCCCGTCGGCGGGCCAGGCCTCGCCGGTGAACTCCTTGTCGACCCCGGCCATGATGCGCAGCAGCGACGACTTGCCGGCGCCGTTCGCGCCGAGCACGCCGATCTTCGCACCGGGCAGGAAGGCGAGCGTGATGCCGTCGAGGATCACGCGGTCGGGCGGCACGACCTTGCGCAGGTCGTGGAGGGTGAAGACGAACTCCATGGATCGATCTCTTTCCTTCGCCGCTCGCGAGCCGCGCACGGCGGCAGGAGGTCATCGCGGGCGCGGACCTACGAGCGGGGCGCGGAACCTAGCTCGCATTTCTCACCACGGTTGCTGAGGAGAGGTGCCCGGGGCCCCCGGCTGCGTTGGCAACGGGATCGCGCCGACTCGGCGGCGAGCTGTGTGGTGCTGGACGGCTGCGAGATCGCGCTGCGGCGCCTGCGGGTGCGGGCGGCTCGGCGCGTGGTTCTCCTCGCCGCTCGGCGAGCCCGCGCTGTGCGCGGTGATGATCGACGGCATCCACGTCCACGACCACTGTGCCTGGCTCGCGCTCGGCATCGGCACCGACGGCAGAAGGCGCGCGCTGGGGCCGGTGGAGCGGCCGCTGCTTTTTCGTGATCGACGGCCGCAGCTGCGAGCGACAGCCCGGGGAGTGCTCTCTCGCGCGCGAGCGGGATCATGTTCATCGCCGCGTTCGCACGCCGTCGCGCACGCGCGGCGGCGACATCGCGATCACGTCATCACCCTGATGGAATGTTCAGAGTTGGGCTGCGTGGGCCGACCGTGCGAGCGCTGCGCTAGCCTCGCCCCCGTGGAAGCCAAGGAAGCGGTTCGAGCGCTTTTGCAGCGTCTTCCAGACGACTGCACGCTCGAGGACATTCTCTACCACCTCTACATCGTTCAGCAGGTTGAAGCCGGGCTGGCAGACGCGGAAGCGGGTCGCTTGATTCCTCACGAGAAGGTCCGGGAAGAACTGGAACGCAAGTGGCGGCTCGGCGCCGGGTAGCCTGGTCCGAAAGCGCCCGCGACAGTCTCGATGAAGTCTTGAGCTACATCGCCAAGGACTCGCCCGAGGGCGCTCGATCCGTTGCCAGGTCGGCACTCGAACTGTCTGCCTCGCTCGCAACCCTTGCTGAGCGGGGCCGGGTCGTTCCGGAACTCGGCGACCCCTCGATCCGAGAGATCTTCACGTTTCGTTACCGCCTCATGTACCGCGTAGCGGGCGAGCAAGTCACGGTGTTGGCTTTCGTCCACGGAGCCCGTGACTTCGAGCGATGGCGACGCGAGGTCGAGGACTAAGGCAGCGCGAGGAGTTGTTCGCCTCCTCCCGCGCGGCGTCGTTGCACTCGAACGGCATTTGCCGCCTGCTCAGCAACAACGGTCACGATTCTCGCGTGTTCGGCGTGTTCGAGATCGTGACCTTCTGAGCATTACGCCAGATTCGCGCGCCGTTCAACGATTTCGCAACGGTCGACGACCCGCCGACTGGATTCGAATCCAGTTCACGCGCGCCAGTCGAGACGGGCGTGCTCCCTACCCGCGCCCAGCTGAGGACAATGACCAGCCCACGGTCTACGACCGCGGGCTCACCAAGGGGAAGAGGGAGAAGGGAGAAAGGTCTAGGCGTTAGTTAGGCCGGCGCCGGCGCGCGAGGCCCAGCATGCGCATCATCAGGAGGAGGCCCGTACCGGGCTCGGGGATGCTCGCGACGCGAAACCCGATGTTGAGCCCCCCGGCCGGGATCGAGCCGTCCCGGAACGATGCGGCGAGGTTGACCGCGTCGCTGTCGAACGCCCCGCCGCGGATCACGCGATGCGAGCCGCTGATGATCGCCTCGTTGTACTCCCAAACGTTCCCGCCCTGGTCGTACGTGCCGTAGGGGCTACTCGATCCCGTGTAGCTTCCCACGTCGGCGATGCCGTAGTCGTTGCCGTCGTAGCAGTTCGCCGTGTTAGAGCCCGTCGTGGGCGGAAACGCACAGGTCGTCGGCGTGTCCGAGCCCGCCGGGTAGGCGAAGTAGCTGGTCGAGATCGCGCTGTAATACGCCGCCTTGTACCACTCGTCCTCGCTGGAGAGGAAGATCGTCGCTCCGCCGTTGCGCGTCACCGTCAAGCCGTTGCTCGGGGTCGCGGTCCCGCCGAGCAGCGTGTAGGCCCCCGTCTCGGTGTCGCCGGCTCCCTGACCGTTGTTCAGCCAGTTGGTGAAGCGCAGAATGTCGTAGAACGACACGTTGTTCACGGGCATGTCGGCGCGCCCGGAGATCACGCTGTAGGTGAAGCTGCCCGAGACGCCGCTCTGCGTGATGCCGCCGAAGCCCGAGCCCATGCTCGTGTTGTAGAGCGCGAGCGGGTCGGCCGCCGCCTTCGCGTTCAGGAACTCCGCGTATTGCGCGTTCGTGACTTCGTAGGTCCCGATGTTGTAGGCGTAGCCGACGGCGCCGTAGCCCGTGCTGTCGGCGGCGTTGCCGGGGTTGCCCACGGCCGTCCAGTCCATCGTGACCGCCGAGGCCGGACCCCCGAGCAGCAGAACCAGCGTGAACCATCCAACAGTTGAGCGCATCGACAGCTCCCCTTCCCGCGCCGCAGCGATGCAAATCGCGCGCCGAGAGAGAGAGAGAGAGAGAGAAGAAAAGGCGGGAATCCAAGGGGTTGCCCTGACGGACCCTGGGGCGCGCCCAGCGTGCCGGGCGCAGCGCGGAACGGCGCTTCCCAAAACGAGTAAAGCGTTTCGCGCGATTCAGGTGGGCGCGGACCGGTTCGTCACCCTGCGCACCACCAACATGATCGAGCGAGCCGCAGGCGAGCGAAGTCAACGCACCCGCAAGCCCGAAGGGCGCGCAGCGAGCCGCAGGCGAGCGAAGTCAACGCACCCGCAAGCCCGAAGGGCGCGCAGCGAGGCGCAGCCGAGCGAAGTCAACGCACCCGCAAGCCGAAGGCGCGCAGCGAGGCGCAGCCGAGCGAAGTCAACGCGGTAGCTTCGCGAGCGCCTGCAGGATCGCCCGCTCGACGCTCGGAGGCTGTCGCGCAGCGAGCGCGGCGCGCAGCGCGTCGACCGCCTCCTCGCTGCCGAGCTGCCCGAGCGCCGTAGCAGCACGCACGCGGTAGAGCGCGTCGCGCGACGCGAGGTGGCCGGCCACGAACTGCTCCCGTGGCGCGAGCCGCGACTCGCCGCCGCGTTCGCGCTCGTAGGCCGCGCGCTCTTCCCAGCGTTGCTCGAGCTGGAGCGTGAGCTCCGCGCGCTGTGCCGGTGACATTCCGCCGCGCAGCACGGCGGCGAGCGTCGGCACCACGGCTGCGCCGAGCGCCGCCACGTTCGCGAGCTCGCCGTCTCCACATTCCTCGCACTCGAGCCAGACGACGACCCGCGCGCGGCTCTCGCTCGCGGCCTGCGCCGGCACCGCAGGCTCACGCGACGGGCAAGCCAACAGGAGCGCCGCGACCAACGCGAGCCACCCGCTTCGCCGCGCGCTCACGGCCGCACCCAATCGAGACGCAGCTCGGGACACGCGGGCGGGTCCGGATACGGAGGCGGCTCCGCCGGACAGCTGCGCGTCGGCCCGCTGCGGACCAGGTCGAGATTCAGGACGGAATGGCTCTCGAGGTTCATGCGGAAGGCCTGCCCGAGCGAGATGTGACTGCGCACGTCGCTCGACTGCACCCACATCAGGTTGCTGGAATCGAAGCCGGGCGCGGTGTTCGTGTGCCCCCACGTGCCGAACAGCGACAAGCCGTGCCCGAACTCGTGCGCGAGCGTCTCGGGCTTCTGGTTGAGCGCGATGAACACCACGTTGGGGTCGTCGGCGCACGCCATCCCCGTGCCCGGCACCGGCAGGTAGTAGACGTTGAGGCGGTTCGGCACATAGAGACCGAGCGTTTCGAGCTTGCTCGGGAGGGCGCAGACCAGCGAGGCGGGGTCGAGGCCCGCCGTCAAGCCTGACAGCAGCGCGGCTGGCAGCAGCGCGAGCAGCTCGATCGTTTGGGGTCCGCTCAGGTGGCGGATGTCCATGCCGAACGAGATCCCTGCCTTGTTCTGGTCGTAGATCTGGTTGGCGTTGGCGAGGTCCTCCTTGGCGACCTCCTCGATGCCCTTGCCCCACTCGAGGTACGAGACCCAGTCGGGGATGGCCAGGAAGAAGGTCGCAGGCATCTTCAGGATCGGGGCGAGATCGACGGCAAGCTGATCGCCGCAAGCATCGCTCCAGCTGGTCACCGCCTCGCGCATCGCCATGGCGTTGGCTTCGGAGTAGACACCTACCTCGGAGCGGCAGCCCGCGTTCGTGAGCAGGTTGCCGACCGAACGGGTCACCGGCGCGCGGCGAACCCTGTCGTCGCTGCAACCGTCCGTGCCGGCCTGCCGGCGAGCGTCGAACAGGAGCACCGACGTGTCGCCGTCCAGGTTGCCGACCTGCGTGATGTCGTCGCACGGCGCCGCCACGGCGGCGCAGTCGATGAAGCTCGCGCCGAAACGAAAATGGTTCACGACCTCCTCGCCGATCAGCTGGTCGATCGCGATCGAGACTTCTCCGAGCGGCGTCTCCTCGTCGCGGGCGGCCGCGTGCCAGCGCTCGAGCACCGCCGGGTCGGGCTCGAGGCGCAGCGTCGCCAGCGCTGCCGGGCCGTCGCTTCGCGCCGATGCGACAGACGCGATCCGCGACTCACCGGGCCGCAAGGGCACGGGCGTTGCGTCGGTGTCTTGCCACCGGATCTCGGCGCTGCGGATCACATCACCCGTGAGCTTCACGCGCCAGTCGATGCGCGCGTCGCCGGGGCAGCCCGGGCAGCAGTCGATCAGCTCGCAGCCAACGGGAACGCGGGTCTCGCGGCCGAACCACTCGGGCAGCTCCGCGAGGCACACCGGCGGCAGCGCCGACGCCAGATTCGGGGCACCGATCGCGAGTCCGAAGTACAGGGCCACCAAGCAGCGTCGCATTCCGATCCTCTTGGTTCCGCGCGCGGGGTCACGCGGCCGCGAGCACATAGATGTCATGCGGCGTGTGCAGGCCGCGGATCTGCGTGGCGGGGCGGCGCTCGAAGTCATCCGCGTCCTCCTGCACCGCTTCGCGCGTTTCTTGGTCGATCGCGATGGGCGTACCGAGTTCGCGCGTCAGCGCCTGCAGACGCGCCGCGAGGTTCGTGGTGTTGCCGATCGCCGACCAGATGTGCCGATCGACGGAGCGAATCGCGCCGACGTAGGCCGAGCCGGTGGCGAGCCCGACCGCGACCGCGAGCCTGCCGTCGGCTACGCCGAGCGCCGGGCTGCGCAGGGCGCTCACCTCGCTGACGATGCGGCGCGCCGCCGCGAGCGCCCGGCGCTCCTTGTTCGGCAGCGGATCGGGCGCGCCGAATACCGCCATCATGCCATCGCCGTTGAACTCGACGACGGTGCCGCCCTGCTCCGTCACCACGCGGGTCACGGTCTCGGTGTAGTGGCTCACGATGCGAAACACCTCTTCCGCATGGCGGCCCTCGGCGAGGGTCGTGTAGCCGCGCAGGTCGGCGAACAGCACCGACACCTCGCGCTCGCCCGCTTCGAGCGCTCGGCCTTCCGTCAGGTGATTCGCGATCGATGCCGGCACGTACTGCCGCAGCTGCTCTTGCAGCGCGCGTGCGCCCTGCAGCAGCTCCTCGTCGTCGAAGCGCATCAGCGAGGCGGAGACGCTGCCTCCCACCATCCCGAGCAGCGCAAGATCGGTCGACGTATACACGTCGCCCGAGTCCTTGCGGCCGAGCGCGACGAAGCCTTGCAGTGCGTCTGCGCGCACGATCGGCACCAGCGCCGCGGCGGCGAGCCCCTTCAGCGCGGCGTGCTCCGCCACGCCGAGGCGCTCGAGCAGACCGCGGTCGCGCTCGAGGTCGATCGCCGACACCCGCGTAGCCAGCTCCTGGGCGAATGCGCCCGAAAGCTCGAAGTGCGGCGTGATCGTGCAGCGGCGCGTGAACACCGGCGCATGGGCGTCGGCGCTGCGCGCGTAGACCACGCAGAACTCCGGCCGCAGCAGCTGGTCGAGGCGTTCTCCGAGGAGTTGAGTGAGGGCGGCGGGCTCCGGCGCGGCGTGGATCGCGGCGAC
>CAYTJA010000477.1:0-25488 GCA_964437835.1 uncultured Spirochaetales bacterium
TGACATCCCAGCCATAGGTACCGCGGGCGCACGGGGCGATCACGACGCGGTTCGCCGAACGGTTACATTATTATCAATGAGGAGGCGTTCATGAGAACAGCGGTCCTGGGACTGGTCCTCTTGTGTGGGTGTTCCTATTACCAGCCAGCGATGGTCTCGACGGCGTCGCTGGGCCCGCGCGAAAAGCCGCTGGCGGTGGTGATGGGAGAATCTCAGGCTTCCTACTTTTTCTTTTTTGGACCCTTCGGAAACAACTCGTTGGCGATGGCGGTAGAGGACGCGAAAAAACAGACCGGCGCGGACTCGTTGATGAATGTTTTTGTTGACCGAAAAACACTTCTCTTCCCTCTGCCCTTTTTGCCGATCCTCATCACGAACAAAACTCTGGTCTATGGGACGGCCGTGAAATATGACGAGAATCTTCAGAACGTCACGATCCGAGAAAGGGCTTGGTGAAGACCTAACGAGATTCGGCTCTCGTGTCCAGCCCGTTCCGGTTGTCTTCCTCAAACAAGTGAAAACAGGATAGGGGTAGGGATGGCCGGATTCCCGGCCATCCCTCCCTCCGAACCGTACGGGCGGATTTCCCGCATACGGCTCTCCAGTCAGTGGACCCCGCGATGGGTCTGGGCAAACCGAACGTAGGCTGCTTCCAGCGAGAAGGCCCCTGTTCAGCAAAGAAGGCATTAGGCCAGCGCCTCATGGCTTCGCCCCGCTCCCAAGTAATCGACCATCCGACTCGCTTGCACAGCATGCTGCGCAGGCGGCGGCGGATCATTTGTCCAGGGCGGCGTGAGTGGATCGAGGCACGCTGCGGAAACACGCAAACCAGCCGCGTAGCAGAGGTGGCACTCGAGCATTTGCGCGAATCGCTCATAGCGCTCGAGCCTGTGCCGCTCGAGTAACTCACGCGAGTTCTGGAAGAAGTGCAGCTCTTCGTTCGAGACTTGCACGTACTCGTTCTGCGCTCCCAGCCCCGCGCCGTGCCGCGCCGTGTGCAGCCAGAAAAGACCGCCCGAATCAAGTGGAGGTCCCAACCGTGTGACCCGCCGGTCACTTTCCCCGCGGGATTTGTCAGTTTGCCCTTTGAACGAAGCCGCTGACGCGGCAGGGGAGGTGTGCGGGGCCCGGGTGTCTGACTGGCGCCGAGCGCAATTCCGGCTGCCGGTGGAAAGGCGGCGACGCGTCGAGTTCTTTCAGAATCACCTCTGGGTGCGCAATCCCGCGCACTGCAAGGCCGCGCAGCTGCGGCCCCGGAGGTCCTCCGATGACCGCGCTTCGCGAGTACATGACCCAGGATATGACCGTGCGGGGTCTGTCGCTCAACACCCAGACCGCCTATCTCCGCGCGGTGATCCAGCTCGCCCAGTTCTACCGGCGCTCCCCCGAGCGCATCTCGGAGCGGGAGATCACGGCCTACCTCTTCCACCTCTACCGCGAGAAGAGGCGCAGCCACAGCACCTGCAACCAGGCCGTCGCGGCCCTGCGCTTCTTCTATCGCGTGACGCTGCGGCGTTCGAGCACGGGCTTCGTCATTCCGGCCGCTCGGGAGCCGTCGAAGCTGCCCCACATCCTGAGCCGCGATGAGCTCACGCGGCTCTTCTCGCAGACCCGATTCCTCAAGCATCGCACGTTGCTGCTCACGGCCTACGCCGCGGGCCTGCGTGTGAGCGAGGTCGTAGCCCTCCGCGTTCGCGACATCGATTCAGACCGCCACGTTCTCCGCGTCGAGCAGGGCAAGGGCGCGCGGGACCGCACGACGCTGCTCTCGCCCCGGCTTCTCGACGTGCTCCGCCAGTACTGGCAGCGCGAGCGCCCAAAGACCTGGCTCTTCCCCTCGCGCGACGGGAAGGGGCACCTTTCCAGCCGCGCCGCCGAGCACGCGTATGCGAAGGCCAAGCAGCGGGCGCAGGTCCACAAGCCCGGGGGCATGCATGCGCTGCGCCACACCTTCGCCACGCACCTGCTCGAGGCGGGCGTTGACCTACACACGCTGCAGCGGCTGCTAGGCCACAAGAGCATCCGCTCGACGACGCGCTACCTCCACCTCACAAAGCCGGTGCAGCATGCCTCCCGCATCGTGCCGGAGCCGCTGGACTTCCTGCCGGTCTGACGCCGCATGTGCGCTCCGCCGGAGCCCCAGGCTCCGGCAGAACGTGAGCGGCCGCCTGACCTCGGGGAGATCGTCCGCCGGCACGGGGCGAGCTACGGCGCCTCGGTTCCGGTGAGCCTCCGGCAGCAGCAGGTGTTGCGCGCGCTCGCGGCCTGTCGGACCGCCGCCCTGGGCGGCCATCTCGAGCGGTGTGACCGCTGTGGCCACCGCCGCGCCGTCTACCATTCCTGTCGCAACCGCCATTGCCCAAAGTGTCAGCTCCTCGCCCAAGAGGACTGGCTCGAGGCCCGGCGTGCCGACCTGCTCCCGATCCCGTACTTCCACGTCGTCTTCACGCTCCCCCACGAGCTCAACCCGCTGGCCCTGACCTTTCCCCGTGCCCTCTACGATCTTCTCTTCCACGCGGCGAGCGAGACGCTCCAGACCTTTGCTCGCGATCCGAAGCATCTGGGCGGAGCGCTCGGCCTCACCGCGATCCTCCACACCTGGAGCCAGACCCTCTCGCTCCATCCCCATCTACACTGCGTGGTGACGGGAGGAGCGCTCGCCTCCGACGGCTCCCGTTGGATCCCCACACGACACCCGGACTTCCTCTTCCCCGTGCGCGCGCTCGCGAAGGTCTTCCGTGGCAAGCTCCTCGATGGCCTGCGCCAGCGCTTCGAGCGGGGCGAGCTCGGCCCCGACGAGGCGCTGCCCGCTCTGCTGCGATCGCTTCGCAAAAAAGACTGGGTCGTGTATGCCAAGCCGCCCTTCGCGGGACCCGAGAGCGTGCTCCGCTACCTCGGGCGCTACACCCATCGCATCGCGCTGTCGAATCGCCGGATCCTCCGGGCCGAAGAAGACCAAGTCGCCTTGCGCTACCGCGACTCTGCCGACGCAGATCGGATCAAAGTCCTGGAGCTCTGCGTCCACGAATTCATCCGCCGCTTCCTCCTCCACGTCCTCCCCCGAGGCTTCGTCCGCATCCGCCACTACGGGCTCCTCGCCAACCGCTCCCGCAGGCAGCGCATTGCGCGCTGTCGTGAGCTCTTGGCCGCTGAAGCTCCGCCGGCTGCACCCACCCAGGAGAGCGTCTGCGAGAAGCTACTCCGCCTCACCGGCGTCGACGTAAGCGTCTGCCCAGCCTGCGGAGAGGGGCGCATGGGCGTCGTCGCCGAGCTCCCAAAGCTCGATCCCTCCACCGCACTTATCAAGCTCCTGGATTCCTCGTGACCTCGAGCCGCGCTGCCATCGACTCCCGCTCGGCCCGATCCAGCGCGCTCGCGGCCGCCACTGGGCGTCCTGCGCCCTCGATCCTGTGCCGCCGCGCATTGCCGCGCTATGCCGTTGCCGCACGAGCTCGCCCGCCTGTGCAAACCCGCTGCGCGTTCCTCGCTGCGCGCCCTCGCCTCGGGTCGAAGGGCTCGCGGCCTCCCCGCACCCGATTGAATCCCCAAGGCCCCGGCCATCCAGCCAGCGGCTTCGTTCAACGTGATCCTATGCGCACCGCGGCCGGCGCACCTCGCGCCCGACCGCAACGTCCCAGCTCGGCCGCGCTACGCATAAGGACCCTCTTGATTATCGGCCGTCGATTGGCCGCTAATTTTTCCTACGCGTCGCGTTCGAGCCCGCGCCTCTCGAAACTTCACCACCCCCGATGGCGACGCGCGCGGCATTCACCGAAATCCGGCGCTTCTACGAAACCGGCAACAGTGCGGCTGCATGATCGATTCTGTCGGACTTGTGGCCGCCGGCATCCTGCTAATCGGCGCTGGGTTCCTCATGGGCTGGAAGACCCGCGAGCAGTCGACCTCGGCCGAACTACACTCGAATCCCGAGATGCATGCCTGGCGCACGAAGTGCCCCGCGGTGGCTTGGATGTCGAGCATCCCACGCTTCCGATCTGGTGCACCCGCCGCGCGAAAGCCTGGTCGCACTATTCGTCCCAGGCGCGCGCGGCTCTGAACTCACCGGACTCCACGCGCCGAGCCCCATGCGAGGGGCGAGCGCCTAGCGCTCGCCCGGCAGCTCCGCGGGATCGATGCGGCCGTGCCGCAACCAGCCCGTGGCCAGGAACCAGGTTCGAGGCTCGGGCACGGGTGCAGCCGCGGAGCTCACGCCGCCTGGCGGTGAGCGGTGCCAGCCACGGAACCACAGGGCCGACGAGGCTGCGTCGGCCCGGACCGGGGGCGTCGATCGACTTCAGGCCGCGGCCGAGCGCAACGCGATCTCGCGCCTCGGCGAGCAGGTGAACGTGGTCGCGCTGGAGCGAGAAGTGGACGACTCGAAAATCCCCGCGCTCGCAGGCGACCGCGAAGGACTTCCAGACCTCGCGTACCAGCGCGGCGCTGCGCAGCGACGGAAGGCCCGAGCGCAGTCGCCAGGTGACGAGGCAGGGGAAGCCACCTGGGAACGATTCTCGCCTGCGGCGGCGCACGGCCGGCGCCGGTACGCAGCCCTCCCCAGCGTGCCGGAGGCCGCAGGTTCATGGCGAGCTGACGGCTCCCCTTCTTCATGACCGCGAGCACAAACTAGCAGTGTGACGGATACGGTCACACGCTCGAGGATTCCACTTGATTCGGGCGCTCTTTTCTCGCAGCATGCGAGTCAGCCTTCGCTCTGTGGCTCGCGCAGCTCCGACCCGAGCCGATCGGCGACACCGGGGCTCCGGGATCGTTTGTGGTCCCTCCACCCCGGTGCCGCCGATCGGCTCGGCGCGAAGGGTTAGCTAGATCAGCTCAACCTCTGCGCGATGCCCGGAAGCGCGCGCCAGCCTCGCATCGCGCGTCAGGAGCGGTGCCTCGAGGGATTCTGCGAGCGCGAGGTAGGCGGCGTCGTAGGCGGTCACGCGATGCCGAAGCTGCCAGATCCGCGCGAGCAGGAACTCGTGCGGGTAGCGCGTGAGCGGGAGGTCGGAGAGATCCTGGAGAGCTTGTTCGCCGCGCTGGCCGCTCAGCGCGCGACTCAACGCGTAGCGCCGCAGTACTTGCGCGACCTCGAGATCCACGAGGTGGGGAGCGTGTAGGGTCTCATTCGGAGCGAAGACGCGGACTGCGACGCGTTCGGCCGCGGGAGTGTTGAGCAGGAGCTCCAGCAGCGCGGACGCGTCGACGACAATCATCGCCGCTCGCGCTCGGTTCTGACGGCGCGCGCAGGCGAGACGCGGACGCGAACTCGCGAGCGCCGCCGAAGGCGCTCGCGCAGCTCGGCGGGCGTCGGGCGTTCGGCCACCCGGCGGACCTCGCGCAGGAGATAGTCGGACAGGGAAAGCCCTTCGAGCGCTGCGCGCTCCTTGAGCGAGCGGTGCAGATCATCGGGGACGTGGCGGAGCTGGATCATCTTGGGCATCGCTGCAACGGTAGGCTGCATGTGCGCCACATGTCAACGGGATGCCCCGGAGCACGCCCGCCAACCGCTTCCCGGCAGCGCATCCGCTGCGAGCCGAGCGTCTGCTTCCCGCTCAGTGCCCCGCGATGACTGGGCTCGTCTCGTAGGCGTCGAGCTCGGGAGCTTCGGTGCGGCGCTGGTACTCGCTCATCGTGTGGGGCCACTGCGTCACGACGCGGCCGGAGGGGCTGCGGTAGTAGCCGTTGCAGTTCGCCTGCCACACGGCGACGGCGGAGATGTCGCGCTGGATCTCGGCGTCGTAGCGTTCGAGGGCAGCGGGGCGCAGATCGAGACAGGCGAGCTCTTCGCGCTGCAGGCGCTCTAGCTGTGCGATCAGGTAGGCGACCTGGGCCTCGATCATGCTGAGGATCGAGCCGTTGTTGGTGTTCGGACCGTAGAGCATGAAGAAGTTCGGGAAGCCCGGCGCGCTGATGCCGAGGTACGCGCGCGCGCCTTCCTTCCAGGCGTCGGCGAGGCGCAAGCCGTTGCGCCCGCTCACGTCTAGCGCAGAGGCATAGCGCGTGGTCTCGAAGCCGGTCGCGATCACGATCGTGTCGACGCGGCGCTGCCGCCCATCCCGGGTGTGGATCGCGTCGGCGCTCACACGCTCGATCGGGTCCGTCACGAGCTCGACGTTCGGGCGGTTGAAGGTCGGGAAGTAGTGGTTCGAGAGCAGCGGGCGCTTGCAGCCGTAGGGGTGCGCCGGGGTGAGCTTGCGGCGCAGCTCCGGATCGCGGACGACCGCGAGGGCGCGCAGGCCGACCTGCTCCGCCGCGTGCAGGCGTTCCGGGTTCGAGTAGGTGATCACCCCTTCGATGTCGTCGAAGACCTTCGCGCGTCGCTCGCGCATCCGCTCGGGCTGCGCGCGGAAGTCCGCGAGCTCGGCCTCGCTGAAGGGCGTGTCCTGCTTTGGCAGCACCCAGTTCGCGGAGCGCTGGAAGAGATGCAGCTGCGCGACCTGCTTCGCGATCTCCGGCACGAACTGCACGGCACTCGCGGCGCTGCCGATCACACCGACGCTCTCGCCGCGCAGCTCGTGGGAAGTGTTCCAACGCGCAGAGTGGAAGAGGGTGCCTCGGAACGCGTCCAGCCCCGGGATCTCGGGCCAGTGCAGCTCGTTGAACATGCCGACCGCGGAGACGACGACCTCCGCTTCGAATTCCTCGCCGGTCTGCGTCACCAGGGTCCAGCGCTGCGCGGCCTCGCTCCAGCGCGCGGAGCGGACCTCGGTCTCGAGTTGCAGCTGCTTCGCGAGCCCATACTTCTCCGCGCAGTGTCTGAAGTAGGCCTGCAGCTCCGACTGCGTGCCGTAGGGCCGCGACCAGTCGAGCTTCGGCTCGAAGGAGAAGGAATAGAGCGACGACTCGACGTCGCAGGCCGCGCCCGGGTAGCGGTTGTGCCACCAGGTGCCGCCGACGCCGGCGGACTTCTCGAAGATCGCGAAGTCGCGGAAGCCCGCGCGCTGGAGCTGGATCGCGGTGCAGAGCCCGCCAGGCCCGGCGCCGAGGATCGCAATGCGGAGGGGGCGGTTTCGAGCGGAATCTGACTGCATAGGGGCGGGAGTATTGCGCGACGGAATCGCCGCAGGGGGGCCTGCTCAGGAATGGTACGCTGCGCCACACACACGCCCGCACGAGGAGAGTCATGGCCATCAAGCTCTACGGAATCCCCCAGTCCCGCGCTGTGCGCTGCCTCTGGATGCTCGAGGAGGTCGGCGTCCCCTACGAGAACGTGCCCGTCAGCTTCGTCGGCGACGCCCAGAAGCCCGATTTCCTGAAGATCAACCCGAATGGTCGGATTCCCGCGCTCGACGACGGCGGCCTGATGTTGTTCGAATCCCTTGCGATCAATCTGCACCTCGCGGCGAAGTACGGCGAGGCGAAGGGCCTGTGGCCGAAGTCGCAGGACGATCGCTCGCGCGCGATCCAGTGGTCGATCTGGGCGATGACGGAGCTCGAGCCGCCCGCGATGCGCCTGCTGCGGAATCGCGTGTTCCTGCCCGAGGCGCAGCGCGTCGAGAGCGAGGCGAAGGCGGGCGAGGCGGAGCTCGTGAAGCCGCTCGGAGTACTCGACGGCGCGCTGCGCGGCCGTGCGTACCTGCTCGGAGACTCGTTCACGGTGGCCGACCTGAACGTCGATGCCGTGATGAGCTGGTTGCCCGCATTTGGGAAGGTCAGCCTCGCTCCGACGCCCAACTTGGCCGCCTGGCACGCGCGCTGCAGCGAGCGGCCCGCACTCGCGAAAGCGCTCGGACGGCGCTGACCCAGCGGAGCTCGCCATGAGCCGACCCTTCCCGAATCACCCGCTGCTGCAGGGGATCTGGGAGCCCTGGCCGATGGAGGGCGAGTGCCGCGACCTCCCGGTCCGCGGCGAGCTCCCGCCGGAGCTCGCGGGCACGCTCTACCGCAACGGGCCGAACCCGCAGTTCGCGCCGCGTGCGGGCTACCACCTCTTCGACGGCGATGGCATGCTGCACGCCTTCGAGTTCGAGGGCGGCCGCGTGCACTACCGCAACCGCTGGGTGCGCACGCCGCGCTTTCTCGCCGAACGCGCGGCGGGCGGATCCCTGTTCGGCGGCCTCAGCAATCCGCTCGCAGACGCGCCCGAGGCGCGCGGGGTCGCCGGGGGCCCGGCGAACACGAACGTCGTCTGGCACGCGGGCCGGCTGCTCGCGCTCGCGGAGCTCGGGCTGCCGCCGGTCGAGCTCGACCCGGACACGCTCGAGACACGCGGGGTCTTCGACTTCGGCGGCGCGCTGCGCCGCCCGGTGGATCCGCAGCTCGCACGCCAGCTCGGAATTCCGCTTCGCGACGGCACGACCGATGCGACTTTCACCGCGCATCCGAAGCTCGATCCGGAGAGCGGCGGGATGCTGGCTTTCGGCTATCAGCTCTTCCCGCCCTATCTGATGCTCTACGAGATCGGCGCCGACGGCGCGCTGCGGCGCTGCGAGCCGCTCGAGATTCCGTTCCCGGCGATGATCCACGATTTCGCGGTCACGCAGGAGCACATCGTGTTTCCGATCTTCCCGGTCACGCTGCGCCTCGAGCGGATCGCGCGCGGCGAGAACGTCGTCGCGTGGGAGCCGGAGCTCGGTACAAAGATCGCGGTGCTCTCGCGCGGCGACGCGAGCGCGCAGCTGCGCTGGTTCGAGCTGCCGGCCTGCTTCGCGTTCCACCCGCTGAACGCGTTCACGCGCGGCGACCGCATCTCGATCGACCTGCCGGTCTTCGAGGCGCCGCCGATTCCGGCGCTCGGGAATCCGCGCGGGGTTGCAGGCGTGGCGAAGCTCGAGCGCTGGGAGCTCGACCTCGCGAGCGGCAGCGCCAAACAGTCACGCGTCGACGAGCGCTCGATCGAGTTCCCGCGCTGCGACGAGCGCTTCGCCGGCGCGCCGCTGCGCTACGGCTATGCGGTCGGGGACGGCGACGTCGGGCGCGGTTTCCACTCGATCCTGCGCTACGACTTCGAGCGCGGGAGCAGCGCCAGTCACGCGCTCGGCGCCGAGCGCGTCGCCTCGGAGGCGATCTTCGTGCCGCGCAGCGCCACTGCGCGCGAGGGCGAGGGCTTCCTGCTCTCGGTCGTCTCTCGTCTCGACGAGCGGCGCAGCGAGCTCCGGGTGCTCGACGCCGAGGCACTGGAAGATCCGCCGCTCGCCGCGATCGAGCTCCCGCATCGTGTGCCTGCGGGCTTCCACGGCAACTGGCGCCCCGCGCGCTGAGCTGAGACTCCGCCCGGCGGCAACTGCCGCAGCGCATCCGCGCGCAGCTCGTGTGCGGGTGCTTCGACCCGGCGCGCCCCGGAGATTTCCCGGGCGAAGCTCCGGGATTCTCCCGAAGCCACTCGATTTCTCTTTCAGGGCTGCGCACCTGCCTCAACCCCTTCGGGACGACAACCGATCCGCGACATGCGTTTCGAGCGCGACACGACTGCAAGGGGTATCGGGTGCTCCACTGGAAGAAGCGGACCGCGGCCGCCGCGGGATCGGTCGGTGTCGCCTTTGGCGAAGACCGCGTGGATCTCGCCTGCGTAGCAGCGGGGGACCCTCGACCACAGCTCGCGGTCGTGGCGACTGCAGCTTGCGCGCCGAATGCGACGGACCGCGCGCGCGCGCTCGCGGAGCTCGTGAAGACCCACGGATTGCGCGGTGCGCCGAGCGTCTGCGTGCTGTCGCCGGAGGCCTGCACGATCCGCCTCGTCGACGCGCCGCCGGTGCCCGCGGAGGAGCGACAAGAGGCGCTGCGCTGGTCGCTGCAGGAGGCGGTCGAGTTCAGCGTCGAGGACGCCGCGCTGCTGGTTTCTGCCGAGGGACCGGCTGCGGGTCAGATCGGTGGCGGGCGCCTCGTGGTCGTGGTTGCAGCTGGCGCCGAGGTGCGCGGCGCGGTGAACGCAATGCGAGGCGCGGGACTCGCGCCGCGCGCGGTGCACGCGCCGGAATCGGCCTTGATCGGACTCGCGCCCGATCCCGACAGCCCGAAGGGCAGCGCGCTGCTCGAGCTCGGTGGCAAGCGGAGCCTGCTCGCGATCGGGCGCGGCTCGAAGCTGTTCGTTGCGCGCTCGATGTCGGCCGATGTCGATGCGCTCGCAGGGCTCCCGCTCGACCTCTCCGAGCTCAGCGACGACGTGCGCGGTGCGCTCGATTCACTCTCGGTCGATGTGCAGCGCTCACTCGACTTCTTCGAGGCCGGCTTCGGCCGCGTGCCGGTGGGCGCGCTCTGGATCCTGCCGGGCGATGCGGACCTCGACGCGCTGCCGGCGGCGCTCGAGCAGAACCTGGGCCTTCCGGTGCGGCTCTACGACACGCAGACGCAGTTCGCCTGCGCCGATCCGCTCGCCTTCGCGATGCAGGCGCGCTTCGCCACGGCGATCGGCGCCGCATGCCTCGGCCTGCGCGCCGACGCGGACTCGGGTCTGATCGGATCGCTGCCGGTGCTCCGCGCCGAGCGCATCAGCGCGCGCAACGTGTCACGCGCGGCTGCAGCGCTCGCGGGTCTGCTGCTCGCCGTCGGCGGAATCGAGCGCGTGTCGCTGGGACAGGCTGCCGCGCAGCGCGACCTCGCAGAGCAGCAGCGCGCCGCCCTGGCTCCGCAGGTCGCCGCGCTGGCAGTGCAGGGTCAGGTCGCCGCGGATCCGGCGTTGGCAACGCGCATTGCCGCGCTGCGCGGCGAGCGCGACACGCGCCGCAGCGAGCTCGCTGCGCTCGCGAGCGACGGGCCTGCGAACGCGAGCCAGGTCGTGGGGCTGATGCGCGCGCTCGCGCGCCACCCTGCACCGGGAACCTGGCTGCACGAGATCCGCGTTGCGCGCAGCGGTGCGGCGCTCGCATTGCGCGGCTCGAGCCTCGAGCCCGAGGGGGTGTCGACGCTGCTCGAGGAGCTGGCCGCGGACCCGGCGCTGGCCGGCGTGCGCTTCGGCTCGCTGCACGTAGCGCGCAGGGCAGACGCGCCCGGCGTCGACTTCCGGCTCGGCGAGTTGCGCGGGGATCTGCCGCGATGACCGATCTCGCCCGACTTCGCGAACGCGTCCTGGCCGGCGCGATCTGGTTCGACGGGCGCCCCGAGAAGGAGCGCAAGCAGCTCGCGATCGCGGTCGGGGCCGGGATGCTGATGCTTTGGCTGCTGCTGCTCCACCAGCCGTTCTCGCGCCAGCAGGCGGAGCTCGAAAGCGCTACCGCGGTGGCGCGCGCCGAAAGCGACCGGCTGAAGCAGCAGCTCGACGGATTGATGCTCGCGCTCGCGAACGACCCGCGCAGCCTGCAGCGAACAGAGCTCGCGAGACTCGAAACGGAAGTCAGCGATCTCGCGCAGAGCGCAGCGCAGGATGGCTCCTCGGCGCTGCCGCCCCACGAAGTCGTGGCGCTGCTGCGCGAGCTGCTCGCGAAACACCCGGACCTGCGCCTGGTGCGCATGCAGAGCCTCGCAGCCGAGGCCGTGGAGATGGAATTCGCGGGCCCGGCGGATGCGCCGCAGGCGCGCGTCTACCGGCACCCGGTCGAGATCGAGCTCGAGGGCGCCTATCTGCCCGCGCTCGGGTGGCTAGAGGCGGTTGCGGCGCTGCCGTGGCGGCTGCACTGGGACGAGCTCCGCTACGAGGTCACGCGCCATCCGCAGGCGCGCATCGTGTTGCGGCTGCACATGCTCGGCCGCGAAGAGGAGTGGATTCGTGCCTAGCGCCGGATTCCGGATTCCTGCCGCGAGCGCCGCGCTCGCGGGCCTGCTCGCCGGAGCCCCCGCGCGCGCGCAGGAAGCGCTCGCGGATCCGACCGCGCCGCCGGCAGCGCTCGCCTCCGAGCTCGAGGCTGCGCCCGCGGCTGCGACGCGCGCGCTGCAGCTGCAATCCGTGCTGATCTCGGGCGAGCGGCGCGTCGCCGTGATCGACGGCGAACGGGTGCAAGTCGGAGACCGTGTTTCCGGATTCGAAGTCGCAGCGATCGAGTCGAATCTGGTCTGGCTCGAGAGCGCCGCGGGAGCGATCCGGCTGCCGCTGCGCCGCACGCAGGTCAGACAGCCCGCGGGCCTCGAGGAGCCCTCCGAGTGACGAAGTGCTGGCTGCGACACCTGTGGTTCGCGAGCGTCGCCGGCGTGCTGCTGGGCTGCGCGACGCCCGAGCCTCCCGCAGCGACGCCCGCCTCCGAGCCTGCGGCCGCGGCTGCCGCGCCGGCGCGGGAGCTTCCCGCGCTGTCACTTCCGGATGCCCTGTTGCCTTCGCCGAGCTCGCTCGGGATGGCGCTGCCCGAGCCGAGCGGCGAAGTGCGCTTCGACGTCTCGGTCAACGAGGCGCCGCTGCGCGAGTTCCTGGGCTCGCTCGTCGAGGGCACGCCTTACGACATCGTCGTGCACCCGATGGTCGAGGGCAGCGTCTCGCTCGCGCTGCGCTCCGTCACGGTTCGCGAAGTGCTCGAGGCCTTGCGAGAGATCGCGCCGATCGACTTCCGAAACGGCGGGCGCGTCTTCTTCGTCGGGCCTGCCTCGCTGCAGACGCGCAGCTTCCAGATCGACTATCTGAACGTGCAGCGCTCGGGCCGCTCCGAGACGCGGGTGAGCTCGGGGCAGATGACCGAATCGGGGCGCGGCTCGGAGCAGGGCGGCGGAGGCAACGCACCGATCGTCATCGGTGGCAGGGAATCCGGCAGCTCGGTGGGCAGCCAGATCGCGACCCATTCGAAGGTCGACTTCTGGTACGAGATCGAGGCAAGCCTGCGCGCGATGATCGGCCAGGAGCCCGATCGCTCGGTCGTGATCAGCCCGCACAGCGGCGTCGTCGTGGTGCGCGCGACACCTCACGAGCTGCGCGACGTCGAGCGTTACCTCGAAACGGTGCAGCGCCGGATCGGCCAGGGCGTGATCCTGGAGGCGAAGATCCTCGAGGTCGTGCTCTCCGATCGTTTCCAGTCGGGCATCAACTGGGCGCTGCTGGCGGACGCCGTGATCGCCTCGCAGACCGGCGGCGGCACGCTGCTCGCGGACGGCATTTCCGAGATCGCGGGCAACATCGGCAACCTGGATCCCGCGATCGGCGCGCTGCCCTCGGGTACGAACACCTCGGCCTTCGGCGGCGCCTTCTCGCTCGCGATCGACACCGACGACTTCACCGCCTTCGTCGAGTTGCTCGAGACGCAGGGCGAGGTGCACACGCTCTCGAACCCGCGCATCGCGACGGTCAGCAACCAGAAGGCCGTGATCAAGGTCGGCAGCGACGAATTCTTCGTGACCGACGTCTCGAGTACGACCGTGACCGGCACCGCGACTACCACCACGCCCGACATCACGCTGACGCCCTTCTTTTCAGGGGTCGCACTCGACGTCACGCCGCAGATCGGCGTCAACCAGGATGTGACGCTGCACATCCATCCCTCGGTCAGCGATGTGCAGGACCAGACCAAGGACATCACGATCGCGGGCGAGACGCAGCGCCTGCCGCTCGCGTTCAGCACGATCCGCGAGTCCGACAGCGTCGTGCGCGCGAAGAGCGGGCAGGTCGTCGTGATCGGCGGTCTGATCGAGGACGGCTCGCGCGACGACCGCGCGGGCCTGCCGTGGATCTCGCGCATTCCCTTCGTCGGCGCGCTGTTCCGGCAGACCGCGACCGCGGCGAAGCGCCGCGAGCTCGTGATCCTGCTCAAGCCGCTCGTCGTCGACGACGCGATCTGGGCGGACGAGCTGCGCGCGACCGAGGATCGCTTCGAGTCCCTGCATCCGAATGCGGCCAGGCTGCTGCGCGAAGTGCCGTCGGGCCCGCCTGCGAGGCCGCAGCCTTGGTGAACGCGAACCAGGGCGGACCGCTGTATCTGCAGTACTTCGGATTGCGCGAGGCCCCCTTCGCGCTGCCCGCGAATCCGGATTTCCGCCTCGACCTGCCGGGCCAGCTCGAGGCCGAAAACGTGGTGCGCATCGCACTCGAATCGGGCTCCTCGATCGCCCTGGTGGTCGGCGAGGTCGGCACCGGCAAGACGCTGCTCGCCAGGACGCTGGTCTCGCGTATGCGCGACCAGCGCGCGGTGGCCTATCTCGCCGAGCCCGGCGAATCGCCCGATGGGCTGCGCGCGCTGCTGGCCGAGGCGCTCGGTGCTCCGCCCGCGCGCGGTGTCCGCGGGCACGAGCTCTCGCGCTGCGTGCGCAGCGCGCTCGCCGAGCGGCGGCGCGGCGAGCGTCCGGTGGTCGCCTTCGTCGACGAGGCCCAGGCGGCCGACGTCGAGACGCTCGAAACGCTGCGGCGCCTCACGAACCTCTCGGACGCTCGCGGGCCGCTGCTGCAGGTGGTGCTGCTCGGACAGCCGGAGCTCGACGCCAAGCTCGCGCTGCCCGAGCTGCGCCAGCTGCGGCAGCGGATCGCGTTCGGCTGCAGCCTCGACGCGATGAGCCGCCCGACGCTCGAGCGCTACGTCGAGCGGCGGCTCGCGCGCGCGGGCTACCACGGCCAACCGCCCTTCACGAAGCCCGCACTGATCGCGATGCACCGCGCGAGCGGCGGCGTTCCGCGCCTCGTGAACGTGCTCTGCGACAAGGCGCTGCTCTCGGCCTATGGCCGCGGCGATGCGCGCGTGCGCTGGCGGCACGTGCGGCGCGCGGTGGGGGATACCGCGAGCGTCAGGGGACGCTTCGGGGGCGGCGCGCGATGGGTCTAGTCAACGACGTGCTGCTCGACCTCGAGCGGCGCGGCGCCAGCACCGAGCTCGGCCGGGGCGAAGGCGCGGCCGAGCTGCGCGCGGCCGTGCACGAACACGGCATGCGCAAGCGGCTCGCGCTGCGCCTCGGGGCCGTGGCCGGGGCGCTCGCGGCGCTGTGGCTCGCTCTGGTGGAGATCCGCGGCTCTGCACCCCGGGAGTCCGAGCTCGCGGCGCCCATCGCCGACGTGTCTGCTGCGCCGGTCGCGCCGCTTGTCGTCGCAGCCCTTCCTCCGGAGCCGCGCAGTGTTGCGCGCAGCAGCGCGCCGACACCCGCGAGAACCCGGACGTCCTCGAAGCCCAAGCCGGTGGAACCCGTGGCGAGCGCGCCGCTCACGGTGGTCGAAGTGCCGCCGCCTGCGCCCGACTTCGGGCCCGAACCGCCCGTACCGACAGTCGCAGAGAGTGCGACGCAGGGTGTGTCGCTCGAATCCTCCGAGACTCCGATTGCGGCCGCGAAACACGAGGCGCCGAACGAGCTCGCGGAGCTCGCGCGCGCACTCGAGCGGGATCCGCTCGATTCGGACACGCGTGTTGCGCTCGCGGGTGCACTGGTGCGCAGCGCTCGCAGCGCCGAGGCGCGCGCGCTCGTCAGCCAGGGACTCGCGCTCGCTCCCGAGCATCCGGCGCTGCGCGACGCAGAGCTGCGTTTCCTGATTGCCGAGGGCTCGCTCGACGCCGCGCGCGAACGCCTGCGGGCGCAGCTCGCGCTCCGGGCGGACGATCCCGAGCTGCAGGCTGTGCTCGCCGGCGTCGAGCTGCGAGACCGCAAGCCCGAGCGCGCTCTCGAGCTCTACCAGAGCGCGCTGCGCAGCGCGCCCGATCGCGCGGCCTGGTGGCTCGGCCTCGGCCTGGCACTCGAGCTGAGCCAGCGCAGGGGCGACGCAGAGGTCGCCTTCGCGACCGCGCTCGGCACGCCGGGCCTCGACCCGGCCTCACAGCGCTTCGCGAGCGAGCACCTGCGGTCGCTCGGCGCGAGGCAGTTGCGTTGAAGCCGAAGCGGATCCGCATCGGCGAGCTGCTCGTCTCCCACGGTGTGCTCGCGCGCGAGCAGGTCGAGACCGCGCTCGCGAGCCAGAAGGCGACCGGCCGCAAGCTGGGCCAGACCCTGGTCGAGCTCGGCTTCATCAGCGAAGACGCACTGCTGCACTTCCTCGCCGAGCAGCTGCAGCTGCCCTTCGTCGAGCTGCGCAAGGCGACGCTCTCGAAAGAGGCCGTCCAATCGCTGCGCGAGATCCACGCGCGCCGCTACCGCGCGCTCGTGCTGCAGCACGACAAACGCGACGCGCTGGTCGCGATGGCGGATCCCACGGACGTCTACGCGGCAGACGAGATCGCCCGCATCCTCGGCAAGCCGGTGCGGGTCGCGATCGTGCGCGAATCCGAGCTGATCGCCACGATCGACCGCGTCTACCGCAAGACCGAGGAGATCTCGGAGCTCGCGTCAGAGCTGCACGAAGAGCTGGGCGACAGCGATTTCTCGTTCGGGGGCAACCTCGAGGACGGCGGCGAGGACGCGCCGGTCACGAAGCTCCTGCAGTCGCTCTTCGAGGACGCCGTGCGCGCGGGCGCTTCGGACGTGCACATCGAGCCCGACGAGAAGGTGCTGCGGATTCGCGAGCGCATCGACGGCCACCTGCACGAGCAGCTGCTCGACGGCACGCGCGTGGCCTCGGCGCTGGTGCTGCGCCTCAAGCTGATGGCCGGCCTCGACATCGCCGAGAAACGGCTGCCGCAGGACGGGCGTTTCCACGTGCGGCTCGCGCAGCGCGAGATCGACGTGCGGATCTCGACGATGCCCACGGCCTGGGGAGAGTCGGTCGTGATGCGACTGCTCGACCAGTCGGGGGGCGCGCTCGGCCTCGACAAGATGGGCATGCCGCCGGATCTGCTGGCGCGCATCCAGCACCTGATCCACCTGACGCACGGCCTGCTGCTGGTGACGGGACCGACCGGCAGCGGCAAGACCACCACGCTGTATGCGGCGCTGCGCGAGCTCAATGTTCCCGAGTGCAAGATCATCACGGTCGAGGATCCGGTCGAATACCGGCTGCCGCGCATCCAGCAGGTGCAGGTACACGCGAAGATCCAGCTGACCTTCGCGAGTGTGCTGCGCGCCGTGTTGCGCCAGGATCCGGACATCGTGATGGTCGGCGAGATGCGCGACGGCGAGACCGCACAGATCGGCCTGCGCGCGGCGCTGACCGGCCACCTGGTGCTCTCGACGCTGCACACCAACGACGCGGTCGCGAGCGCGATCCGGCTCGCAGACATGGGCGTCGACGGCTATCTGGTCGCGAGCGCATTGCGCGGCGTGCTGGCACAGCGCCTGCTGCGCCGGCTCTGCGAGCACTGCCGCGAGGTCTCGAAGCCGTCGATCGGAGAACGCGCCTGGCTCGCGGCACAGGGGCCCGGCCCGCACCAGGACGCGACCTATCACAGAGGCGCGGGCTGCAGCGAGTGCCGCGGCACCGGCTATCGCGGCCGCGCGGGCGTCTACGAGCTGTTCGAGCCCGACGCGCCCTCTGCCGACGCGCTGCGGCGCGGCGATCACACCGCCTTCGAGCGCTGCGCGCGCGCGAGCGCGGGCTACCGGCCGCTGAGCGCCGCGGCCCTCGACCTCGCCCGCGCGGGCACGACCTCACTCGCCGAGGTGTTGAAGGTGGCCGAGGCCGGGGAAGGCGGGGCAGCGCCCGCTGCGAGCCCGGCAGCGCCTGCCAGCGGTCGCTGAGCGGTGGCGGTCTTCGCGTATTCCGCGCGCCGGCAGGACGGCTCGCTCGTCGAAGCCGAGCTCGAGGCCGGCTCGCCGCGCGAGGCGGCTGCCGCACTGCGCGAGGCGCAGCTGACTCCGGTGCGCATCCAGGCGCAGTCGGGGAGCGCAGCGCCCACTGCGGCAGGCTTCCGCTTCTCGTTCCGGCTCAGCGCCGAGCGCGTGACGACCGAGGACCTGATCCTCTTGTGCCGGCAGCTGCACCGGCTTGCGCGCTCCGGGATCCCGATCCTGCGCGCGATCTCGAGCCTCGCCGAAGAGGCGCCGAACCGCCTGTTGGGCGCGACGCTGGCGGAAGTCGCTTCGGAGCTGCGCGGCGGGCGCGAGTTCTCGGCTGCACTTGCGCGCCACCCGCGCGTGTTTCCGCCGATCGTGATCAGCGTGCTGCAGATCGGCGAGACGACCGGCCGCCTCGACGAAGCCTACGCGCAGCTCGCGCGCTACCTCGAGCTCGAGCGCGACACGATCCGGCGCGCGCAGGCGGCGCTTCGCTATCCGATCACCGTGCTGGGCGCGATCGGCGTTGCGATCGTCGTGGTGAACATGTTCGTGATCCCGTCCTTCGCGAAGGTCTTCGCGGATTTCGGGGCCCGGCTGCCCCTGCCCACGCGGATGCTGATGGCGAGCTCGGAGCTGACGCTCGCGTACTGGCCCTACGCCCTGGCGCTCGGGATCGTGGGCGGCTTCGGCCTGCGCTCGTGGTTGCGTACCCCGGCTGGCCGTCTCCAATGGGATGAACGCAAGCTGCGGCTGCCGATCGTCGGCCGGATCCTGACGTGCGCGGCGGTCGGTCGCTATGCGCGGGCCTTCGCAATGAATCTCTCGGCCGGCGTGCCGCTGTTGCACGCGCTGCAGGTCGTCGCGCGCGGCATCGACAATCGCTGGTTCGAGGCTCGCGTGCTCGCGATGCGCACGAGCCTCGAGCGCGGCGAGGGCCTGACGCGCACCGCGGCCGCGAGCGGACTCTTCCCGCGGCTCTTTCTGCAGATGATCTCGGTCGGCGAGGAGAGCGGCTCGCTCGCGGAGATGCACCAGGAGATCGCCGAATCCTGCGAAGCCGACGTCGAGTATGAGCTCAAGCGACTCTCGGATCTGATGGAGCCGCTGCTGCTGGTGCTGATCGCGGCCGCGGTGCTGGTGCTCGCGCTCGGTGTCTACCTGCCGATGTGGGACCTCTCGAGCGCCGCGAAGAGCGGCGGGTGAGCGCAGCGCAGCGCAGCCCGTGGCAGCTGCGCGAGCGCGCCTTCGACGCGCGCCGCGTTACCGCGCTGCGCCTGCTGCTGTGTGCGCTGATCGTCTTCGCGAGCGCGGCGTTTCTCTCACGGCGTTTCGAGCTGATGCAAGCGGATGCAGAGCGGGCTGCGCTGCAGCAGTCGACGCATGCGCTGCGCCTTGCGGTAGCCGCAGCCGCGCTCACCCGGGCCGCACGCGGCGGCCCGCCGGAAGCCGCAGGGCTGCTCGGTTCGAACCCGATGCAGCTGCTGGGGCGGCCTCTCCCGAATTATCGCGGGGAAGGCACCGGGCCCGAGTGCCTGCAGCGCGGCGGCTGGTGTTTCGATGTCACCACGCGCGAGCTGGTGTATTTCCCCGAGGCGGAGCTCGGGTCGATCTCCGAGCCCTCCTCGAATAGTGTTATTCGACTCAAGATCTCGGCGGGGACGTCCGAAGGGACGGGAGATTCACGTGTGGCGAGCAGGGGCTTCCCCCGTCTCGTTGCACTCGAGGCGCCCGCGTGGCTCGAAGGTTCGAGCGCCGTGGGTTCGCTGGCGAGATGAGTCCAAGGAGAAAATCGATGGACCGGAAGCGCGTGCAGGGCTTCACCATGATCGAGCTGGTAGTCGTCATCGTGCTGCTGGGCCTGCTGGCCGCGGTGGCACTGCCGAAGTTCGCAGACCTCGCGGTCGAGGGTCGCACTGCGGCGCTCGCCGGAACTCGCGGCGGCTTCGGGGCTGCGGTCCAGATCGCGCATGCGAAGTGGCTCGCCGGAGGCAGCGGCGCAGCGGGCCCGATCACGCTGGACGCCAGCACGACGCTGATCGTGAACGCGGCCGGCTGGCCGACCGTCGACAGCGCGAACGCGGCGCAGGACACGGCGGCGGAATTGTATGCGCTGATCATGTCGCAGGGGCTGCCGTCGAACTGGACCAGCAGCGAGGTCGCGGCGGCAGGCGCGGGCACCGCGACCTACACGCTCTCGGGCAACGGCGGCGGCAACATCACGTACGACGCGGCTACGGGCGCCGTCAACTGAGGCGTGGCCGGGGTCGCGCCCGGCCGATTTCCGCCCGCGGGGCCTGATGCGATGGCGCGGGCCGGCTATACGATGATCGAGCTGGTGCTGGTCGTAGCACTGCTCGGTCTGATCAGCGCGATCGGCGCGCCGCGCTTCTTTGCGCGCAACGACATCGACGAGCGGCTGTTCGCGAGCGAGGTGACGGCCGCGCTGCGCCAGGCGCGCCGCGTCGCGGTCGCGAGCGGCTGCGCGGTCGAGGTGCGCTTCGGCGCGGGCAGCCTGCGCCTGGCCCAGCAGACCGGCTGCGCGGGCGGCAGCTTCGACGCGCCGGTCGTCGATCCCGCGGACGGATCCCCTGCCTACGAGCGCACTCCTCCCTCCTACACGAGTCTGGCGAGCGATGTCGACCCGCTGCGCTTCGATGCGCTCGGGCGCGCGCTCGATGCGGGCGGCACGGTCCGAGATGCAAACGTTTCGGTCGGGGCTCTCGTGGTCACGGTCGTCGGAGCAACGGGTCTTGTACGCGCGCCCTGAGGCCGGGCTGACGCTGATCGAGCTCGTGATTGCGATGGTCGTGATCGCGATCGCGCTCTCGGGGACGCTGGTGCTGCACCGCAGCGTCGCGCTCTCGAGCGCCGACGCGATGATCCTCGCGCAGGCCGGTGTCATCGCCGAAGCCTATCTCGAGGAGGCGCTGCTGCGGCCGGTCTACGACCCGGATCTCGGCGCAGCCGGGGGCGTCTGCCCAGCCCCCGAGGCGAGCCGCGCGCTCTTCGACAATCTCTGTGACTACGACGGCTTGAACGACGCGGGCGCGCGGGACCAGAGCGGCACGCCGACGCCCGGCCTCGAGGCCTACGCGGTGCAGGTCGAGGTCGACCTGGGCGCGCAGCTCGCAGATCTGAGCGGCGCGCCGGATCTGCTGCGCGTGGACCTGCGCGTGACCCAGGGCGCGGCCGAGGTGCTGCTCTCCGGCTACCGGACGCAGCCGTGACCCGGGTCGCCCGCACAGGGAGGACGGCAGCCCGCGGCCGCGCGCTCGCGGGCTTCACGCTGATCGAGCTCGTGCTCGTGATGGTGCTGACGGGTCTGCTGGCCGGGATGTTCACGGGGCTGGTGCTGCGACCGATGCAGGCGCAGGTCGACGTCGGCCGGCGCGCGGCGCTGGTGGACGGCGCGACCACTGCGCTAGGCCGAATTGCGCGCGACGTGCGCGCCGCGCTGCCGAACAGCCTGCGCGTTTCTGGCGACGGCCGCGCGCTCGAGCTGCTGCGCAGCAGCGACGGCGCGCGCTACCGCAGCGGCGCGGGCCTGAACCCGGGCGGCGTCGACCACAGCGCTGCGAGCGACTGGCTCGACTTCGCGAGCGGCGACGACTCCCTGAATCTGCTCGGCCGCTTCACGCGACTCTCGTTCGCGTATGGGGTGCCGCTGCCGGCCGGCACCCGCCTCGCGATCTACCCGAGCGACGCCTCGACCTGGGCCGACGCGGCGTCCGGCGCCGATCCCGGAGTGATCACGCCGGCGACGCTGTCGATCACGATCGAGGACGACGCCGACGAGGACCAGCTGCGGCTCTCTTCGAGCTTCCGGTTTCGCTACGCGTCGCCGCGCCAGCGCGTCTTCGCCGTCGAAGGGCCAGTGTCCTACCTCTGCAGCGCGGGCGGCGGGACGCTGTACCGGGTGGATGGCTATGCGCCCACCGCGCTGCAGCCGGAGAATCCGCTCGGCGCTCCCCTCGCGGGCGGGCGGGTCGCGGCGCTCGCGGACGACCTCGCGAGCTGCGAGTTCCGCTACGAGCCCGGCACGGCGAGCCGCGCCGGGCTCGTGAGCCTGGGTCTCCACTTGAGGCGTGGCGACGAGCAGGTGCGCCTGCTGCAGCAGGTTCACGTGGAGGCGGTGCCGTGAGCCGCGATCGGCGCAGCGCCGGCTTCGCACTCGTGACGGCGATCTTCGTGCTCGTCGCGCTCGCGGGGGCCGCGTCGGCGCTGCTCTCGCTCGCGGGGGATCAGCGCTCGGCTGCGACCACCTCCCTCGAGACCGCGCGGGCCTATCAAGCTGCGCGCAGCGGGGTCGAGTGGGCGGCGCTGCATGCGCTGCGCGGTCACGCCTGTCCCGCGGATACGAGCTTCACGCTCTCGGAAGGGGGACTGCGCGGCTTCGCCGTCAGCGTCGAGTGCGCGAGCTCGCAGCACCATGACGGCGCGGCCCCGGAGTTCGTGTTCCAGATCCAGAGCAGCGCGGAGCGCGGCAGCTTCGGCGCCGCCGGCTACGTGCGCCGGCGCGTCAGCGCGACCTTCAGCGATGCGCCCTGAACGCCGGCGGCTCGCGCTCGCCGCGCACTGCGCGCTGCTGCTCGGCCTCGCGCCCGGCAGCGCGTTCTCGGCGACCTATGTCGCGAGCGCGGCGCCCTTCGCGTGGACGGACTCCGCGAGCCACACGAACGTGGTCTGGACCGGCGCGCCCGGTGGGCCGGCCGCGGCCTGCACCGGCGGCTCGGCCGCGATCGACGACGACGTGTCGGACCTGCTGCCGATCGGCTTCACGTTCTGGTTCGGCGGCGCCGGCTACACGCAGCTGCGCGTGATGTCGAACGGCCGCGTGCAGTTCAACAACACCTATTGCAACGTCGGCACGGCTTCGGTCGGACCGCCGCCGACCTATCCGGATCCGTATCCGAACGCGTCTCTCGCGCGCACGATTCGTGTCTACGGCAACGACCTCGACCCGACGACCGGCGGCTCGGTGCGCTGGGCCTCGCTCGGAACCTCGCCGAACCGCCAGTTCGTCGTGACCTGGCTCGACGTCAAGGAGTGGAACCAGCCGACCAGCCGCTACCAGCTCCAGATCGTGCTGAACGAAGACGGCTCCTTCGAGCTGCGCTACGGGACGATCGTGAACCCCGGCGGCGGCAAGGCCGAGATCGGCTGGGAACTCGACAACTCCGACTACGAGAAGCGAATCTTCACGTCGATCGCATCGCTGGTCAACAGCGCGCAGCGCTACTCGATCCCCGCGCCCGTGGCCGAGTATCGATTCGACGAGGGGGTCTGGAGCGGTGTCGCGGGGGAGATCCTCGACGCGAGCGGCTCCGGGAATCACGGCACCGCGCGGGGGACTGCGGCGTCGACGGCTGCGGGGCGAGTCTGCCGCGGCGGCTCGTTTCCTGCGAATAGCACCGGTCCTGCAATCGCGGCCGCGACGACCGCGCTCGCGGTGCCGGCCGCCGGCACGATCACGCTCTGGGCGCGCATCGACTCGGTCTGGAACGCCAGTGCAGCGGCCGCGTTGATCGACGCGAGCCGGAGCCAGGGGGCCGCGCCTGCGCACCGCGCGTTCCAGCTGCTGAAAGACGCCAGCGGCAGGCTCGTATTCACGCTGTCGAACAACGGCGGCACGAGGTTCACGGCCACCAGTGGCGCCTACAGCTTCGCGAGCGGGCAGTGGCAGCACCTCGCGATCAGCTGGAGCTTCGCGGCCGGGCGCATGGACCTGTATCTGAATGGCGCTGCCGTCGCGAACCGCCGCGGCGGCGCGATCAACCCGGCCAACCTCGAGACGCTCTGGTTCGGCGACGCACACGACGGCCTCGCGCTGGCCGGCACCAGCGTGAACTCCACGAACGGCGCGCAGGACGAGGTGCGCGTCTACGCCTACGAGGGCACCGCCGCGCTGATCCAGCGCGACATGGGCGCGACCCACAGCTGCCCCTCGACCTCGAGCTTCCTGCTCGCGCACGATCAGCTCGGAATCCACTGCGTCGCCGAGGCCGCCAGCGTGACTGCGCGCGCGGGAGATGGCAGCACCGTCACGACCTACTCGGGCGCGGTCACGCTAGACACCCAGACCGGCCGCGGCAGCTGGCAGAGCCACGCCGGCAATCTCGGCAGCTTCTCGGACGGCGCCGCCGATGACGGGCTCGCGACCTACAGCTTCTTCGCGGGCGACGGCGGCTTCGCGCGTTTCTGGCTCACCTATCGCGCCGGGCCGACACCGATGGACGTCGACGTCTACGAGACCGCATCGCCCGGCGTGCGCGACGACGACGTCGAGGGCGCGCTGGCGTTCGGGCCCAGCGGCTTCGTGGTGACAGCGGCGGCGCTCTCGAATCCGCCGCCCGTCGCGATCAATAGTGTGATCCCGGCGCAGACCGCGGGCACGGCCTTCGCGCTGTATCTCGCTGCCTACGGCCAGACGCCGACCGACCCCGAGTGCGGCGTGATCGAGACCTACACCGGCGCGAAGACGCTCGGCGTCTGGGCCTCGGCTCTGGATCCGACCTCGTTTGCGTCGGCGGTTGCAGTAAACGGCGTCGCGGTCGGCAGCTCGCCCGCGGCGGCGACGCCGCTGCCCGTGAACTTCGCGAGCGGCCAGGCCTCCGTCTCTGCGCAGCACGACGACGTCGGGCGCATCTCGCTCTCGTTCCGGGACTCGGCCCCGGCCGAGCCGGTCGGCGGCGTGCAGGGCGCCAGCGCGGGGATCGTCGTGAGGCCGGCGAGCTTCGCGATCACGAGCGTCACGCGCGCCGACGGCTCTGGGAATCCGGGCGCGCCGACGCCCGCAGGCGCGGTCTTCGTCGCGGCGGGCGTGCCCTTCGCCGTCACACTCGAGGCCCGCAGCTCCGCGGGCGTGCGCACGCCGAGCTATGGGCTCGAGAGCAGCCCGGAAGGCATCGAGCTGCGCTCGGCCGCTTTGCTCGCGCCGGCCGGCGGCCGCAACGGCAGCGGCGGTGCGGGCGCGCTCGGCGCCGGCGCGAGCTTCGTGGCGATCGCGCCGGCCGGGAGCTTCCGCAACAGCTCCGTCAGCTTCGACGAGGTCGGCGCGATCGCGCTGCAGGCGCACGTGGCCGACGCCGACTATCTCGGTGCGGGGGACGTCTGGGGCGCGGCGTCGGGAGCGGTCGGCCGCTTCACGCCACAGCGATTCGAGGTCGCTCTCGATCCGGTGAGCTTCTCGACGGGCTGCGCGGCGGGTGGCTTCAGCTATCTCGGGCAGCCCTTCGACTTCGAGCCGGCCAGCCACCCGGTCCTGCGCGCGACGGCCGTGAGTCAGAGCGGCACAGCTACCGCGAACTACAGCGGCGGCTGGTTTCGCCTGACTCCGGCGACGATCTCACCCCGCAGCTGGAGCGCGCTGCACGGCGGGCTCGACAGCGCTGGACCGAACGCGCCGCGCGTCGAGGATCTGGGCGGGGGCCAGGCGCGTGTGTCCTTCGATCAGGGGCCCGCGCTCGCGTTCGTGCGCGCTGCGCCGGAGGCGCCCTTCTCTGCCGAGATCGGGATCCAGGTCAGCGTGCTGGATCAGGACGGCGTGGCCTATGCGGCGAATCCGCTCGCGATCGGGCAGCCCTTGGCGGGCGCGGGGATCACCTTCTCCGACGGCAACTCGATGCGCTGGGGTCGCCTCGCGTTCCAGAACGCCTACGGACCCGAGCTGCGCGACCTCGCGGTACCGCTGCGCGCGGAGAGCTTCGACGGCATCCGCTTCGGGACGCACCTGGATGAGCTCTGCCTCTCGGTGCCGGCAGCGCAGATCCAGCTCACGCCGTCGCCGCCCTCGCTCGTCAGCTCGGCCTCCGTGGCGAACGCCCCCTTCGCCGCGGGCGACGCCGGCCTCTCGCTCTCGGCGCCGGGCGCCGGCAACACCGGCTCGGTCGATCTCGGCATCGACCTCTCCGCTGGAGGCCTGGATCTTCCGTTCCTGCAGTACGACTGGAACGGCGACGGAAGCTACAGCGAAGACCCGAGCGGGCGCGCGACCTTCGGGATCTACCGCGGCAGCGACGCGCGCATCGACCTTCGGGAACGGTATTGAGGCAGGTTCGGGAGGGGCAACCGGGTGGC
>CAYTJA010000478.1:0-4975 GCA_964437835.1 uncultured Spirochaetales bacterium
GCTCCCGGCCCGGGACCCGCAAGGCCCGCTAGAAGATCTCGTGCTCCTCGGTCAGGAACACCGCCGAGCGCGCGAAATCGATGAAGCGGCTCTCGTCCAGGAGCAGCTGGCGCCCGGCGTCGGCCGCCGCGGCGGCATCGCCGCCCAGGCTCTCGAGGGTCTCGAACCAGACCTCGGTGATCCCGTCGAAGGGCTCCGCAGTGCCGCGCGACGCGCGCAGCGCATCGCTCGCGGCGCCCGGAATCAGGTGGCTCTGCACATAGCGCTGCATCTGCGGGAGCTGCGCGCGCAGGCGGCGCACCAGCGGGCCGTGCGAGTCGAGCCAGGTGCGCCGGAATTCGTCGAACGAGAGCTCGGGCCGGCGGCGTACGCAGAAGACGAGCTTGATCATCGCGCGACGGTATAGGATCGCGCGGGATGGGTGAAGTGCAGCGCTGCGACGTCGCGATCGCGGGGGCCGGCCTGGCCGGACTGGTAGCCGGAGCCGTGCTCGCGAAGCGAGGGCTCGAGGTTGCGATCGTGGACCGCGTGCCCCAGGTCGGCGGCCGCGGCGGCTCGACGCTGCATCGCGGCTACTGGATCGATGCCGGCCATCGCGACGGCATGGACGTGACGGATCTCCAGATCGGCTGGCGCTACGGGCAGATCGCGGCGCGCGAGGCGGGCGTCGAGATTCCGCTGCGCGAGATCGGCGCGGGGATGCGCGTGCACCTGCTGCCCGGCGAGCCGGGTGCTGCGCGCGCGATTCTCGAGGGACGCTGGGACGCCGCGGGCATGGCTGGCCTCGCGCGCGACGCGCTCGGCTGTCCGCCGGAGCGCCTGCCGGAATTCGGGAAGGCGCTCGCGGCACTCGCGGGCGCGAGTGAGACCGAGCGCGAGGCGGCGCTCGCGCTGCCGCTCTCCATGTGGCTCGAGGCGCAGGTCGAGGATCCCCGCGTCCGGCGCGCGCTGCTGACTCTCGTCGCGGTGATCTTCTGCGAATATCCCGAGCGCGCCTCGGCCGGACGCCTGATGGCCTTCTTCGGACGCTCCGCCGAGGGCCCGCGCATGCAGACGGGTTATGCAGATCACCCCGAGGTCGGCGGGATGCAGGGGTTGATGGAGCCCTTCGCGGATGCGATCCGCGCGAGAGGCGGCACGATCCTCCACGGCCTCGAGCCGCGCCTGGTCCGCTTCGATGGCGTTCGCGCGGCGGGGCTGGTGGCCGTCGACGAGCACCATCTCGTGCAGGAGATCGAAGCGCGCTTCGTGGTGCTCGCGGCGCCGCTCTGGCAGGCGCTCCCGCTGCTGCCCTCCGAGCGCGTGCCGCGCGAACTCGCTGCGCTCGCGCGCGCGCTCGAGGACGAGCAGGGCGACGCGCTCGGCCTCGCGGTCGGCCTGCGCCGGCTTCCGCGCCTGCGCAACGCCGACGGCAGCGCGGGCCCACCCGAGTCGCACATCGGTTGGAACCGCCTGCTCGTCGGCGACGAGCGCCGCTACTGGGGCGGCTTCCATTTTCCGTCGCTGGGCTCGCGGCGCGCGGCGCCCGAGGGCCACCAGCTGCTGCACGCGTACGTCGTGCGCTGGCTGCGCAAGCAGGAACGACCGTCGTGGGAGGTGTCGCGGCAGCGCATCGAGCGCGTGCGGGACTATCTGCGCCGCTTCTACGTCGACTTCGACGACTGCTGCGAGTGGTCCGAGCTGCAGTGGGTACAGCGGCCGTCCTGTATGGCCTGGTACTGGGCGCCGCTGCGGCGCCACGGCCTGCGCGTGCCGGGTTGCGACGGCCTCTTCCTCGCGAGCTCGACGAACGAGAGCGATGCGGGCCCCGTGGACGTCGCGGCCCACGCCGGCCTCGAAGCCGCGCGCGCGATCCTCGCGGAATCCAGCGCAGCCTGAGCTGGAGCAGCGGGCGCGCGGCTCACCCCGCGAAGCGCAGCGAACCGCAGGCGGGCCTGCTAGCGAAACAGACTGACAGTGAAGGTACTTCCGCGGCCCGGGTCGCTCTCGACCGAGATCTCGCCCCCATGTGCGCGCACGTTGCTGAGGCAGAGCGCCAGGCCGAGGCCGTTGCCCGGCTCCGAGCGGCTCCGGTCGGAGCGGTAGAAGCGTTCGAAGACGCGCGCCTGCTCCCCTTGCGGGATCCCGACACCGGTGTCCTCGAAGCGGAGACGTATGCAAGAGCCGTCGTCGATCAACGCGATCGTCACCCGACCGCCGGGCGGCGTGTACTTGAGCGCGTTGTCGAGCAGGTTCGAGATCACGCGCTGCAAGCGCTGCCGATCGGCGCGCAGCCGGCAATGCGCAGGGAGCGCGGCAGTCAGCTCGAGCTGCCGGTCCTCGGCGACGGTCTGGAACAGCTCGCAGGCGTCGCAGACGAGCTCGACCAGATCGATGTCATCGAGCTTCAGGTCGGCGGCACCGGACTGCGTCTCGGTGATCTCGAGGTTCGTGTTGATCAGCTCGAGCAGGCGGTCGCACTCCTCGGTTGCGGTGGCGGCGAGAGAGGCCTCGGCCGCGTCGACCGGCGCACTGGCCTGGGCCAGCTCGGCGGCGTTGCGAATGCGCGTGAGCGGACTGCGCAGGTCGTGCGCGAGGTGATCGCCCATCTCGCGCAGTCCAACCACGAGCGCCTGGATGCGATCCAGCATCGCGTTGAAGACCTGCGCGAGCCGCGCCAGCTCGTTGCCCTCGCCCGGCACCGCGACCCGCCGGTCCAGCGCGCCGGCGGCGATTTCGGTGGCCGTTCGCGTGATGTCCTCGACGCCGCGCAAGGCGCGGCGCGCCAGGAACCAGCCGGCGGGAAGACCCAGCAGCACGCAGGCGACGAGGGGCGCCACGAAGTCGCGCAAGAGCGCTGCAACGAATTCGTCGTCGTCCTCGACGGACTCGCCGATCTCGAGCACCAGATCGCGCGAGATCGCCCCGTAGACTGCGCGCACGGCGTGGCCGCGCCCCGGAAATTCCAAGCTCTCGAGCAGGGGCTCGGCGGTCGCTGTCGCCGCGAACACCGATTCCGGCGGTGGCCCGAGCCCCGGGAAGGCGCTGAGATCGGTCGCCAGCAGCAGTCGCCCGTCACGTGACCACAGTCGGAAGAAGCTCTTCTCGGCTTCCTCCCCCTTGGTGTCGAGTCGCATCTCGTGCTCGACGCGTGTCTGGCCGTCCGTCTGGTAGAGAACGGCGAATTCCTCGACGTCGTCGCAGAGATCCTCGTCCAGGCGATCCTGCACGGTCGCGACGATCAGTGCGTAGGCGAGCGCGAAGGCCAGCGCGCAGGATCCCGCGAAGATTCCCGAGTACCAGAGCGTCAGGCGCAGCGCGAGACTGCGGCCCGATTCAGGGGTCGGATCGGAGGACATATCCCATTCCGCGCACGGTGTGGATCATCGGAGTGCCGGAGCCGGCGTCGACCTTTTCGCGCAGTCGACAGATCCGCGACTCGACGATGTTGGTGTGGGGATCGAAGTTGTAGTCCCACACGTGTTCGATGATCATGGTCTTCGAGACGACCCGGCCGGCGTTGCGCGCGAGGTACTCGAGCAGCGCATACTCGCGCGGCTGAAGGGCGATCGGCCTATCGCTGCGGGTGACCGTGCGAGCGCGCAGGTCGCTGTGGAGCTCTCCCACGCGGATGCCCGAGGGCTCCGGAGCATTCGTGGCGCGGCGAATCAGCGCCTGGATCCGGGCCAGGAGCTCCGAGAACGCGAAGGGCTTGGTCAGGTAGTCGTCTCCGCCCGATTGGAGTCCTGCGACCCGCTCGGCGACGGAACGCTTGGCGCTGAGGATGATGACCGGCAGCTGGATCCTGCGTCTGCGCAGCTCGTCGATCAGTGCGAGTCCGTCCATCCCGGGCAGCATCACGTCGATCACCGCGGCGTCGTAAGCTGCGCTCGAAGCCATTGCGAGTCCGCCGACGCCGTCCGCCGCGTGGTCGACGACGAAGCCCTCCTGCGTCAGTCCCTTCCGGACGAAGCCGGCGACCGTCGCATCGTCCTCCACCAACAGCAGGCGCATGCCGAGAGTCTAGAGCACGCGCTCGCGAGGGATCCACGATCGAGGCGCCGAGATCGGGCACCTGACCGGGTGATCATCTTGCGGTCACGCTGCGGCAAGGCGCCTGTGAGCACCTGCCTCGACGTCGCCTCGAGATTGCCATCTCCTCATCCGCCGGCAACCTCGTCTTCATCTTCCGTGCCTAGCATTTGCGCGTCGCGGACCTGCGGCACGAGGCCGCAGGGCCGGGCGAACGCCGGATCAGCATGAACAGGAGACACTCCGATGAAGCGACGCATGCGAAAGCTCGAAGGGATTGCGCTTGCCGTGGCGACTCTGCTCGTGGGGTCGACCGCAGACGCGGATCGCGATCGAGACGACGACTCGGATCTGCGGGTCGAGTTCAAAGACGCGCGCCTCAAGATCGAGGCGAACGACACCGACGGCGACGCCGGCATCCAGGTCTTCCTGGATTCGGATCCCTGGCAGTGGATCGAGATCACCGATCCGAAGGGCCGGCGGCTGTTCCGGTCCACGACGCGCGGGAGCTTTGCTCTGCAGGGCGGAACCGAGCTGTTCGTCGAGAGCGGCGAGCCGAGCTTCGACGAAGTCCCGCTCGCGGAATTCCTCGCGCGCTTCCCGGAGGGCCAGTACCGCTTCCGCGGCGAGGGAAACGACGACGAGCAGTTCTTCGGAACCGCCACGCTGAGCCACGACATTCCCGACGGCCCGCTGTTGCTGGGTCCGCACGAGGGGGGCGCGCTAGTCGATCCGGAAAACGCGGTGGTGCGGTGGGAGCAGGTCGACCCGCCCAACGGCAGCCCGATCATCGGCTACCAGGTTCTGGTGGTGCTCCCGAACACCGGCCTGGCGGCGCTGCCGAAGATCGTGCTCGACGTGATGATGCCGCCGACCGCAACCAGTCTCGCGGTACCGCCGGGCTTCTTGCGCCGGGGCACCCGCTACGAGTGGGAGGTGCTCTCGATCGAGGAGGGCGGGAACC
>CAYTJA010000479.1:0-1548 GCA_964437835.1 uncultured Spirochaetales bacterium
TCGGCCGCGCGGGCCACCGCGGTGCGCGACCCAGGAAAGTCATCGACTTCGAAGTAGCGGTCCTTGGAGCGCAGCACCCGTTTCTTTGCTTCCGCGGCGTCACTGTCAAGCATGTCTGCAATTCCTATGGAGAAGTGGACAAACTCGAGTGTACCGTCCTTCCGTTGAGGCGCAAGGGCGACACCGCTCGGCGATCGCAAAGGCGGCTCTCCTTCATCGTTATCGTGAAGTATTGCCATCAAGGCACTACTCGACTAGTCTCTGAATGCCAGCAGTTCATGACAATCGTGAAGAAGTGCCATGATGAGACAAGATCGAGGCATCGCACTGCTCGACGAGTTGATCGCGGAAGGCTCGACAACCCTTACCGCCGAGCAGGCCCGCACGCGCCTGGGAATCTCGTCGCAGGCAGCCTCGAATGTGCTGCGCCGGCTGGTCGATGCTGGCCTGCTCGAACGGCTCCGGCCTGGCAGCTATGCGATCCGCAACCTTGGTGTTCTCGGGACACGGACTGCAGCCGAGGATCTGGCCGTCGCGGTCGCCGCGGCCCTTCCAGGGATCCGGCACCGGATCGGATACCGCAGCGCACTCGACGAGCTGGGGCTGCTCACGCATCCGGCGCGCACGATTCAAGTCGCGGTCGCGCGCCGGGTGCGGATGGAGTCACTGTCGGGCCGCGCGCTCCGGACGATCATCGAGCCTGCAAGCGCCGTGCATGTCGGTGCCGAGCGCGACGGGCCTTCATGGATCTCGAGCCCCGAGCGCGCACTGCTCGATGCGGCGGCCCGTCCTGAGCTCGTCGGGGGAGCGGCAGTGATTGCCGAGGCACTCGAGACGGCCGCGCCCAAGATCGATCCGGTGCGGATGATGGACCTCGCTCAGAAGCTCGATTGGGGGCCGGCGTTGCGTCGGATCGGTTCGATCGCAGACCGGCTCGAGATCGGTGCGCTCGCGTCGAGCCTCCAGCCGCTCCGCATCCCGAGCGCTGATCTCGACCTGGAACCGAAGCACCGAAGGAAGTCTCTCTGGCGCGACTCGAAGTGGTGGGTCCGGTGGGACCGCGAACCCGACGAGCTTCGGAATTCACTGACCCAATGATTACCCCTGCGCAGATCACGCGTCGCGCGGATGCCGACGGTGTTGCCGCACAGACCGTCGAGCGCGACTACGTGTTGGCCCACGTGCTCAGCGCGCTTGCTCGTCTGGATGACGAGCGACTGGTCTTCAAGGGTGGCACCGCGCTGCGCTACTGCTTCTTGGACGAGTGCCGTTACTCGGCCGACCTCGACCTCTCTCTTGTGGACGTCGACAAGAGAGAAGCTCTCGTGTTGATCGAGCGTGTCCTCGACGCCGCAAAGGCCGACATCGACATCGAGATGCTCGCACTCGACGAGGGAACACCGCCACGCATCCGTTTCGTCGGTCCACTCGGCAAAGAGCGATCAATCAAGCTCGACCTTGCCGACGACGAACTCGTCATCGAAACCCGACGAGTTCCGCTGTTCCGTCGATGGCCCGACCTGAATACCGACCACGAGCTCGTCGTGT
>CAYTJA010000480.1:0-4931 GCA_964437835.1 uncultured Spirochaetales bacterium
CGGAGCTCGGCTGGGACTACACGATCGTGTATGGCGGCCTCGGCCTGTTCTTGCCGCTCGAGTTCGAGGCCGAGCTGCGGCAGATCAGCGTGCGCGCGCTGAACACGCTGCAGGCGGAGATGTTCGCCGAGTTTGCGCAGCGCATGTGCCCGGTCGCGTCGATTCCGATGTACACGCCCGAGGAGGCGATCGCCGAGCTCGAGCACGCGGTCACGCGGCTCGGGCACAAGGTCGTGATGATCCCGGCGGGCGTGCCGCGCCCGATTCCAGCGCTCCACGAAACGGCCCCGCAGGCATTCCCGGACGCCCACTGGATGGACTACTTCGGAGTGGACTCCGCCTTCGACTACGACCCCTTCTGGGCGCGCTGCAGCGAGCTCGGCGTCGCAGTGACGGCCCACTCCGGCACGCTGCCCGCGATTCCGTGGGTCGGCCGCTCGATCTCGAGCTACAGCTTCAACCACATCGGAAATCACGCGCTGCACCAGGCCGCGCTCGGGAAGTCGCTGGTGATGGGCGGCGTCACGCGGCGCTTCCCGAAGCTGCACTTCGGACTGCTCGAGGGCGGCATCGCCTGGGCGTTCCAGCAGCTCGCCGCGATGCTGAGTCTGTGGCAGAAGCGCAGCGTCGCGGGCCTGCAGCAGACCAACCCCGCGCTGCTCGACCGCCGCGGCCTCTGCGAGCTCGCGCGCCGGCACGGCGGGAAGTGGATCTCGCCCCGCGTCGGCGACTTCGAGCGCAGCCTCGCGAATTTCTACACGGCCGAGGTGGCCCCCGAGGAGCTCGATGAGTGGGCCGCACTCGAGATCGAGCGCCCGGAGGACTTCCTGGATCGCTACACCGCGCGGCTCTTCTTCGGCTGCGAGGCCGACGACCGCGCGAATGCGCTCGCGTTCGACTCCCGCCTCACGCCCTTCGGCACGCGCTTCAAGGCCGTCTTCGGCAGCGACATCGGCCACTTCGACGTCCCGGACATGTCGGCCGTCGTGGCCGAGGCCTGGGAGCTGTGCGAGGCAGGGCTGCTCGACGCCGCCGCGTTCCGCGACTTCAGCTTCGCGAACGCCGTGCGCCTGCACGGCGGCATGAACCCGCGTTTCTTCGACGGCACGGCCGTCGAAGCGGCGGCACGGGCTGTGCTCTCGGAATAGCGGCGAGCGGAGCCGTGAGGTGGATCGCAGGCGTCGCGGGCGACATCCGCGGGCGCGCGGCCTGGGTCGTGTTCGGCGCGATGATGTGCCAGGTCGGGCTCGGCTTCGCATACGCGCTCGCGGCCGTCGCCGGGCCGATGATCTCCGAGCTGGGCCTGACGCGCGCCGAGTACGGGCAGGGCAACGGCCCGCAGCTGGCACTCCAGGCGCTGGCCGCACCGCTCGCGGGCTGGCTCTGCGTGCGCGCGGGGACGCGCCCGGTGCTGCTCGTCAGCATCGTGCTGCAGCTCGTTGCGGTCTGCGGCATGGCGCAGATCGAGAGTTTCGGCGGCTACCTCACGTGTATGGGGCTGCTCGGCTTCGGCCTCGCGGGCACCGGAGATGTGACGGTCGGCGCGGTGGCGGCGCGCTGGGTCGAGCGCGGCCGCGGGCTCGCGCTAGGCATCGTCTACAGCGGCGCGAATCTCGGCGGTGCGCTCTTCGCGTGGCTCGCGAGCGCGCTGATCGAGGATCTGGACTGGCGGGCGATGCTGTGGCTCGCGGCGGGCATCGGCGGACTCGCGATGTTTCCATTTGCGCTCTTTGCGGTGCGCGAGCCGCGCGCAGGGGAGGGGGTGGCCCCCGATACGCGCCCGGCGCGGGCGCTGCACGCAGGGGGCCCGTCGGGTCCCGAGGTCTCGCTCGGCTCCGCGCTGCGCACTCGCAGCTTCTGGCTGATCGCGGTCGCACTCTTCGCGATGTTCTTCTGCTTCGTCGGGCTGCAGCGCCACTTCGTGCTGGTGCTCGAACGCGCGGGGCTGCCGAGCTCCCGGGCGGTTGCGCTGTACAGCGCTGCGATCGCGATTGGCCTGTTCACGAAGGCGCTCTCGGGTGCGCTCGCGGATCGCATGTCCCCGGTGCGCGCGGCAGTCGCGACCCAGGTCATGACGGGGTTCGCAGCGCTCTCGGCCTTCACGGTCGAGGGAGACACGGCCGTGGTGTGGATCTTCGTCGCGTGCTTCGGCCTCGGCACCGCCGCGCGCGACGTGGTGTACCCGCTGCTGTTGACGCACGCCTTCGGCGTGCGCTCGCTGGCCCAGATCTACGGCGTGCAGACGCTGACGCTCTTGCCCGGGGGCTTCCTCGGGCCCTACTTCGCGGGGGAGGTCTTCGACCGCAGCGGCGGCTACGGGCCGGCGCTGCTGGTCTTCGCCGGCGCGATGTTCCTCTCGGCCGTGGGCCTCGCCCTGGTGCGGCCCGAGGGGGCCGTGCAGCCGGAGCGTTGAAACCGCGCGCGGGCTGTCGGATAATGCGCCCGCCGTGGACCTCCGAAGCAGCCCCTCCGACGACAAATTCCGGCGCGAGCTGCGTGCCTGGCTCGAGGACGCCGGAGCCGCTCAGGGGCCGCCGCCCCCGCGCGAGGATTGGCCGGCCCGCCGCGCCTTTGATTGCGGCTGGCAGAGGCGCCTCTTCGAGGGCGGTTATGCCGGCATGAACTGGCCGCGCGAGTACGGTGGGCGCGACGGCTCGCTCTCGGAGCAGCTGATCTACCACGAGGAGTACGCGCGCGCGAAGGCGCCCTACATCGGCACCAACTTCGTGGGGCTGCTGCACGGGGGACCCACGATCATCGCCGAGGGCACGCCCGAACAGAAGGCGCGCCACCTCCCGCAGATCCTGCGCGGAGAGCAGCTCTGGTGCCAGGGTTTCTCGGAGCCGACCGCCGGCTCGGACCTCGCGAGCCTGAAGACGCGCGCCGAGCGCGACGGCGACGTCTACGTCGTGAACGGCCACAAGATCTGGACCAGCTTCGCGCAGGTCGCGGACTACTGCGAGCTGCTCGTGCGCACGGATTCCTCGGCGCCGAAGCACAGGGGCATCAGCTGGCTGGTGTTGCCGATGACGCTGCCGGGCATCGAGATCCGCCCGCTGCTGGAGCTGCACGGAGAGAGCGAGTTCAGCGAGGTCTTCCTCAGCGACGTGCGCGTGCCGGTCGAGCACCGCGTCGGCGCCGAGAACGACGGCTGGCGCGTGACGAACGTGACGCTGCGCTTCGAGCGCGGCACCGCCTTCGTCGGCGAGATCGTCGACATGCAGCAGTGGCTGCGCGAGCTCGCACAGACGGCTGCGCGCGTCACGCGCCACGACGCCTCGGCCTGGGAAGATCGCGCGCTGCGCCGCGAGGTCGGGCAGCTCGCTGCACAGCTCGACGCCGCCTGGGCGATGGTGAAGCTCTCGGTGTCGCAGGCGGCGTCTTCGGGCGTGCCGGGCGTCGGCGGCTCGGCGGTCAAGCTGGTGCTCTCGGAAGCGAAGAACCGCGTCGGCGATCTCTCGCTGCGCGTGCTCGGGCGCGCGGCGCTCGGCCGCAGCGATATCGCGGGCCTGCCGGTGCAGCACTTCTCGTGGGAGACGATCCAGGCGCTCTCGATGACGATCGCCGCGGGCAGCTCCCAGATCCAGCGCAACATCATCTCGGAGCGGATCCAGGGCCTGCCGAAGGACCGCTAGGACGTTAGGACCGGTAAGAGTGCTAGCAAGAGCAAGCCGCCTCGGCGCGCAGCGAGGCGAAGCCGAGCGGAGAGCGGGTGGGACCGGGCCGTTCCCGGACCGGGACCCGCAAGGTCTGGCGCGCAGCCAGGCGCAGCCGAGTGAAGCCTGATAGGCGAGGAGCAAGACCCCGTGAATTTCCAGCTCTCCGACGACCAGAAGGCCCTGCAAGAGGGCATCCGAAGCTTTTGTCAGGGCCGCGTTACGGTCGATCACCTGCGCAAGCTCGAGGGACCGGGCTTCGACAAGGGCCTCTGGAGCGAGCTTTCGGAACTCGGCGTCTTCGCGCTGCGTCTCTCCGAGGACGAAGGAGGGGTGGGGCTCGGCTGCGCCGACGCCGTGCTCGTGTTCGAAGAGCTCGGCCGCGCACTGGTTCCGGGGCCGCTGATCTGGAGTCACCTCGCGGCCGGGCTGATCGATGGCGCTGCGAGCGGCGAGACGGTCGTCGGCGGCCTCGACCTGATGGGGGAGCTCCAGGAGCCCTTTGTCATCGAGCACTGCGAGTCGCTCGACGCGCTGATCCTGCTGCGCAAGGACGGTGTCTACCGGGTGGATCCGAAGGCGCTCCAGGTTTCGCGCGTCGAGCCGCCGCTCGACCCGCTGACGCCGATCCACTACGCGAAGGTGCTGCCGCAGGGCGAGCGCATTGCGGACGCCGCGCGCGCCCAGGATCTGCGCCTGCTAGGCGCCGCGCTCGCCTCCGGCTTCCTGCTCGGAATCGCAGAGACGACGCAGGAAATGGCCGTCGACTACGCGAAGAAGCGCGAGCAGTTCGGCCGCCCGATCGGCTCGTTCCAGGCGATCAAGCACATCTGCGCGGACATGTTCGTGTACCAGGAGGTCGCGCGTGCCGCGGCCTACGCCGCGGGCGCAACGCTCGACCACCCGGAAGTCGGAGACGTCTCGCGCGCGGTCTCCGCCGCGAAGATCACCGCCGGCGAGGCCGCGATGAAGAACTCGCGCGCCTGCATCCAGGTGTATGGCGGCATGGGCTACACCTGGGAGATCCCGGCGCACTACTACCTGAAGCGCACCTGGGTGCTCGAGACCTGCTTCGGCACCATCGACGAGCACGCGGAGAACGTCGCGAGCCGGATCGAATCCGCGGCCTGAGGGCAAGGCCGGGTCGTTTGCACCCGGCCGCGCGATTTCAGCGCCTCCGCGGGGTGCTGCTGATCCAAGACGCTGAGAGACCCCGCCGCCGGGCATCTCTCAGCAATCCGGAAGCCCGATCTCAGCCTCTGCCCGATTGGCGGG
>CAYTJA010000481.1:0-2346 GCA_964437835.1 uncultured Spirochaetales bacterium
GGCGACCGAGAGTGCCGAGAACGCATGCGCGAGCTCGGCAACAGAGGGCTCGCTCGCAAAGACGACCTCGAAGCGTGCCGACGCGCCGTCCCGCCTCTCCATCGCGACGCGCGCCATGCGAATCAGTCCACAAACGCGCAGCAGCAACAGACTGAACGCTTGCCGGCAGACTGGCGGGCGTGACCCCGCGTCCGGCGCGGCGACCTCGAGCACGGGAACGCTCACCACGACCGAGAGATCCGTTCGCGTCTCGACGATCGCCTGCTCGAACCTGCCGGTCACGTCGAGATCGACCACGATCCTCCCGGGTTCGCGTTCGCCTACTGTCCAACCCGTGTCGCGGCAACGTCCCAAAATCACCCCGTGGGTAATGGCGCCGACGCTCTCGGCGCCACCCACCGTCGTGACTTCCGGCGCTTCGTCCATCGCATCCGATGCAGGCGCCTTCCGCGTCGTGGCACGCGCCTGCGCGTGCGCGTGCTCGGCCGCCGCTTTGAACCCGGCACAGACCTGGGGAACGCGCTGGTGGAGGTCGAGGTCCTCGTCGAGCGGCAGGTCTGCGCGCACACGAAGTGCCGCCTCGTTCGGCCGGAACACGAAGCGGGCTCCGCCGCGGAGCGTCGCGTTTGCACGCAACAAGTCCCACGCGATGCTCTCCGGCGCCGACGGCGCCAGCGCGAGGCCGAGCGGCGCGTCGAACATCAACCAGCCGTCGTCGACGTGCGCTCTCGCGGCGATGGCGGTACCATTCGAGAGCGTGAGCTCCCAGCGCTGGTGCGCGACCATGTCGACCGCGTCCGCGCTCTTCGCGAGCGCCGTCGAGATCGCCAGATCCTGGAGGGAAGGCATCGTCTCGCGCGCGCCGCCGGGATAGGCCGCCGTGTCGGCGACCTGGGCATTGCGGTGGCCGTCTTCCGTTCGTGGGGCGCTCATCGTGTGGCCTCGATCGTCTCGATCTCGAACGTCTCGATGTCGTAGTCGACGCTGCGCCGCTTGAGCGGCCGGGGGTCGATCGGGAAGCGGTGCTGATTGCGGCGGGTCCAGGCGCAGGCTTCCGGGTTGAGCGCGTTGCGCTCGTCCATCGTGACGCGCTGGTAGGTAATGATCTCAAAGCATTGATAGAGAATGTCGACGAGCGGCGTCCCCGGAGCGAGGTGGCCGGGACAGATGATCGGCGCGACGGGGCTGATGTTAGGGTGAAATGCGTCCGGCGGAGCCAGAAGCGTGAGCACCTCGAACATATTCGCGGCGCGCAGGTATTGGTCGGGAAACCAGATGCCGAGCAGGAAACGATTGGCCTCGACGATCGCGCCGGCGGCGGTTCGCAGCAAGCCCTTGCAGCGGAAGTCCGCGAGGTAGCGCTGACGCCCGGCTCCATCTGCCGGGATGAGGTCGAGGATGTCGCTCTCCGCCGCGAGCGCCATCCCCCCTTCGAACTGGCGCTCGAGAAACCCGGTGAACACTCGGTCGTTCATGGGATCGCTCCAATCTGAAAGTGCGCCGCGCGCTCCGCGCTGCCGACCGTGAACACGTCGCCGCGGCGGAACCCGAGGTCCGCAAGCGCGGCATCCCGGATCGGGAGCGGCAGATCCGCTTCCGGGAGCCACTCGATGAGGTCGCTCCCCACCGCCCGCATGGGGCGCGCGCAGGAGGGGCAGGCGCGCTCGGCGGCACCGAGGCGCCCGAGGAGACGCAGCGCGACGCTCTGGCGATTTCCGCACGCCGGGCAGACGAGGGCCTTCGCGAACATTTGATGCGGGACGCTCATGCGGAGCGGCTCGTCGGCGGCGAGCGATCGGCGGGCGACCTCGAACACGCGGCCGACGGTCAACCGCTGGGACCGTGGACCGAGCGCATTGATCGACCAAACGTCATGATCGAAGCGACAGGTCGCGTTCGACACGAAGCGCGTGACGTAATGCTGATGCGCGAGGGCGCTGATGGTGACCTGCTTCCCGATCGCGAGCTGCTCGAAGTTTTGGGCAAGCAACTTCTGGCACTCGAGAGCTTGCAGCGCAGCGGCGAGGGCGCCGAGCCCGGAGGGCGCATTCGTGGGACGAGGGCTGGCCTCCCCGACGCACGGATATTCCTGCTCGAGGGTCGCGTAGTCGCCGTCGTCCCAGGAACATTCGATGCACGGCTGCTCGGCGCCCGGGATGTAGACGTTGATACGAGCGAGAAGCTCCGCGCCGTTCACGCCGGCGTCGATCCACGGAAGACCGCCCCGCCACGCCATCAGGTTGACGGAGCGGCGGGCCGCCCGCGAGTCGAGGCACCCGAGCAGCACGTTCCCGCGCAGGAGGCCGAGCGGGACGTTCTCCACCCGATCGACGATCGCCGTCACGG
>CAYTJA010000482.1:0-11744 GCA_964437835.1 uncultured Spirochaetales bacterium
AATCGAGCCCGCGCCGGCGTGGATGAGTTGGGCCCAGCTGCGCGAGCTGCACGCGGCCGGCTTCGAGATCGGCGCGCACACACGCAGCCACGCGAACCTCGGCGTCGTCGCAGGCGCAGCGGCCCGCGAGGAGATCCTCGCCGGCCGCTGCGAGCTCGAGCAGGGCCTCGGGGCGCGCGTGTCGAACTTCGCGTATCCCTACGGCCGCGTGAATGCGATCACCGCAGCGAATCGCGAGCTCGTGCGCGAGGCCGGGTTGCGCAGCTGCGCGTCCTGCCACGGCGGGCGGATCGTCGCGCAGACCGACCCCTACCAGCTGCCGCGCGTGCCGATCAACGGCTGGTTCGCGAGCCCGGGTCAGTTCGGCCTCGAGGTCGTGCTCGGCCGCGCCTAGCGCGAGCTCGCGTTCCCAGCGCCGGTCGCCGGCGCTCCGCATCGCGTATGCTCGGTGGATGCCCCGCGCCGCGCGCGCAGCGCTCCTGTGGCTGCTTCCGGTCGCGCTCGTCCTCGCGCTGCAGCTGCGCGCGCTCGACTACGGCTTCGTCTGGACCGACGAGGCCGAATACGTGCACGGCAGCGTACTGCGCCCGCCCGGCGAGATCGCGCACGCGTTTCTCGAGCCGCTGCACCGGATCCAGGACCTGCGCAACCAGCCCTTCGCGCAGCCCTACTACCGGCCGCTGCAGGTCGTGGTGTCGAGCGCGCTCGCGAGCCACTTTGCGCGCGAGCCGCGCAGCTTCCGCAGCGTCTCGCTCGCACTCGCCTGTGCGACCTGCGCGCTCTTCGCGGCGTTCGCCGCACGGCTGCTGGGCTCGCGCGCGGCCGGCGCGCTCGCGGGCTGCGCGCTGGCGGCGCACCCGGGCATGCTCGAGATCTACGTCTGGGTCGGCGCTCAATCGGCCGCGCTCGCGAACTTCTTCGTCGTGCTGAGTGTGGCCTGCGGCGCCGGTGCGCTCGAAGCGAAGCGGCGCGGCAGCGCGCTGCTCTTTTCCGCCGGCGCGCTGCTCGCACTCGCGCTCGGGCTTGCCTCGAAGGAGAACGCCGCGGTGATCCCGGCTCTGCTCGCGGCGCTCTCGATCAGCGCGCTCCGCTCGGGCCGCACGCTGCGGGTAGTGGCGCGCCGCGTGGGGCCGCTGCTCGCCGCCGAGCTCGCGGTCGCAGTTGCGTATCTGCTGGTGCTGCGCCCGCGGGTCCTCGGCGCATCGCTGACCGGCGCGGCCCCGATCGGCGGCAGCGCGGCGACCCAGCTCGCAACCAGCCTCGCGCACTGGCCTGCGGCCCTCGCGTGGATCTTCCTCCCGCTCGCATCGACGACCAGCGACTCAGTGCGCGTCGTGCAGAGCTTCGCGGATCCGCTGGTCCTGGCGGGCATCGGCCTCACACTCGCGTCCGCGCTGGCCTGGCTCTGGCTGCTCTGGCGCCGACACACGGTCGCCGCCTTCGCGCTCGCGTGGGTCTGGCTCGCGTTCCTACCGACCTCCGGACTCGTCCCGCTGCTGCACCTGCGCAGCGAACGCAATCTGTTCCTCTCGGTCTTCGGCGCTGCGCTGCTGCTGCCCTGCGCGGCGATCCCGCTGCGCCGCCTCGGCGCGAGCCGCGCGCTCTGCGCCGCGGCGGGAGTGCTGGCGCTGCTGTTTCTCGCGCAGCGCAGCTGGCAGCGCACGCCGGACTGGCGCTCCACGCGCGCGCTCTTCACGCGCGATCTCGCCGCCGATCCCTACCACCGCGAGGGCCGCATGAACCTCGCGCTCGAAGCACTCGCCGACGGGCGCCCGGCCGAGGCGCTGCCACAGGTCGAGCGGCTGCTCGCACAGCGCGCGGAGCGCGATCGCATCGCATCCTTCTTGCGCGACGAGGCGCTCTTCGAGCTCGCCTGCCTCGTCTACCGCGAAGTCGGGCAGGACGCCGCCGCGCTCGCGCTCTACGAGCACGAGCTCGCGGCCGATGCCGCGCTGTTCTCGAACCCAGGCTTCTTCGAATGCCTCGCGCCGATTCTCGAGCGCAGCGGGCGCTCCGAGCGGGCCGCTCGCGTGCACGCTGGCCTGTTCCAGATTTCGCGCGGCGACCCGCGCTTCGCACTCGGCGCCGCGCGCAACCACGCCGCGGCCGGCCAGCTGGACGCCGCGCGCGCGTGGCTCGCGCGGATCCCGCCCAAAGCGGTCGCCACACCGCAGGCGGCGCAGCAGATCGCTCGGATCCGACAGCAGATCGAGGCAGCGGCTCCGCCGGGGGCTCCCTGACCGCCGGCACAGCTCGTGATCTTCGTTCGCCTGCGGCTCACTGCGCGGGGAGGACCCCTTGCGGCTGACCTGCGTTCGCCCGCCGCTCACTGCGCGGGGTAGAAGTCTTCCCGCAGCACTGCTTCGAGTACGTCTGCCGTGAGCCGGTTCGCGCGGGCGTTCCAGTGATAGTCACAGGGCAGGAAGTAGTCCTGCAGAGGGTCCTCGCCGCGGGCCGCCAGCGGCGGCAGCAGATCGACGAGGCGCATGCCGCGCGCATCGCAGAACGCGCCGAGGCGCCGTGCCAGCGGGCTCGGGCCGGGCTGCTGCGCGTTCCGCGCGAATTCGCTGTGGCTCGGGATCAACACCACCGCGACGCGCCGGCCCTGCGCAGCCTGCTGGATCCGCTCGAGCGAGGTGCGCAGCAGGTCGAATTGCGCGTCGCTGAAATCGTAGGCAAAGGAAGCCTCGAGGCCGGGCGGGGGCTGGACCCGCGCGCTCCGCTCCGGAGCCAGCACGCCGCGCAGCCGGCGCAGCGCGAAGGCCAGCGCGTTCGCGGTGTAGGAGCTCCGGCGCAGCAAGCCGGAGAAGACCGGCTCGCGGTAGAACCACTCGTGATAGTCAGGATAGCGCCCGACGAGGTAGGGGCGGTAGACGTACTCGTAGCTCGCAGCTCGGCGCGCGAGCTCGTAGTCGAGATCGAAGAAGTCGTTTGCGGCCAGGATCCCGATCAGCACCGCGTCGTGCGCGAATTCGCGCGCGAGCTCCCGATATACCAGCGAGTATTGATAGGGCCCGAGATGCGCCATCCCGAAGTTCAGGTGCTCGAGACCGGTGTCGCGCTCGAGCAGATTCGTGAGCCGCTCTGCCTCCGAGAGGCCCCAGCCCTCGATGAAGGAGTCCCCGAGCACGACGATGCGGCGATGATCACTGCGCCGATCCCGCTCGCGGTCCCGGGCGCCGACCGAGTTCGTGCGGTAGCGCGCCGAGAAGCACTCGCTTTGGTGCTCGAAGTCCGCTCGCGGCCGGTGCCAGACGCCGAAGACCGGATGACTGGCGTCCCAGAAGGCGCCGCTCGCGCTCGGCGGCGGAGCTGGCAGACGCAGCAGCCCGCCGCCCACGAGCACGCGCAGAGAGCCCTCGAGCAGCGCGAGCGTCAGCGTGCACGCGGCGCCGAAGCGCAGGATCGCTGCGGCGCGCCGCATCGCGTGGCTCAATCAGACCCTCCTCGGCGCGCCCATGGTGAAGCCCGGGCCCCTGCCCCGCTACTCTCCGCCCCGCTCCGAGCCCCCCCTCGGCAAGTCGTCCCGGCGGAGATTCACATGCCTCAACCCGTCCAGCGCGGCGATGCCGGGCCCGGAGCCGAGCTCGATCTCGAGGCCGGCCTGCAGCGTCTCGGACTCGTCGATTTCCGCCCCGGCCAGCGCGAGGCGATCGAGACGCTGCTGCTCGAGCGGCGCCTGCTGCTGGTCGCGCCGACCGGAGGCGGGAAGAGCCTCGTCTATCAGCTGCCGGCGATCCTGCTGCCGGGGACCACTGTCGTCGTGTCGCCGCTGGTCGCGCTGATGCACGATCAGGTCTTCGCGCTCGAGGCGCGCGGCGTGCGCGCGAGCTATCTCGCCGCGACGCTCGAGCCGCGCGAGCTGCGCGCGCGCATGAGCGCCGCGGCGGAGGGCCGCTATGAGATCGTCTACGCGGCTCCCGAACGCGTGATGGCCCCGGGCTTCCGCGCCTGGCTGCGCAACCTCGACTGCCCGCTGCTCGCGATCGACGAGGCGCACTGCATCAGCGAGTGGGGCCACGACTTCCGGCCCGAGTACCTCGAGCTGGGCCAGCTCGTCGGCGAGCTTCCGAAGGCGCGTGTGCTCGCCTGCACCGCGACCGCGACGCCGGTCGTGCGCGACGAGATCGTTGCGCGCCTCGGCCTCGGCGCGGAGACGAAGCAGATCGTGCGCGGCTTCGCGCGCCCGAATCTCGCGCTGCGCGTGGCCGAGCCGCGCGACGCGCGCGATCGCGAGCGGCACATCGATCGGCTGCTCGCCGAGGCCCTCGGGCATCCGGGCGCGGCCCGGGGCGCGGCGATCGTGTATGCCCCGACGCGCCGCGCGACCGACGCCGAAGCCTCGCGCCTGGCACGCGCCGGCTGGAACGCCGCCGCCTATCACGCGGGCCTCGAATCCGAGGCGCGCAGCGACGTGAGCCAGCGCTTCGCGGCGCGCGCGCTCGACGTCGTCGTCGCGACCAACGCCTTCGGCATGGGCATCGATCGCGCGGACGTGCGCGCGGTCGCGCACCTCGCACCGCCGGGCTCGCTCGAGAGCTACTACCAGGAGGTCGGGCGCGCGGGCCGCGACGGCGAGCCCGCGGTCGGGCTCCTGCTCTCGTCGCCGGCCGCGCTCGCGCAGCGCCGCGCGTTGATCGAGCGCGACGGCGCTGCGGCGGACGCAGAGCTCGTGCGCCACAAGTGGAACCTGTTCCTCGAGCTGATGCGCTGGTCCGAGGGGGGCAGCTGCCGGCACGACGCGATCCTGCGCTATTTCGGCGACGAGGAAGAGACGCTCTCCGGCTGCGGGCGCTGCGACGTCTGCCTCTCGCTCGCCGCGCCCGAGGCCGAGGGCGAGGAGGAGACCACGCTGATCGTGCGCAAGGCGCTCTCGGCCGTGGCCCGGATCCACGCGCGCTTCGGGCTCGGCGCTGCGGCGAAGCTGCTGCGCGGCGATGCGGATCCGCGCCTCGAGCGCGTAGGCCTCGAGCGCACGGCGACGTTCGGCGCGCTCCGAGATCGCAGCGAGGAGTGGCTCACGTCGCTGCTGCGCCGCTGCGTCAGCGCCGGCTGGGTCGACCTCTCGGGGGGCGAGCGGCCGGTGGCTCTGCTGACCGAAGAGGGCGCCGCCGTGATGCGCGCGCAACGGCCGGCCCGACTGCTGCTGCCGCCGCTCGCGCGGCGGGAGGTCGCGCCGCCGAGCTCGACTCCGGGCGCGCGCGGCGCGCGCCGCGCCGACCCCGCCGCGCAGAACCTGGCGGCCGGGGACCTCGCGCTCTTCGAGGCGCTGCGGCAGCACCGCCTCGAGGTTTCGCGCGCGCAGGGCGTGCCGCCCTACGTCGTCGCGAGCGACCGCACGCTGCGCGAGATCGCCGCCGCGCGGCCCACGACACCCGCCGAGCTCGAGCAGGTGCACGGAATCGGCGCGGCCAAGGCCCTGCGCTTCGGCGCGGGACTGCTCGAGGTCGTGCGCCGCGGCGCGCAATGAGCTCCCCGCGCGCGCTTGGGGGTCCGACCCGAGATTCGTCAGAGGCAAGCCGAAGGCTTGCCGTGCGGGCAGGCCGGCTCTGCCGGCCGATCACCCGCAAGGCCAGGCTAGTGAGAGCGACTCTCGAGTCGCTCTCACTAGCCCGGCGGCGAGAGCGGCAGCTCCGGGAGCTCGAGGTATCCCGGTAACGTCTGGCTCAAGCAGTGCAACAGCCCGCCGCGCCGCGCTACCGCGTCGGCTGGGATGCTTCGGAGCTCCCAGCCCGGCAGCGCCGCGCGCCAGACGCGGAAGGCCTCCGCTTCGAGCGCGGGCGCGACGCCGGCGAAGCTCGGAACCAGCACGACCCCGTTCGCGTAGATCGCGTTCGTGTACGAGCGCCAGAACTCCCCACTCGGCAGCGGCATCGGAATCCGCTCGACGCGCAGCGGGCCGAGACTCGTCGGCTTGCCCGCGAGCAGCGCTGCGGCTTCATCGAGGATCGCCGCATTCTCGGGGTCCGCGGCGGGATCCAGACGGCCGACCAGTGCCAGGTCCTGAGCCGCAAACGAGACGAACATGTCCGCGTCGTGGGTCGGCTCGCGCTTCAGCGGCGCGAGCACGACCCACTCGCGCAACGCGAGCTCGTGCGCGAGCAGGCGGCCCATGCTCTCGAGGTCGTGGCCCTTGTCGTGGTTGTCGAACACGGCGGCCCAGGTCGAGACGAAGGTGCCGTCGCCGTTGCCGATGAAATTTCCGTTGCCGAGCTTCAGCGGAACTGCGCGGCGCGGGATGCCTAGCACCTCTGCGATCCGCTCGGGGGCCGAATCGTCGCCCGCGCGCGGCGCGTCCCGGCGCGCGCCCTCGGGGTGCTCGAAATCGAGCAGCACCGGCTGCCCGTCGGGCTGGCGGCCGAAGAGCGGCCCGTAATCGCGCACCCACATCGTCTCGACCGCAGACGCCAGGAAGAGCACGCGCTCGGGCGGAACGCCGCGCGCCTCGAGCAGCGCGCCCACGCGCGGGCGATCTCCGGGATGGCTCACGAGGATCCAGACGGGCATCCGCTGCTGCACCGCCACGACGAGCTCCGCCAGCAGCTCCGGCTGCTGCTGGAGCAGGTCGTGGGCCGCGAGCAGCAGCGCGGCCTGCGGCTCGAACTCGCCTCCGACCGCGAGCGGAGCCCTCCCGGGCTCGGGCAGCGGGCCCTCCGCCCCCTGCCGCCAGAGACCGACGCCGATCAGCAGCGCGCCGAGTCCCGCGCCGAGCCAGGCGAGCGCCGCGAATGCCCCGGGTCGATCGCGCAGCACGCGCGTATTCTAGGGCGCGTGCTGCGCCCTCCGAATGCGAATCGCGCGGCGAAGGCCGTGCGCCTGGTGCTGATCGGCGCGGGCCACGCACACATCCAGCTGCTGCGCGATTTCGCGATGCGGCCCGAGCCGGGGCTGCACTTGACCCTCGTGGTCGACCGACCCGAAGCCGTCTACTCCGGAATGCTGCCGGGCCTCGTCGCGGGCGAGTACCGGGCCGAAGAGCTCGAGATCGATGCGGTCCCGCTCGCGCGCCTCGCCGGGGCTCGCTGCGTGCTCGCCGCGGCGCTGCGCATCGACCCGGAGGCGCGCGCGATCGAGCTCGAGGGCCGCCCTCCCCTCGGTTATGACCTCGCGAGCCTCGACGTCGGCTCATCGCTGCGCGGGCTCGAGCTGCCGGGTGTCGCTGAGTACGCGCTCGCGACGCGCCCGATCCGGCGCTTCGTCGATGACTTCGACGCGCGCCTCGCGGCGGCCCCACGCGCGGGCGAGCCGCTCGAGCTCTGCGTCGTCGGCGCGGGCGCGGCCGGCGTCGAGCTCGCGCTCTGCGCGGACGCGCGCTTGCGCCGCGAGGGAACCCAGGCGCGCATTCGCGTGATCTGCGAATCGCCGCGCATCCTGCCCGGCGCCAGCGCCTCGCTGGTGCGGCGCGCCGAGCGGGAGCTCGCGGCGCGCGGAATCGAGCTCCTCGCGCAGGCGCGCGCGCTGCGCGTGCGGAAGCGCGAGCTGGTCCTCGACACGGGTCAGGGCGAGGAGTCGCTGCGCTGCGATCTCGCGCTCTGGGCCACGGGTGCGGCGCCGCCGGCGCTGCTCGCGCGTTCGACGCTGCCGCTCGATGCGCGCGGCTTCGCGCGCGTCGATGCGACGCTCGCAATCGCCGGTCGTGCCGATCTCTTCGCCGCAGGGGACTGCGCGTCGCTCGACGAAGCGCCCTGGCTGCCGAAAGCTGGCGTCTACGCGGTGCGCGAGGGACCGCTGCTCGCGCACAATCTGCGCGCGGCGCTGCGCGGAGCGCCGCTGCGCCGCTACCGGCCCCAGCGCGACTTCCTGACGCTGTTGAATCTCGGCAACGCGCGCGCGCTCGGCGCGAAGTGGGGCTGCTCCGCGAGCGGCGCGCGCGTCTGGCGCCTCAAGGACGCGATCGACCGCCGCTTCGTGCGGCGCTTCCAGGTGCTCGACGTGCGCGGCCGTCCCGCGCCGCCCTTTGCCGCCGCCGCAGCCGCAGCGGAATCGGCACTCCCGATGGACTGCGGCGGCTGCGCGGCGAAGGTCGGCGCGGCGCCCCTCGAGCGCGCGCTGCAGCGCCTGGGTTGCGCGCCGGAGGACGCCTCGGTGCTGCGCGGCCTCGAGGCGCCCGATGACGCCGCGCTGGTCGCGCTGCCGCGCGGCGACCTCCTGCTCGCGAGCATCGACGCGTTCCGCGCGTTCTGCGACGACCCCTGGCTGGTCGGCGCCGCGGCCGCCGTGAACGCGGTCTCGGACCTCAGCTGCAAAGGCGGACTGCCGCGGCACGCGCTCGCGCTCGTCAGCGTTCCCGAAGCCGCGCCGGATGGCGAGGAGGAGACGCTCTACCAGGTGCTCGCGGGCATGCGCGCCAGCCTCGCTCCGCTCGGCGTCACCCTGCTAGGCGGTCATTCGACGCGTGGCGCGGAGCTCTTCGCGGGCCTCGCGGTCACCGGAGAGCTCGCGAGCCGAGAGCAGTGGTGGGGCCAGGCCGGCGCGCGCCCGGGCGACGCGCTGATCCTCTCGAAGCCGCTCGGCACCGGCGTGCTGCTCGCGGCCGACCGATTGGGACGCGCGCGCGGCGCGTGGGTCCTCGCCTGCCAGCGAGCTCTGTTGCGCGCGAACGCGGCCGCAGCGCAGGCCGCGCGCGCGGCGGGTGGAGTCCACGCTGCGACCGACGTCTCGGGCTTCGGCCTCGCGGGGCACCTGGCTGGGCTGCTCGAGGCGAGCGGCGTCGCGGCTGAGCTCCACATTTCTGCGCTGCCGGCTCTGCCCGGGGCTCGCGAGCTGCTGGAGATGGGACTCCGCAGCAGCTTCCACACGCAGAATGCCGAGCCGCGCCGCGCGCACTCGCTCGCGGTCGCGCCGGAGCTCGCGGGCGATGCGCGCGTCGAGCTGCTCTTCGATCCGCAGACCTGCGGCGGGCTGCTGCTCAGCGTCGCGCCAGATCGGCTCGACGCCTGCCTCGCCGCGCTGCATCTAGGCGGTGACACCGAGGCCGCCTGCATCGGCAGCGTCACGCGCGAGACCGAGGGCGACGCGCGTCTGCGCGTGCTCGCGGCGTGATACGGTCGCGGCGCTAGAGCCCACCAGAGTCGATTTCAGCGAGAGGCAAGTGCCATGTCGCAGCCCGCTCCCGATGCCTATCTCGCCTCCGGCCAGGCGTGGTCCGACTTCTGCGACTCGCTGAAGCCGCTCGGCGCGCAACTCCTGCGCGAGACGGCCCCGAAATCGGCGCTGGATCTCGCCGAAGGCCACCGCTACCTGACGCGCATGCTGCGCAACGCCTTCGAGCTGATCCTCGAAGGCGCGAATCCGGATGCGCCGGATCTCACGCTGAGCCTCTCGGAGACGATCAAGAGCGGCTGGGACAACCCCGACAACCTGCATCTCAACGCGCGCCTCTACGGCGAGCACAGCTACCGGGTGTGGGGCACGCGCGGGGACGCCCACTATCTGTCCTTCGGCGTCTACGGCGGCTCCTTCTCGCAGGGCGGCGGCCGCCGCACCGTCGCCTATCGCCGCGCCGAGGAGCTCGAAATCGCTGCGGACGGCCGCTTCGAGCTCTTCCTCTCGCCGCAGCCCCACGCGGGCAACTGGATCCGCCTCGAGCCCGACGCGACGACGCTGATGATCCGCCAGACCTTCTGGAACAAGCTCGAAGAGCAGCCCGCGCGGCTGCGCATCGAGCGCCTCGATCGCGAGGGCCCGCCGCCGCCGCTCGACCCGGCCTTCGTCGTGAGCGCGCTGCGCCGCGCGGCGCGCTTCGTGAGCGGAACGAACCAGCTCTTCTTCGACATGTCCGACATGTGGAAGGCCGCGCCGAACACCTTCTTCCCGTCGGACCCTGTGGTCGCGGCTGCGACCCAGGGCATCCCCGGCATGTACTACGGCAGCGGCTGGTGGCAGTGCGCCGACGACGAGGCGATCGTGCTCGACGTCACCCCGCCCGAGTGCCGCTACTGGATGCTCGTGCTCAGCAACTACTGGGGTGAATCCTTCGAGTACCGCCACCGGCAGGTGCACATCAATAAGCGCAGCGCGCGCACCCGCCCCGACGGCTCCGTGCGCGTCGTGATCTCGCAGCGAGACCCGCAGCTCCCGCACGCGAACTGGCTCGACCGCGAGGGCCACCCGGGCGGCATCTGGACCCTGCGCTGGCTCGAAGCGAAGGAACACCCGCTGCCCCGGGTCAGGGTGATCAAAGAGAAGCAGCTCGCAGCGCTGTAGCAAGCGCCTTGGCGCGCGCTACGAGCCGAAGCTGAACGAAGTCGATCGAGCAAGCGCCCTTGGCGCGCGCAGTGAGCCGCAGGCGAACGAAGTCAATCGAGCCAGCGGCCCTGCCGCGCGCAGTGAGCCGAAGGCGAACGAAGTCGATAGAACCCGACCAGCCTGCTACTGCGCGCGCTGGCGGTGCAGGCGCGGCTCGTAGAAGCCGCCGTCGAGCTCGCCGAAGATGTCGGCGATCTGCGGATGCCCGACCGGCTCTCCCGTCTCGTCGGCGAGCAGGTTCTGCTCCGAGACGTAGGCGACGTAATAGCTCTTCTCGTTCTCCGCCAGCAGGTGGTAGTAGGGCTGGTCCTTGCGCGGGCGCATCTGCTCCGGAATCGCGAGCCACCACTCCTCGGTCTGGTTGAAGCTCGGGTCGACGTCGAAGATCACGCCGCGGAACGGGTGGATGCGGTGCCTCACGACCTGCCCGATGCGGAAGCGCGCGTCCCGCACCAAGGTCTCGCCGCCCAGATCGAGTTCTTCCACCACGCGCCGTTTCGCCTCGATTCCGTAGAATCCCTCAACGACAGCATTGCACGCGGCGATCGGAGGGCAAGCGTGGCCAGCGCAGACGAGAGCGAGACCGCAGCCGAGAGCGCGCGAGATCCGGCGCGCGAAGCCAAGCGGGAAGCGCGCCGGGCCGCAATCGTGCGCCTCGCCGAGGCGACGCGCCGGCTCACGGACGCAGTCGTCGTGACTGCGAGCGAGCCCGCCGAGCTAGACGCGGCGGCGCAGAAGATCCGCGAAATCGCGGAACAGCTTGCTAAAATACAGCATGACGGCCCCTTCTCGGGGCTGATGCCGCGCGTGCGCGACTACGAACGCCCCGAGTGGTCGCTGCCGCTCTCGCCGATCTGCGGCGAGGCGAGCCCGATCCGGCCGGACCTGACGCTCCGGCTCGCGGGCGAGCGCGTGGTCGGCAGGGCGAAGCTCGGCAAGAAGCACATCGGGCCGGTGCACTTCGCGCACGGCGGCGTGACCGCGATGATCTGCGATCAGCTGGTCGCGCTCGCGGCGCGCGCGGCGAAGTTCAGGGCGCTCACGCACACCCTCTCGGTGCGCTACCTGCGCCCGACGCCGCTCTACCAGGAGCTCGAGCTCGCCGCGTGGTGCGAGCCGCGCGACTCCCGACGCGCGGCCGGCTTCGCGACGATCTCGGCCGCGGGCGAGCTGCTCGTCTCTGCAGAGGCGATCCTCGCGCTCGCGCCCGAGTGGAGCCGCTCCGGCGAGCGCAAGCCCGCGCCGCGCATCGAGCTCGACTGAAGCCGCGAGCACGGACGTCAGATTGTAGGGATAGTCAGATTCTCTCCGACGCTTTCCTTGGCCATTGGCGCGCCCGAGAGAATCTGACTATTCCTACAATCTCCTAAGAAACCGTCACACGAGCACTTCTCCCGTGGTGTTTTCCACGAGTTGGCAGCCGAGCGCTTTGGCGCGGTGGCGAAGAGCGCGAAGCGCTCGGGCGTGCTGTCCCGCGTCGTAGTCCGCTGCAGTTT
>CAYTJA010000483.1:0-10559 GCA_964437835.1 uncultured Spirochaetales bacterium
GCGGTCGCCCCCCCGATTCCACCCGCCGGGACGTTGCCCCGAAGAGTGGGGTTCGGATCCAGCGCAGAGGCTCCCGTGCAGGTCGGTCGAAAGCTGTTCGCCAACGTCGCCGTGCTCGGCGGCTACAAGGTCGCGGGCGATCTCTTCGTCTTCGCGATGTTCATTGCGGTCGCTCGCCACTACGGGAGCGCGGGTCTCGGCGAGTACGCGTTCGCGATGGCGATCACGAGCTTCGCCGCGATGCTCTGCAACTTCGGCTTCGAGTTCTACGCGGTGCGCGAAGTCGCGCGCGACCCGGCGCAGGAGCCCGCGATCTTCGGGACCCTGACGCTGGTCGGACTGGCGCTGGCCGCGCTCTGCAGCGCAGGCGTACTGGGCCTCGCAGCGCTGTTCGGGGGAGACTCCGAGCGCGGACCGCTGATTGCGAGCATCGGGCTCTACCAGGTGCTGTACTTCTTCTCCGCGGTCGTCAGTGGGCGCTTCAAGGCGCGCAGCGAGATGAGCGCGGTCGGGCTGCTGGAGCTCGGGCTGCGCAGCGCGATCCTCGCTGGGGTGCTGCTGGCCATCCGCTTCGGGCTGCCGCTCGCACTCGCGATGTGGGTCTTTCCGGTGGCCGCGGCGGCGCACGTCGCGATGTCAGGCGCGGTGCTCGCAAAGCGGCGGCGGCCGCTGCGCTGGCGCCTCGACCGCAGCGTGCTGGCTCGCGCGTGGCCCGAGCTGTGGCCATTCGGGCTCGCGGCGCTGTTGCAATCGGCCTATATGAAGGTCGACGTGCTCGTGCTCGGCGCGTTCGCGAGCGACGTCGAGCTCGGCTACTACGCGGCCGCGTTCCGGCCGATCTTCGGCCTGCTCACGATCGCGGGCGTCGCGAGCTCGGCGACCTATCCGATCTTCTCGAAGCTCTACGTCGAGTCACGCGCGGAGCTGCGCGAGCAGATCGCGCGCGTGATCAGCTACTTCCTGCTGGCGACCACGCTGAGCGCGCTCTTCTGCGCCTGCGCGGCCGCACCGTTGCTGCGGCTCCTCTACGGCGAGGGCTTCGAGAGCTCGGTGGCGACCTTCCGGATCCTCGCGATCGACCTCGTGGTGTCGTCGCTCACGCTCGTCTTCCACCGATTCCTCGGGGCGGTGAACCGCCAGCGTGCGTTCCTGCAGGCGATGGCGATCGGCATCTGCCTGAACATCAGCCTCTGCGTGCCGCTCGTCTCGCAGTTTGGCGCGCTCGGCGCGGCGCTCGCCACGCTCGCGTCCGAGAGCACCGCACTCTGGCTGCTGTACCGGCACGCGCACGCGGCTGGCTTTTCCGTGGGGCTCTCGAGCCAGCTCGCGCGCAGCGCGCTTGCCGCCGCGGCGGGTCTGCTCGCGTGGCAGCTGGTGCGCGCTGCCGCGGGCCCCGCGCTCGGCGACTGGCTGGGTGCGCTCGCGTCGCTGCCGGCCTGCCTCGCCGCGATGGCTGCGCTCGGAGTGATTCCGCGCGGCGATCTCGACGCCGCGCGGCGGCTCCTGCTCACGCGCCTGCGCGTGCGCTCGATCGGCTGAAACGGCGCTCGAATACCAGCCGCGCGGATACGCGCAGGCGGTACAGCGCCTCGCGCTGGCCCTGGTGATCGCGCAGGCGTCCGACCAGGCGCGGCGGGTGCTGCGCGAGCGAGTGCCACAGGCGCTCGGCGCGCCCGAGGCTGCGCTGCGGGCAGCTGAGTTCGTAGCCGTGGCGCTGCAGCGTCTCGCCCGCGACCGCCTCGAAGATTTCGAGCGCCCGCGGGCTCATCTCGCGGCGCCATTTCTGCTGGTTCTGCGACATCAGCGGGCGGTGGAGGTTTTCCGCGTTGATCGCGTCGGTCTCGTAGGGCGTCGCGTCGAGGTGGAACTCGAGCGCATCGCTCTCGTAGCTCTCCCCGAGGAAGCGGAAGACCTCGCCGAGCACCTTCTCGGGGCGGTCGAGCAACTCGCAGTAGTGGAGCTCGAGGAAGCCCGCCGGCTCGCTGTGCTCGCGGATCTGCTGCATCTGCTCGAGATAGCGCCGCCAGATCTGGGCTGCAGCGAAGATCGTCTTCGGGCCCTGGCGCGCGCGCAGGAACGAGAGCGCGGTGTCGCGCCCGTCGCGCACGATGTGCAGCACGCGAGCCCTGGGGAAACAGCTGCGGATCTCGTTCCAGTGATAGGCGTGGTAGGGAGATTTCTCCCCCCAGCGCGTCTTGCCCTGGCTCTTCGCAAAGGCGCCGAGCACGCCGGCTACGACGCCGCCGAAGTCGCGGCTCGGGAGCGTCGCGAGCACGGCGCGGCGCTGCGGCACCGGGCTGAACTTGCGGATCACGGGGCAGGCGAGGATGTCGTCGACGAGCGCCTCGCAGCGGCCGGGTTCGCGCAGGTCGCCGTAGAGCGGGAGCAGTGGCGTCCAGTAGCGGAACAGCTGGGACTCGAAGGGCACCGCGAGGCGCGAGTGCTGGTTCAGCATGCGCGAGAGCAACGAGGTTCCCGAGCGCGGCGCTCCGAAGATGAAGAAGGGCGCCTCGCCGGGCGGCAGCGGCACCGCGCGGAAGGCTCGGAAGGGCTCAGCCGCGCTGGAGGTCTCGGGCAGCACGCACGCTCCGATCAAGGGGATCGCGCACGCAGTCGACCCCCGCACCCCATCGGCAGGAGCGGGCGGGGATCTGAGCCGCTTCCGCGGGTCAGGCCTGGCCGGAGCTGCTCGCGAACTGCGCGCCCGGGCGCGAGCGCACGATGTAATTGCCGCGGGCTTCGTCGAAGTCGAGGTCGATGCTGCCTGCCTTTGCGAGGTCGGCGAGCACGTCGGCGAAGGAGCCGTAGCCGTAGTAGGACTCGTTGAAGCCCGGCATCAGGCGCCGCACGGTCTGTTTGACCATCGAGCTCCAGACGGTGTCGTAGTCGCGCTCGAGCGCGCGCACGATGTCGAGAATCTGCGGGCGCGCGTCCTCGCGGCGCCCGGCCTCGGCCGTCTTCGGCTTCGGGCGCGGCGCCTGCTTCTCCTGCTCGCGCTTCGACTGCTCGCGCACCAGATCGTCGTAATAGATGAACTCGTCGCAGCTCCCGATCAGCAGATCGGAGGTGCTCGCCTTGACGCCGCAGCCGACGACGCGCTTGTCGTTTTCCTTGAGCTTCGCCGCGAGCGGAGAGAAATCGCTGTCGCCCGAGACGAGCGCGAAGACGTCGATGTGATCCTTCTGGTGACACAGGTCGAGCGCGTCGACGACCATGCGGATGTCGGCGCTGTTCTTGCCCGAGGCGCGCGTCTGCGGGATGTCGACGAGCTCGACGCCGGCCTCGTGGAACTCCCGCACTGCATTGCGGTACTTGCCCCAGTCGCAGTACGCGCGCTTGAACACGATGCGGCCCTTCTCGAGCAGGCGCCGCAACACCAGGTCGATCCGGAAGTTGCTCTTCTGGACCTTGCCCGAGCCGATCGCGAGGTTCTCGTAATCGACGAAGACCGCGATCCGACGCTCACCCGCCTCGCGCTCTCCCGCCACCGGGTCAGCTCTCGCGGTCGCGGTCGGGCGGCAGGAAGCCGTAGCCCGCGAGGTCGTTCGCGGTTGCGACCTGGGCGCCGCTTGCGCTCTCGGAACCCCGCACCTCGCGTTTTTCGCGCTTCATGGCGGCTTTTTCGGCCTTTTTCGCCTCGCGCTGGCGCTTCAAGACTCCGGTTCTTGTCTTCTTCCCCATGCTGATCTCCATGCGGCGTCCCGACCGGTCCGTGTGGACGCGGGGCCGCGGGCTGTCCCGAACTCTGCAACCGATCCCGTTGACGGGTGCGCGTCGCGCACGGAGGAGAGGGCCCCCAATGCTACCGCCCCCGGGCGGGGGATCCCAGGGGGCGCGCCGAGAAACACGGCATCCGGAAAGGAACTTTTTGCCTCTATCCCCTAGGGGCTTTCCATCTGCCGCACGGCGCGGCCATCGACGTGGATCGTCCAGCTCGCCACGGGCCGAGGGCCGAGGAAGAAAACGATTGGATAACGCGCGGCTTCGTAGAGCGTCACCTCGAGTCTCCCCCCATCCCTGGAGTCCGAGCCGCCCACGTCGCCGGAGGGGCCCGCCCACCATTCGACGCGTGTGAATCCCGTGCGCGAGAGCGAGAGCTCCTCGCCGAGATAGCGCTCGTCGATCACGCGGTCGGTCGAGCCGGCGCCGGCCATCACGTGCAGCGCGGGAAAGGGGTCGCGCGCCTGCACGACCTGGAGCGCGTGGTTGTGGCCGGTCAGCACCAGCTGCACGGGCACCTCGAGCCCGGCCAGCGCGCGCCGCAGCCAATCGGAGCTCTGCCACGGGACAGGCGCGGTCGGCGCTGCGAAGGGCTCGTGAACGGCCAGGATGCGCCAGGGGCCCTTTGCCTCGCGCAGCGCGTCGCGTACCCGCGCGGCGTCCGCTGCGCTGCGGATCGCGGTCGTGTCGACGAGCACGAGCTGGAGGCCCGGGCGCAACTCGACCCGCTCGACTGGCGATTCCGCGAGCCGCCAGTTCGGCAGGAACTCAGGCACGGCGTCGCGCTGCAGCTCGGGGCTCTCGGGCGCCTTGTGATCGTGATTGCCGAGGATCGCGAGGATCGGAATCGGCGCGGCGCGCCGCAGCGCAGCGGGCAGCGAACACGCCGCCGCGACCTCGCGCGAGCGCGGGCCCGAGAGATCCGCGAAGCGGCAGTAGGGCGTGACCAGATTCTCGCGCACGCGCTGCACGAGTTCGCCGCGCAGCAGGCCGGAGGGGTAGAAGTTGTCGCCGAGCAGCAGCAGCAGGTCCGCGGGGCGCTGCAGGTCGGCCTCGACCAGCGCGCGCGCGACTGCGAGCTGGCCGCTGCGCAGCGACGGGATCGCGCGACTCTCTCCGGTGTCGCCTAGCGCGAGAACAGAGAGATCTGGTGCGGGCCCCGGCAGTGGGGCCAGCGTGCGAAAGGGCAGCGGCGGCTGCGGGTAGAGCACCGCTGCCGCGAGCAGCGCAGCGCCCAGCAGCGCTGCGCCCCGCGCACGGCGCGCGCTCCGCCTCGGCCCGAGCGCGGCGGTGCCGGTTTGCGCGCCTGCGTGGGGTTCCGGCCGCATCGCGTGGATGTTCGCCTGTGTGCGCTCGCGACACCAGTCTGCGCGAATGGCACGCGTCCTGCTCTCGATCCGGGCATGAAGCTCTCGCTCCCGCATTCGCTCCGCCAGCGCCTTCGGAGCGCCGCAGAGCGTGCCCGCGCGGGCGCCGCACGCAGACGCGCGTACACGGGCCTGCTGCTCGTGCTGCTCTGCAGTGGCCCCGTCCGCGCCGAGCCGCTGGTCTGGGGCGGCCACCTCGATTTCGAATTTCTGTGGCTGGATCCGATCCACATCGCCGGAGCGGGGATCGCGACGCCGAATGCGGGCGCGCCTGGGGTCGCGCTCGAGCGCCTGCGCCTCGCCGGCGGAATGCGCGGCTTCGGCACTGTGATCGATCGGCGCTACGCGCTGCCGCCGCTCACGCGCGGGATCTGGCTCTCGGCCGAGATCGGCAGCGGCTCGCTCTCGCGGCGCCCCTCCGCCAGTGCGAGCGCGCTGCTCTCGGCGGAAGAGCGCCTCGAGGTCCGCGGCCACGAGCATCTGTGTCTGCTCAGCACCCTCTGCAATGCGTTCGTGCCGATTGCTCTCGCGACGCCGGCCCTGCAGCAGGGCCTGGGCCAGGGTGGCCTCGTGACCGTCGGAGACTGGACCACGCTGCGTCTCTCGGTCTTCGGTGCGCCCTGGACCGTCGCGACCGCGACGCTTCCGGTCGAGACGCCCGGCGGCGCGAGCTTCGAACTCACGGCCCGCGGCTCGGCCCACGGCCCCTACTCGCTCACGCAGAGCACCGCGCTGCCCGGCGGCGCAGTTTCCTTCGTCACGCCGATGCGCGTCGCCTCGAATTACACCCGCGCTCCCGAGGGCTTCGCGCGGCTGCGGATCCAGTTCGTGCCCGAGCCCGAGTGGCCGCTGCTGCTCGCTCCGGGCCTGCTCGTTCTCTGGTCCCAGGGAAGGCGGCGGCTGCGCCCCGGCCGCCGCAGCGGAGGTCGCTCGTGAAACGCTTCATCACATCCATGGCGGGCCGGTGGCTGGCGGCGCTGCTGTGCGCGCTTTGCGCCGTGCAGGGCTGCGTCCTCGAGCCGCTGGTGCCGATCAAGGCCGGCGTGCGCGAGTTCCAGCGCATCGCGCTGATCGCTGTGCCCGGCGGCAGCGTCGACGCGGCTGGCGGCAACCTGTTCCTGCAGCGCAGCGATCTCTCGGCCGACACCGCGCTCGGCCCGCTGCGCGTCGAGGCGAGTTACAACTCGCGCGCGGAGCGCTGGCTCTTCAACCACGAGGTCGAGCTCACGGGAGCGCGCTTCACGGATGCGACCGGCGCGGTCTTCGATCTCAGCGCGGTTCCGGCCGGTGAGGAGATCCGGGGCAGCGACTGGATCGCGCTCTCCGCGAACGCGGTCGCGACGCGCGGTGGCCGCGCGCTGGCCTTCCGCAGCGACGGCCGCCTCGACCACGTGCGCTGGCGCACGCTCGCGTACCCTCGCCTCGTCTACGCTTGGAGCGCCTCGGCACTGCGCATCTCGCAGTGCGCGGCCGCGAGCGTCTGCACGCCGCTCTTCGACTACGCGCTCGACGCCGCGGGGCATCCGCTCTCGGTCATCGATCTGCGCAGCGGGCGCTCCTGCAGCTATCACTGGGACGCCGAGGGCCGCCTCGAGACGGCGCGCGACGCGCTGGACGTCGAGGCGGGTCGACCCGGCACGCGCTACGAGTGGGGCCCCGCGAACGGCCTGCTCTTCGCCGCGACGAACTCCCAGGGCGAGCGTGTCGAGTACCGCTACCGCGGTTGGCGCATCGCCGAGGTCGAGCCGATCGGGCCCGGGCGCCCGCTCCACCGCTTCGAGTTCTACGGCAACGGGTCGGATCCGGACGGCCTGTTCCCGACCCTGTACACCGATCCCGAGGGCCGGCGCTGGCGTTACCTGATCGACTGGTTCCGGCGCCTGCACCGCGTCGAGCAGCTGGAGACCGGCGAGGTCAGCCACTACAGCTGGAACGACTTCAAGCTCGCGAGCCACACGCGGCCCGACGGCGTGACGACGCGCTGGCTCTGGAGCAGCAGCTGGCAGCTCGACATCGCGGAGCCTTCTGGCAACGCGGTGCGCGTCGAGTACGCGCAGGGAGCCCTGAATCTGGAGGTGCCGGAGGCCTGGCCGCTGCGCCACCGCAGCGATGCGCTGGGCCTGCTCGAAGAGCGCGACTACGACGCGCTCGGGCGGGTGACCGCGATCCGCAACGGCGAGGGAGAGGCGCAGAGCTTCGCCTATCACCCGTCGACGACCCTCGTCTCGAGCCACACGCTGCCCTCGGGACTCGTGCACAGCTACCCGGTCTACGGCGTGCACGGGCACTGGCTCGAGGACCGCGGCGGGCGGCCCGATCAGCGCCTCTTCGACACCGCGGGCAATCCGCTGGTGACCTCGCTGCGGGTGCAGGAGCCCGGTGTGTTGACCTGGCACTACGACGCCGCGCGCCAGATCGAGAGCGTCGACGTCGCAGCGACCCAGGCCGGCACTGTCACCGGGCAGGGCGTGATCCGCGCAGTGCACCGCAACGACGGCCGGCCGCTGCGCATCGAGCGCCCGGGCGGCGGTGTCCACGAGTTCGAGTACGACAGCCTGGGCCAGCTCGCGCTGGAGCGCGTCTACGCGGGCGGCGCGTGGTCCGAGACGAGCTACGAGTACGACCGCTGCGGGCGGCGCAGCGCACAGCAGCGCGCGAACGGGATGCGCGAGGAATGGGACTACGACGCCGTCGGCCGCGTCGTCGCACGGCGCGCGCTGCGCAGCGGCGCGCTCGAGGCGCAGGCGAGCTCCGTCTACGCGTCCGGGCGCCTGATCTCCGCCAGCGACAGCCACCGCGCGGAGATCGAGCAGTACGGCTACGACCTCGCGGGCCGCCTGCGCACCACGAGCTACGGGCACGGCGAAGTGCTCTCGCGCGAGTACGACCTGCGCTCGCGCCTGACGGCGGAGATCTTCGCGCGTCCGGACGGCGCCATCGCCGCAGACATCGGTTATGCGTACGACCTCGCCGATCGCGTGGTCGAGATCCGGGATCGCGGCGCGGAACAGCCGCTCGTCGCGCGCGAGTACCAGTCGGGCGAGCTCGCGAGCGAGTCCTACGGAAATGGCCTCTCGCGCAGCTTCTCCTACGACCCGCTCACCCGACTGCCGAGCGGCATGTGGACGTCGAACCCGCTCGGCCAGACGCTCGAGACGACGAGCATCACGCGGAGCTTCGAGGTCGCCCCGCCGCGGCAGGAGATCGTGACGACGACCACCACGGCGCTGGCGACGACCCGCGAGGAGTATTGGATCGACCTCGACGGCAGCCTCTCCGACCCGAACGCCCGCGTCGGCAACCGCGTGTTCCACTGGGAAGGCGGCGCCGGGCGCAGCCGCGACTTCGACTACGACGAGCACGGCAACCTCCGCTCGCGCGCGGCGGGCGACAGCTTCGTGTACGACGCGGAGCGAGAGCAGCTGCTCTCCGCGAGCCTTGCGCTCGCCGCGACCAGCGCGTCCTACAGCTACGATGCGGCCGGCTTCGCGACCTCGCGCGGGGGCGTCCCGATCACCTGGAGCGCGACGGGCCGCCTCGCGAGCTTCGGCCCTGCGAGCTTCGCCTTCGATTTCCAGGGGCGCCCGATCCGGCTGCAAGTCGGCGCTGAGCTGCGCGAGTACGCGCTCTTCGGCGGCCGCATCGAGAGCAGCGCCGCGGGCGTGCTCCGGGAGCTCGATCTCGGGCCGGTGGTGCTCGACCTCGGCACGGGCCAGCGCCGCTACCGGCACGCGGATTTTCGCGGCCAGATCAGCAGCGTCTCCGACGGCGCCGGACGAGTCGTGCGCCAGATCCGCTACCAGCCCTACGGCATCGACGCGAGCTTCGGGAGCGGAGATTCGCTCTCCTTCGAGGGCAAGCTCGCGGCGGGCCCCTTCGTGCTGATGGGTGCGCGGGTATACGATCCGCTCGTGGGTCGCTTCCTGTCGCCGGATCCCGAGGTCCAACTCGTGAATCGCTACGCCTACACCTGGGGCAATCCAGTCGCCTTCATGGACGCGGAAGGCCGCGAGCTCTCCGGGCGCTCGGTCGGCGCTGCGCTGAGCGTCTCGCTTTCGCTCGTCGCAGCCGGAGCCGGTGTGGTTGCGGTCACGGCCACGGCGCCGGCGGTCGTCTCGGCCGCGACCGCGGTCGCGGCCTCGGCGGGCCTCGCGGCGGCCTTCAGTGTCGCGCTGAACTTCATCTTCTACGGCATCTGATGCGAGCCACGGAGGAAAGCATGCGGGTACTCCTGCTGTTGCGCGTCGCGGCCGCGCTGATCGCGAGCTTCGCCGCGCTGGATCTCGTGCTGCTCTGGCGCAGCGGCGATGCCGTCTGGGCGGGGCTCTTCGCCTGTCACCTGGCTGCAACCGCCTGCGTATCGCGCGTGTTTCGCCCGGGTGCTGCAATGCGTCTCGAGACGCTGCGCTCCGATTGGATCCGCAGTCACGGCCGCGAAGCCTGGCTGCGCGCGCAGCGGCGCATGACGCAGGTCGGCGTGGTCGTGGGCCTGCTAGGTATGCTCGGAAGCGTCGCCGGGATCGGCTCGCCGTGGCTTCCGATCGCGATCTTCGTCGCGACCCTGGGTTTGCTGCTGCTCACCCTCGGGCAGAGCGAGCTGAGCGCGGGGCTCTGAGCGGGATGCCGCGCGTCGATCTCGAGGACCGCGCTGCGAGCGCGCCCCCGGGCGCTGCGGCGCCGCTCGCCGGGTTGCGCGTGCTCGACGCGGCGACGCTCTTCGCGGCGCCGCAGATCGCCGCACTGCTCGGAGATCTCGGCGCGGAAGTCGTGAAGGTCGAACCGCCCGGCGGCGATCCACTGCGCGCGATGGGAGTGAAGCGCGACGGCGTTTCCATGGTCTGGGCCGTCGCGGGGCGAAACAAGCGCTCGTTGGTGCTCGATCTCGGCCGGGACGCGGATCGCGCCTGCTTCCGGCGCCTCGCCGCGCGCGCGGACGTGCTGATCGAGAACCTCCCCTTGCGCACGCTCGCGCGTTGGCAGCTGCGCTACGAGGATCTGTCTGCGCTGAATCCGCGCCTCGTCGTGGTGAGCGTCAGCTGTTACGGGCGCAGCGGGCCTTACGCCGAGCGCCCGGGCAACGGCACGCTGGCCGAGGCCTTCGGGGGCCTGACGCACATGACCGGCCCGGCCGAGGGCGCCCCGATGCTGACCTCGCTCCCGATCGGCGACGTGTTGACGGGGCTGTGGGGCGCGCTCGGCGCGCTCGCCGCCTGTTATGGACGCGATGCGCGCGGAGGGCCGGGCCGGCACGTCGACGTCGCGATGTACGAGCCGATCCTGCAGCTCTACGGTGCCGCGGTGACCGAGAGCGCCGCGACCGGAAGGGTTCCGAGCCGCAGCGGCAGCCGGATCCCCGGCATCGCGCCGCGCAATCTCTACCGCAGCAGCGACGGCGCGTGGCTCGCGGTCTCGGCGCTGACCGATCGGTTGGTGCGGCGGATCCTCGAGCTCACGGGCGAGGACGCGCCCGAG
>CAYTJA010000484.1:0-3764 GCA_964437835.1 uncultured Spirochaetales bacterium
ATTTCGCTCGCCTGTGGTTGGCTGCGCGCCGAGGTGGCTTGTTTTTACTCCGCTCGCCTTTGGCTCGCTGCGCGCCGAAGCGGCTACCGCAGCTCGAAGTGTGCGCCGGGGAGCAGGCGTGCGCTGCGGCCGCAGATCTCGATCTCGGTCATTGCGGCTGCCAGTGCTTTGTCTTCGCTGGTCGCGATCGCGCGCTCGCCGGTGGGGAGATCGCAGAGTGCGACCGCGCGGACGGGCTCATCGCCCTGGTACAGCACGGTATAGGACGCGATGCGCGCGTCGCCGCGCGAGGCTTCGGCGAGCGCGACCGAGGGCGTTGCGCGTTCGGCCTCCGCGCTGAGGTCGGCGAACTGGAAGCCGGCTTCGGGCGGGAGCATCGACCAGACGCTGGCGCCCTGCTTGGTGAGAATGCCGCTCACGGCCGTCAGCAGCGCGCGCGAGCCGGGATCCGCGCGCAGCAGCTCCGCCATGCGCGCCGCGCACTGCAGCACGTAGTTGTTGAGCGGGCCGCCGTGGAAGGCCATGCCCCCGGTCCAGCTGACCGGGCGCGAGGCCTCGAGCCCGAGCTCGCGCAGTTGCATCCGCACCGCCGAGGGGAAGCAGCTGTAGAGCTCCCGGTGTTCGATCTCGTTCGGCGCGACGCCCGCGAGCTCGCAGGCGCGCAGTCCGGTGAGTCGGAAGCCCGGGCAACGCGAGAGCAGCGCGCGCTGCGAGAGCGGCAGCATGTGGTTCGATTCGGTCGCCGCGTGCAGGTAGATGCGCCGCGTCTCTGGAATGCCGAGGCGGTCGGCGACTCCGCTCGCGCACAGCACGAGACCGGCGGCCTGGTCGACGTTCCACTGAGAGTTGTGCCGTTTCGTGTACGGGAACGCGAGCATGCGGTTGCGCGGTCCGGGCTCCAGGGACTCGGCTGCGACGACTTCGCGGCTCCAGGCGCAGGGATTCGCAGCCGCAGCGGAGCTCATGCCCGCCCACAGCGCGTCGACTTCGCGCTGGTGCTCCGCGAGGCCCTGGTGCGCGGCCGCGCGCAACGCATTCTCGATCACCGCGTATTGGCTCACCGGCATCTGCAGGCCGCGTTCGGCCTCGAAGGGCGGCAGCACTTCGGCGTGGGGACGGTGCACGCGGTCCGGCGCGCTGCCGGTGCGCTGCGCGATCTCGGCGAGCGCCACCCCTTCGATCTGCGCGCGCTGCGTGCGGTAGCGGGCCTCGCCGCCGGCGATCAGCACGATCTCGAGCTCGCCCGCGGCGATCGCGCGGCCGGCCTGCGCAAACAGGCTGGTCTGCAGCACGCCGATCTCGAACAACTCGCTGCGCGCGTGCGCCGCGCCGAGCTGCTCGGCCAGCAGTCGCCCCGGATCCGGGTAGGACCAGAAGCCGCGCGGCACATAGACCGCGCCGGCCTCTTCGAGCAGCTTGCGCTGGCCCCCGTTCTCGGCGGCGCGCTCGAGCGCCTCGCGCATCAGTTCGATCGGCTCGCGGGCTTCGCGCGGGTCGTCGCAGCGTTGGACGACGCAGGCCGCTCCGACGAGAACCGGTTCGCGCAGGGATCGGGACATGCTTGCTCCGGGCGATGGCAGCCCGGAGCTTGCCAGAGACGCGCGCCTCAGGCGCGCTGGGCGCGCAGCGCCGGGATCGGCATTCGCAGCAGCGGGGGATCGACGGTCCGCTCGGGCTCGCAGCCGAGCACCTCGCGACAGTAGTCAGCGAGCGACGGGCAGCGGCGGTAGGGGCGGCCGCGCAGAGCGTCATGGCTCGGCAGCGCGCGCGCGCCGCAGCGCGCGAGCAGCGTCTCGGCAAGCCAGCGCAGCGCCAGCACCGGCGTGCGTCCCGGCTGCATCAGGTGGGCGGTCGGAAAGCGGTCGCTGCGCATCCGCACGACGCGCTGTGAGGGACCCTGGCGCGCGTCCGGGGCGAGCAACAGATCGACGACCAACACGCGCCGCTCGCCCAGCCCCGCGACGGCCGCCGCCGCGACCGCTTCGATGCGGTGGAAGCGCACGCGGCGCTGCTGCGTTCCGATCCGAACGCGAAGTCCATCGCCGCAAAGGGCGAGCGGCTCGACCTCGAGCACCTGCGCGGTCCGCAGCGCGCCGGCAGGCGGCTCGGGGGCCCAGGCTCGCGGAATCTGCACCGGCGCGCGGCGAGGCGCGCGCGCGGTCGGGGGGATCGTCCTGGGTCTCACTTTTGCGACCGCGGCCGACGCAGGAGCGGAGATTGCAACCGGCGAGGGCTCCGACTCGACCTCGAGCACTGCCGGCTGCGCATCCGCTGCCGCTTCGCCCGCGTAGAGCACCGCGCGATCCGCTTCCAGCTCGGCCCGGAGCTGCGGGTCGAGGCGATCGTCCGCGAGCGCGGCCCAGATCGCCTCCTCCGCAAGCTCGCGGTCGAGGTAGCGCGCCGCGCGCGCGACGCGTGCAGCGATCGCACCGGCTCCGGAGGCGGCGGCGGCCGGCAGCGCCGAGCGCAGTGCGTCGATGCAAAGGGCGGTCTGGCCCGCGCGCTGCAGTGCGGGTGCGATGCGCAACAGCAGCGTCGGCTCGGCGGCCGCAACGTCGACGCTCTTGCGCAGCCAGATCCAGTGCTGCACTGCCCGGACTTCGTCTCCGCGCTCGAGTTCGCGCCGGATCAGGTGCAGCAGCGCTGCTTCGGCCTGCTCGGGATGGCCGGCGTCGCGTCCGATCTCCCACATCAGCACTGCGCTGGCTTCGTCGTCGGGATCGCGCCTGCGGATCATGCGCAGCAACATGAACGCGCGCTCGATCTCGGTGGCGTCGTACTCGCGGCGGGCTTCGGCGAGCGTCGGCCCGCGCACGCGAGAGAGGCGGCCCAGGCAGCTCACGCAGATCTCGCGCAGGGCCGCGAGCAGCGCGCCGGCCCCGAGGCCGGCTGCGCAGGCGCCACCGAGCAGGAGAATCCACGAGCTCAGCGGGTCGAGCTTCAGAAACCACATCGGCATGTCGGACGCGCGCGGCGCAAAAGCGGTCGCCGGGCGCTGACCTCCCGAAGGTGGTGGTCGCCGCAGCCCGGGCGTCGCGCAGGGGACCTTCATGAACTGCGTTCGCCTGCCCTCTGCTGCGTGGAGAACAGGGGAGCCCGGGCTTTTCCGCCCCCGGGCCCCCCGGATCGGTGAGCGGGTCGGAGCAGCTGGGAGGTGCACAAAGCACGTGTCCCGTTCATGCGCAACAGATGCCACCCCTGTACAGTCGTGAGCGTTGGAGCCTGCTTCACACCTTCGCCCGGGTCGGGCGTCCGATCGGGAACGCTCTCGCTCGATCGCTGCCGCTCAGACGATCCCGGTCCGCGGTGATGTGGACGCAAACCTCGAACACCACGTTCGACTGATTCACGCCGCGGCGGAAGAGCAGGCACAGGTTCTCGTCTTTCCTGAGCTGTCGTTGACGGGCTATGAGCTGGATCTCGCCAATCAGCTGGCCTTCTCGGAGCGGGATCCGCGTCTGGCCCCTCTCGTCGAGTTGGCGTCCTCCCATCGGTTGACCCTCATTGTCGGGGCTCCGGTCAGGATTGGATCGCGGCTTCACATCCCAAGGAAGCAGCCGAGCGGGGTGCGAGCACCTATCTCGCGAGCGCCTTCATCATTCCGTCCGACCTCGAGCAGAAGACCGCGCGGTGCGTGTCAACGAGTTTGAGACACCTCGGTTTCGAATTTAGTGTCGATCCTCCTGTGTCCTGGGCCACGGATGCGCCGCACATCGGCCGGCGTCAAGGACAAGCTCGCTTCGCTCGTCGCCTGCGGCGATCCT
>CAYTJA010000485.1:0-8227 GCA_964437835.1 uncultured Spirochaetales bacterium
GGCCGAGCGCGAAGAAGGCCGCCGAGCGCTCGTCGATCTGCGTCCAGCGCTGCAGGCCCGGGGTGCGGGCCGCGGCCACCGCGAGCGGCGCCGAGCGCGACCCGGGGCAGATGCAGACCTGCCGCAGCCCGGCTGCCGCGAGCGCCGCGAAGAGCTCCTCGCTCGACGCGACGGCCGGGTTCGCGTCGCGGAGGACGCCGCGCACCACATCGCCGCTGGTTCCCGGAGCCGTACTCATCGCAGATCTAGACCTCGAGTAGCGGGTCGAGCAGCGCTCGCAGCTTGAGGCGCGTCTCCTGTACTTCCGCCTCGGGCTGCGAGCCCGCGACGACGCCCGCGCCCGCATACAGCAGCGCCTCGTCGCCGCGGAACAGCGCGCAGCGCAGCGCGACGCAGAGCTCGCCCTCGCCGTGCGCGTCGACGCATCCCACGCCGCCGGCATACCAGCCGCGCGCGAGCTGCTCGTGGCGCGCGAGCCAGCGCAGTGCGGCTTCGGTCGGCGCGCCGGCGATCGAGGGCGTCGGATGCAGGCGGGCAGCGAGCTCGAGGAGCGAGATCGGCTGCGCGAGGCGAGCGCGCACGCGGCTCTCGAGGTGCTGAATCCCGTCGAGGCGCCGCAGGCCAGGAGCCTCGGGCGCCTGCAGCTCGCTGCAGACGGGGGCCAGTGCGGCGCGCAGCGCACGCAGCACGGCCGCGTGCTCGGCCTGCTCCTTCTTGCTCTCGAGCAGCGCGCGGGCGAGCTCGCGATCCTCTTCAGGGCTGCGGCCGCGCGCGGTCGAGCCGGCGAGCGCGGCGGTCTCGACGACGCCGTCGCGCAGGCGCAGCAGCGGCTCGGGCGAGGCGCCGAGGAAGGTCGTTTCAGCGCGGGCGATCGCGAATAGCGTGCAGCTCGGGTAGCGCGCGGCCAGCGCGCGCAGCAGCGGCTCCAGCTCGAAGCCGCCGGGGCGCCGCACGCGCAGCCGCCTCGCGACCACGACCTTCTCGAACTCCCCGCGCTCGATCTCGCGCAGCGCGGCAGCCACACGGCCGCGATACGCGGCGGGCGCCTCGTCGCTCTCGATCGTGAGCGCGGCGTTGGCTGCGCTGTGTGGCGCGCGCGAGCGCTCCGGCGCGCTTTCGGAAGCGCAGGCATCGCGCAGGGGCTCGGCTCCGAGCCAACGCGCGCGTCCCGCTTCGATTTCGAGCAGCCGCTCCGGAAGCGAAAAGCGCAGGTCCGGGAAGTCGCTCCATTCCGGGCCGCTCTCGCGCAGCGCCGAGAAGGCGAATCCGCCGACGAGCGGAAGTCCGGCGCGGGCCTCGCTGTCGTGGCGCTCGAGCAACACGCGCGCGGCCTGCGCGGCTTCGGCGAAGCGCTGCTCGCCGTGCGCCTCGACGCTGGCGCGCACTCCCAGCGCCACGCGCGCGCGGCCTGCTGCGGGCGCGAGCCAGAGGAAGCGCTCGCGCTCGCGCGAGCGGCAGAAGACCGCGATCGGATCGACGCCCGTGACACCCGCCGCTTCCACTGCGTCCGGTGCGCTCTCGAGCGGCATCAGCGCGCAGCTCCCGCGCGCAGGGCCGTGATCAGCTGCACCGCGCCGAGCAGGAAGCGCTGTTTCGAGATGCGCTCGAAGCCGGCCGCGGCGAGCATCCCGAGCAGCTCGGCGGCGGGCGGCAGGTAGGCGGTCGACTTCGGCAGGTACGAGTAGGCCGCTCGGTCCGCGAGCAGCGCGCCGAGCAGCGGCACGACGCGGTCGAAGTAGAGCGAATGGCCCGCGCGAATCACCGGGTTCGCGGGGCGGTCGACCTCGAGCAGTGCCACGCGACCGCCCGGAGCGAGTACGCGCGCCGCCTCGCGGAAGATCTCGGGCAGCGCGACGAAGTTGCGCAGCGCGAAGCCGCAGGTCAGCGCGCTCGCGCTGCCGCTCGCGAGCGGCAGCGCGCAGCCGTCGGCCTGGAGCCAGCTTGCATCGATGCCGCGCCGCGCCGCGCAGCACAGCATCGCCGCCGAGAAGTCGACGCCGACGACGCGCGCGCCGCGCGCGCGCGCCTGCTCGGCGAGGTCGCCGGTGCCGCAGGCGAGGTCGAGCACGAGGTCGCCCGGCCCGACGCGGATCGCCGCCAGCGCGAGGCGGCGCCAGCGCTGGTCCATGCCCGCGGTCATCAGCCGGTTCATGCGGTCGTAGCCCGGCGCGATGCGATCGAACATCGCGCGCACGGTCCTGCGCTTCTCGCCGAGCGACGGAAGGCCGCCTAGCGCCACGCGACGTCCACCTCGAGTCTTCCGGCCTCTGTGGCGGCGAGGGCCTGCGCGAGCGCTGCATCCTCGTGCCCGCCCTCGATGCGCTGCAGTGCGCGCTGCACCAGCGTGCGTTGGAAGTGCAGTGCGACGACGCGCGTGACCTCCGGCAACAGCGCGCGGAAGACCCGGCTGATCGCCTCCGGATCCTCCGCGGCGGGGCCGCGCTTGCGCACGTGGCGGTCGAAGAGTTCGATCGCGGCGTCGCAGAGCTGCTGGACGTTGCGCGCGTGGCGCACCGCCTGCGCGAGCAGCTCGTCGAGTGGCAGCCCGGCCTCGAGGATGCGCAGACCCGCGCGCGTCAGCTCGAGATCGGATTCGCTGAATTGATCCTCGCCATCCAGCTGCAAGGGCTGCAGCAGGCCGGCCGCCTCGGCGCCGCGGATCAGCGCCTCGGGCACACCGGCTTCGCTCGCGAGCTCCGCACGCGAGAGCGTGCGCGCGCCGCTGCGCTCCTGACGCAGCGCCGCGAGCAGCGCGTCGCCGCTCGCAGCGGCCTCGGGGCCCGCGATCAGGCGCTGGATCTGGGAGAGCGAGAAGCCCTCGCGCTGGAGCTCCCGGACCCGCAGCAGGCGCTCGAGATGAGAATCGGAGTAGATCGCGGCGCGCCCGCGCCGCAGCGGCAGCGGCAGCAGGCCGCGGGCCTGATAGAAGCGGAGCGTGTCGACGCGCAGACCGGCAGCGGCCGCGAGCTGCTCGACCCGGTATTCCATATGTGCTGACTCTAAGAGTTGTTACTCGAATTGTCGAGCTGACCCTGAAGGCCTCGGGGATCGGGGCCTCCGAGGGCTCCCATTTGAGAGCTAGTAGGGCGAACGCAGTTCGCGTAGAACTGCCCACGGGAACGCGAGCCGATTCCGAGCGAACTGGGGTTGGTCGATGCTCCGCTCGGGAGACCACTGCCGTGCCCAGGGCCACCGGAAATCGCGTCCTCGAGTTCCTCGACCTCATCTACGACTGCGCCGCGAACCCGGCGGGCTGGGGGCGCTTTGCCTGCGAGCTGTCGAAGGAGCTCGGGAATGCGGCCGTCACGCTGCTGATCAGCAACGGCTGGGAAACGCGGGACGATCGGCTCTACTGGGTCGGCGTCGAGCGGAACCACGCCTTCTTCGAGCTTCGCGACCGAGATCCGTGGAGGGAGGCATACCACATCGGACAGGTCGGAGAGGTCACGGTGCACCGCGAACCGAGCCCGGATCGGGTCGCGAAGAACGCCTACTACCGCGGCTTCATGCTTCCGCAGGGCCTCGGCACTGGACCGCTCGTCACGATCACGCTCGCTCAGGAGCAGGATCGGCTCGAGGGCATTCTGAGCGTGATCGCGCGCGCCAACGGTCCGCCGCTGCGGCACCGCGAGCTCGAGCTGCTGCGCGCGCTCGCCCCGCACCTCGTGCGCGCTCGCTCGCTATGCCTCGCGATCGACCGCGACCGCGCGCGTGAGAGCGGCTTCAGCGACGTGCTCGACCAGCTCCAGATCGGCGTGATCCTGATCGACGAAACGGGGCACCCGGTGTTCGCGAATCGGAGCGCGGTCGAGCTGCTCGGGGTCGCGGACGGCAGCGACACCGGTCAGCGCCTGGAGCAGGTCCGGAGCGCGCTCACGCGCACGACCGGAGCGCTCCGGATCGGAGCCGACGACAGGGGCTCTGGGGTCGCCCAGATCCGCAGCCCCGTCGACGGCGCGCCGCTCCAAATGACCGTCTCGAACATCGAGCGCGGATCTTCGCGGCTCCAAAACGAGGTATCGAACGCGGTCTTCCTGGCGGACCCGCGCCGTGCGGCGGGCCACCCGGTATCGGTGCTGCGCGCGCTCTACAGACTCACGCCCGCCGAGGCGCAATTGGCCCTGCTGCTCTCCACGGGGCTCTCGCTCGAAGACGCGGCGAAGAGGCTCCGCGTGACCGTCGGCACCGCGCGCACGCGCCTGAAGAGGGTCTTCGAAAAGACCAATACCCACCGCCAGGCCGACCTGATACGGCAGCTGTACTCCGGGATCGTCCCGCTGCGCGGGGGAGGCCACCGGGCATCGGAGTGATCCCGTGCGCCGAGTGCGTTCCCGACGCGTTCCGGCGCGGGCCTCGGCTCTCCCCGTCTAGAAGGCTCCCGGCCGCGTCATTCGGGTGATCGAACGAGGCTGTTCCTTCTTTCCCCAGCTCCCATTTGGGGACTGGGATGCGCTCCGCATCGCGCGCACACTGGCCCGAGCAGGATCGAGATCTTGGTGGATGCTGCGGTCGGCGCAGCTCGCGCGGGATTCGTGGCCCGCGCAGTGGTTGTGCGCGATCAGGCTCCTTGGTGGTCGGGCCGTACACGGGCAGTTGCGGCCAAAGTCAGAGACCCGCTCGCCCAGGGCGGGTCTCTGCCGACCAACCCGGCCGGCCCCCGCGCCACTTACTCCCCTCCCGGAGTCTGGGCGCGCGGGGCCGGTTTCCGTTTCGAGGCCGCGCGCGCGACCCGCCCCATCGGGTAGGCTTGTGCCCCGATGACGCCCGCGACGGCCGCGCTCGAGCGCCGACACCTGCGGATCGGATGGTGGTCGCTGTTCGCGTTCCTGCTGCTGGGCCTGTTACTCGAGGCGCTGCACGGCCTGAAGCTCGGCTGGTACTTGAATGCCGGCAACGAGACGCGGCGCCTGATGTTCACGCTCGCGCACGCGCACGGCACGCTGGTCGCGCTGGTGCACCTGGCGTTCGCCGCGGTGCTGCGGCACGCGCCGAACTTCCAGGACGCGCGGCGCCAGCTCGCATCGCGCTGCCTGGTCGGAGCGGGTTTCCTGCTGCCGCTCGGGTTTTTGTTAGGCGGACTCGTGATCTACGGTGGCGATCCGGGCCTGCCCGCGGTGCTGCTGGTGCCCGGCGGCGCCGCGCTGCTCGCGCTGGCCGTGCTGCTCACGGCGCTCGCGCTGTAGCCCGAGCCTCAGTCGCGCGGATCGCCCTCGCAGCTCTCCGCGAGCTCTCGGAACGACTCCTCGACCGCACGCACGAATTCGTGCAGGTCCGGGAACAGATCCCAGTCGGCGTTGAAGCCCCAGTACAGGCCCCCGGCATAACTGAAGAGCGCGATACTGAGACCCTGCCCCTCGAAGAGGGGAGCCACAGGGTAGGCCTCGACCATTCTCGCGCCGAGCAGATGCAGCGGAATCTGCGGTCCGGGCACGTTCGTCACCACGAGATTCGACGCGCGGTTGCGGAACGCGAGCCGCATCGCGACCGAGACGAGCGTCGGCGCCGTCCACTCGGAGACCGAGGTCAGCACATCCGCGCCGAGCGCCTGGCGGCTCTGCTTCAGGTCCCCCATCACGCGCGAGACCGCGCGCAGCCGCTCGCGCGGGTCGCATTCAGCGACGGGCAGCGGCGCGATCATCGACGAGACGCGATTGCCGAGCGTCCCGTGCTGCTCTCTCGTGCGCACGCTCACGGGACAGAAGGAGCGGAAGTCGAGCGTCGCGAGGCGCCCCTGCGAGAAGCCGCGGCGCACCAGGAAGCGCCGCACCGCTCCGGCGACGGCGGCGAGCACGACGTCGTTCAGCGTGCCCCCGAGCTCGCGCTTGATCTGCTTCGGCCAGGCCAGGTCCATCGCGAGCCAGTCGAAGCGGCGGTGCGGTCCAATCGCCTCGTTGAACGGGGTCGGCGACGCAGGACGCAACGTGCGCAGCGCGGCGTCGCGCAGCCAATCGGCCGCCTGCCGCAGGCCGACGCCCGCGCTCTCCGGCTCCGCTGCGAACTCGCGCGCGGCGCGCGCGAGCTGTCCGGGAGCTTCGAGGTGGCGCAGGGCGGAATCGCGCAACAGGCGCAGCGACCCGGGAGGGCGCCGCGGCAGCCAGGGCGCGGCGGGCTCGAAGTCCTTCTCTGGCGTGGGCTCGAGCAGTACCTGCAGCAGGTCCGAACCCGAGATGCCGTCGACCATGCAGTGATGCGTCTTCGTCACCAGCGCAAAGCGCTCGCGCTCGAGGCCCTCGACGACCCAGATCTCCCAGAGCGGTTTCCCGCGATCCAGCTGTTGCGAGACGATGCGGCCGCAAAGCCTCTTGAGCTGCCGCTCGTCTCCGGGCGGCGGCAACGCCGTGTGGCGAATGTGGTAGTGCAGATTGAAGCGGTCGTCGTCGACCCAGATCGGATGCCGCTCGATCGGGATGTGCTCGATGCGTTGGCGGTAGCGCGGAATGCGGTACAGGCGCGAGGCGATGTATTCGCGCAGCCGGTCGATGTCGATGCCGCCTTCGGGCCCGCGCAGGGTTTCGCCCTCGAACACGAAGACGCCCGCGACGTGCATGTGGGTCGAGGGGCTCTCGAGATCGAGGAAGCTGCGGTCCTGGGCGGAGAGGCGGTCGTAGCTCGGCATCGGCTTCGGCGGTATTTTGCAGCGCCATGAGCGGAGTTGCACCCGAGAGGCCGAGCGCCGGCACCCCGCCGGCGGAGCCGCAGGGGCCGGCAGCCGGGCTGCGCAAGCCGGATTTGCGCAAACCGGATTGGCTGCGCGTGAAGGTGCAGACCAACCCGAGCGGCGCCCAGCGCGAGACGCTCGAGCTGGTGCGGCGCCTGCGCCTGCACACGGTCTGCGAGGAGGCCGCCTGCCCAAATCTCTCCGAGTGCTGGTCGCAGCGGCACGCGACCGTGATGCTGCTCGGCGACGTCTGTACGCGCGCCTGCGGCTTCTGCAACGTCAAGACGGGGCTGCCCGGGAAGGTCGATCCGGACGAGCCGCGCCGCGTCGCGCTTGCGATCGCGGAGCTCCGACTCGCGCACGTCGTGATCACCTCGGTCGATCGGGACGACCTGCCGGACGGGGGCGCGAGCCACTTCGCGGCCTGTCTCGCGGAGCTGCGGCGCGCCGCGCCTGCGACCAGCGTCGAGGTGCTGACCCCGGACTTCCGGCGCAAGCAGGGTGCGGTCGAGGTCGTCGCCGCCGCGCGCCCAGACGTCTACAACCACAACCTCGAGACCGTGCCGCGCCTCTACCCGACGGTGCGCCCGGGGGCCTCCTACGCGCACTCGCTCGCGCTGCTCGCGCGCGTGAAGGAATTGGAGCCCGAGCTGTTCACGAAGTCGGGACTGATGCTCGGCCTCGGCGAGACGCGCGGCGAGCTGTGCTCCGTGATGCGAGATTTGCGCGGCTCCGGCGTCGACTTCCTGACGCTCGGCCAGTATCTGCAGCCGAGCCGCCGGCATCTGCCGGTCGAGCGGTATGTTCCTCCGCAGGAGTTCGAGGAGCTGCGCGCCGAGGCGGAGGCGCTGGGCTTCCTGCTGGTGGCGTCTTCACCGCTCACGCGCTCTTCTCACCACGCGGATGCGGATTTCCGCCGCCTCGTCGAGCGGCGCGCCGCGCGCGGCGCGGGGCCGCCTGCTGCTGCGCCCGCCGCGGCTCCGGAGCCCGGCGCATGACGCAGCCGAGCGACCTCGACTCTGAGGAGACGCAGGAGTGGCTCGACGCGCTCGAGTCCGTGCGCGAGAACGACGGCGTCCTGCGCGCCCATTTCCTGGTCGAGCAACTGATCGACAAGCTGCGCCGCTCGGGCGCGCACCTGCCGTACAAGGCGACCACCGCCTACGTCAACACGATCCAGCCGCACGAAGAGGAGAAGCTGCCGGGGGAGCCCGGGCTCGAGCACCGCATCCGCTCGATCATGCGCTGGAACGCGCTCGCGATGGTCATGCGCGCGAACCAGAGGCATCCAGAGCTCGGCGGCCACATCTCGACCTTCGCTTCGGCTGCAACGCTCTACAGCATCGGCTTCAACCATTTCTTCCGCGCGCCGACGGCTGACAGCGGCGGCGACCTCGTCTACTTCCAGGGCCACGCGTCGCCGGGTGTCTACGCGCGCGCCTATCTCGAGGGCCGCATCAGCGAGGAGCAGCTCGATCGCTTCCGGCAGGAGTCCGACGGCGGCGGCCTCTCCTCGTACCCCCACCCGTGGCTGATGCCCGAGTTCTGGCAGTTTCCGACGGTCTCGAT
>CAYTJA010000486.1:0-11083 GCA_964437835.1 uncultured Spirochaetales bacterium
CAGACGCGACGACGTGACCTTCTCCGCCGTCGCGAGCGCCGATCGGATCGTCTCGCCGCCCTCCTCGGCGAAGAGCCAGCGCAGCACTGCGCTCGTCTCGGCATAGAGCGTCACCGCTTGCCGCGCTCCGCGTCGAGGAGGTCGCCGCTCCGGACCTCACGCGCGAGCGGCGACGGCCGATACGCGCGGGGATCCTGCGGCAGGCCCGGGACGAGGACGCCTTCCGCCGAGAGCCGTTCCAGGACCTGGTCGTGCGCGCCGAGGGCCGCGCCGGCGCTCGGCCGCCGGAGTTCGGCGACGACCACGCCCCGGTCGGTCACCAGCACGACCTCCCCGTTCTTCACCTCGCGCAGGTAGGCGCTGAGGCGGTTCTTGAGCTCCTTCACCGCGACGGCCTTCATGGCAGGCAAAGTAGCCCCGTGTAGCTACTAGCGCCAAGGCCCCGTGGACCCACGCCCCTGCTGGCGGCGTCGGCCAGGTTCTCGGTGTGGCACTTCGAGCCTTGCATCGTTCAGCTGCGAACTTCCGATGCGTAGCGCCGATGCGTCTCCTCCAGCATCCAGGCGCGCGCCGCCGGGTTGCCGTCGATGAGCGCGCGCAGGCGCTCGCGCGAGATCGCGTAGCTGATCATGTGCGTCATCGCCGTCACCGTGGCGGAGCGCACGGTGTCGAGCAGCACGCCGCGCTCGCCGACGACCGTGTCCTCGCCGACCGTGCGGACGCCCTTGCGCCCGATCGTCACCACGGCCTGCCCTTCCTCGATCAGGTAGCACTCGGGGGACTCGTCGCCCTCGGCGCAGAGCAGGTCACCGGGGTCGAAGCTCATCGGGTACGCAGTCGCGGCGAGCTGCTCCAGCTCCTCTCGTGTGCAGCGCTCGAACAGGCGGTTGCGGCGCAGCAGCGCGACCGTCGCGGCGAGGCGCCCTCCCGTGTGGACGGGCAGCGAATCGCGGCGCGCCGGCTCGTTCTCGATGCGCTGGCGCAGCTCGGCGCGGAAGCGCAGGTCGGCGTCCGTGTCGCCCGCCCGCGGCCTGAGCCCGCGCTCCGCCGTCGCCGTCGCGGCCGCCGACTCGATGGCGGCGCGCGGGGCCACGGCGGCGCCCGGGCGCGCGCTCGCAGCGGCCTTGCACGTGACGTGGAGGGCCGTGAGGCCGCGCAGCGTCAGCCGATCGTGGAAGCGCGGCTCCTCGCCGCTCAGCTCGATGGGATCGAGGCGCTGCACGAGTGTGCGGAACGTGATGCCGATCTCGGCCCGCGCGAGCGCGGCACCGAGGCAGAAGTGCACGCCGCCTCCGAGGCTCAGCGGCTGGATCTCGCGGCGGGTCATGTCGAGCCGATCGGGATCCTCGTAGCGTGCGGGATCGTGGTTTCCGGCGCCCAGCAGGGCGAAGACCTGCGCGCCGGCGGGGATCGCGACGCCGCCGATCTCGACGCTGGCCTCGGTGACCCGGTTCGCGAGCTGCGCGGTGCCGTCGTAGCGCAGCAGCTCGTCCGGCAGGTTCTCGAACAGCGAGGGATCGGCTCGCAGCAGCGCGATCTGCTCCGGCTGGCGCAGCAGCGCGAGGAGGCCGTTGCCGAACAGGTTCGTGGTGGTCTCGAAGCCCGCGTTGAAGAGCAGCGAGGCGAGCGTGACCAGCTCGTCGTCCGCGAGGCGATCGCCGCCGGACTCCACGTTCGCCAGCCTGCTGAGCAGGCCGTCATCGGGCCGGCGGCGCTTCTCCGCGATCAGCGCGAGGAAGTAGTCGCGAACGACCCACTGAGCGGCGTCGGCCGCCTTCATCTGCTCGGCCGTCGGATCCATCTCGATGGTCGCCACCAGATCGCGCACGAGCGCGCGGAACTGCGAGCGGTCCGCCTCGGGCACGCCGAGCAGCTCGCCGATAATCCTCACCGGCAGCGGGAAGCCGACGGCCTCCAGCACGTTGCCGCCGCCGGCCTCGGCCACCGGGTCGAGCAGCTCGTTCACGATGCGCTCGATGCTGGGCTTCAGGGTCTCGATCATGCGCGGCGTGAACGACTTGCTCACGAGCTTGCGGAGCCGCGTGTGCTCGGGCCCGGTGGTGTTCACCATCGAGTGCTCGCCGGAGGTCAGCGAGGGATGGCGCCGCCAGTCCGGGCCGAAGCGCTGCTCGGTCTGCCGCACGTAGTCCTTGCCGAGGCGCGGATCGCGGAGCGCCGCCCAGCAGTCGTCATAGCGGGAGAGCAGCCACATCCCTCGCTCCGTGCGATGGACGGGCGCCCGCTCGCGCAGCTGGTGGTAGAGCGGGTATGGATTCGCGCGTCCCTCGGGCGTGAGGAACAGCTGGGTGTAGATGGCTTCCGCGCCGTTCGGTGAGGGCATGGGCACCTTTCCGTGTGTGGAGGTCGAGCGACTCTACCGCGGATCGATGCCGGCGATGGCTTCGGGCGCCGCGCAACGCGGGCCCGGCTCTTTTTTCGATCCTCATGGGAATCGCGCCCGGCTCGCGGCGCAGCGGACGCCCGCAGCCGCGCCTGGCGCGCGCCGCGCCGAGCTCGTGCAGCTCATGCCCCGAGCTCGCGCGCGAGCCGCCGCAGGTCAGTTTTCCGTGGGATTTCTCAGCAAGCCCACGCGCCGTTGTCGCGAGGCATCGCGCAGAAACGGGTCAGGGCCAGTTTCTCAGGAGTTTGACCTTTATCGGCCGTCGATCACCCCGCTATTCTCCTACGCGCTACGGCGGGCACCGACGCAAAGAGGCCGCCGGTGCCACTCCGCCGAACGCCGCAGGGCACCGAACGCATCCAGCCGCGATGCTGCACCCTTGGGCGGGGCTGCCTATTGCGACGAAAATTCCGAGCGCGGGACTGTCAAGGTCCAGACCCGGCGGGGGGAGGGGCTCGACCGGGGGGGCGCTCGCCTGGTGCCGCCTGGGTGCCGTGTGCCGCCGTCGTGTGTGCCGGATTCCGCGCGATTCCGCTCCGTGCCGAACGCTACGGCGCAAGCTCCGGATCTTCCTCGCTGTTAGGGGCCATTCCCAAGCCGAGGGTCGCGGGTTCGATTCCCGTCTCGCGCTCCAGCATTTTCGGGTCGCGAATCTCGAGCGTCGGGGCGCTCGGCCTCGTGCGTGACGCTCGGGCGCACGGCTCCCGAGCCGACTCACGCGAGATCGGATGCCATCAGCGGATCGCGGAGACCAGGCGCTCCCGGCGGGCTGCCAGCGCGAGCCGGTCGTCGAAGCAGGCAAACTCCACGTCCGCCCCGCCATCGCGGAGCTCGAGCGCCGCCGCGAGCTGGATCGCGTCGTATCCGCGCAGCGCACGGCGCTCCGCGAGGGCTCCCGCGCGGCGCACGAGCGACTCCGTCACTTCGACGATGCCGTAGCGGCTCCAATCCTGATCGAGTTTCCGGACGACTGCACGCAGCTCACGTGGCATGAGGCCGCCCTCTCGACGCTGGCGTGCGAAGGCCGCGCGAGCTTCGGCGTAGCTGATGCGAACCGTGAATACCGAGCCCGCGCGCTCGACTGCGTCGCGCACCGAAGCCGCAGCGTCTTCCTCGACGTAGAGCTTCACCAGCGCACTCGTGTCGGCATAGAGGATCAGCGGCGGTCCTCGCGCACCAGGTCCGAGGTGGTCCGCCGCGGGCGCCGGCGCGGCTTCACCGCGCTGGATCCGCCCGGTTTTCCGGCGCTCGGGCGGATCGATCCCGAAGCCGCGAGACGCGCGAGAGCCTCGTGCTCTCGAGTCTGGGTGGCAGGGATCAGACGCGCAACCGGGTGACGCCGGTTGCCGATCGTGAGCGTCTGCCCCTTCGCCACGAGGCGCAGGTAGGCGCTCAGCTGCTCGCGCAGCTCGCGGATTCCGACCATGCGCTCTGCCTTCGCCATGTGGTCACAATTACCAGTGGGTTGTGTCCACGTCAACTCCGCCCCGGCCGCAGCTTCGAGGATCCAGCGTTCACGCGGAATGCCACGACGTCCTCGGAATTGGCCGTGCCCTTCCGGGCCAGCGGCAGCGGTACGCTGAGCGGCAGGAGGTCCGTCCCGAGGGCGGGGCGCTGATGCCGCAGGCTGTCTACCGTGGATCGGCGCGGTGCAGCCAACCACAGCTCCGCTGAGCAGCCGCCGCCAGCGCTCGGAGACCGTCTCCACCAGTCACGCCCGGATCACCTGGGTTTGCCGGTAGCGGAACTGGTGCCAGGGCAGGTCGCCGCAGGTTAGTTCCCCAGCATTTTCCAGCGGGATTTGTCGATGTGCCGATGATCGGACGAAGCATGTCCGCTCGATCTTCCTTGGCCCCTCGGACTCGGATCGGTATTCTCGAGGAAGCGGGTTCCGCGAGAACCCCTGCGGGGCCGCATTCGAAGGGGAGGACAAACCGATGATCCACACCGCCGAAGCGCCCATCCTGCTCCGCGACGTGTACAAGGATCCCGCGGAAGTCGTGACACTGCTCGAGCGCAATGCGCCGTACTCACCCCTCGGCGGCTGGTATCGGCCGGGAGTGGACCAGGAGATCGCAGCCAACGCCATGTGGTTCCAGAAGGATTGGGTTCACGCCGATCTCGCCGTCGAGGGCTCCGATCTGTTCCAGCGCAACGAGCGCTATCTCGAGGCCGCCCGGCGCTTCGGCAACGCCGAGCTGATCCTTCCCCATTCGCTCTACGTGAACGTGATGGTGGGGATCGACAAGTGCGGTCCCGCGCACACCGACAACCCGAAATTCCGCGGTCGCGAGCGCAAGAACACGCCGATGTGGCTGCTGCGGACGATGCTGTGGTCGAGGCTTTTCACGCGCTGGGAGATCGTCCAGGCGACCGCGATCTGGTGGCTCAACGACGTGGAGGAGGGCGGTCTGCTCTACTGGGCCGATGGCCCGAACCAGCCGCCCCGCCGGCACGTCGGCGCCATGGCGAACACGGCGCTGCTCGGCGACAACCACCACATGTTCCACCAGGTCGAGCGCGTGGGACCCTTCGACGAGGGGACGCGCCTCGTCACCCAGCGCGCCCAGCTCGCACCCGCGGCGGACGGGAGCGGCGCCTGGGCCGTGATCGACCGCGGGGTCGAGGTCTTCCGGGCACCGCTCGAGCGCTACCGCGTGAGCGTGCTCTGGAAGGCCGACGTCTATAAGAGCGAGCAGGAGCATCGGGCCGTCGCCAACGACACGCTCACGCTCGAGGACGTGGCGAGGGTCTTCGACCGAGACCTGAAGTCGCACGGGGGGAAGCTCCACTTCGACCTCGAGCGCTTGGCCGAACCGGCATTCCAGCGGGCGCTACAGGCGGTCTATCCCGAAGCCATTCCGGTCGGGGCGGGAATGTCGATGTACGAGTACGACGCGGCTTGACGCGGGGTCGCTGGGGGGCTGGGCAATTGGACCTGGCCTCCCGCGTACGGGCCTGAGCGCGCGCGACTCGCGAATCGGGCTGACCGAGGCAGTTGCCAGCTGCGCAAACCCACAGGAGACATCGAGGTCCCATGAGTCGCCCGCGGGCCATCGATTGCCTGGTGAACGTCGACCTGGGGGAGCAGAAGCCCCCCGAGTGGATGATCCGGGTCAAGGAAGACACGTTCCGCGCGGGCGACTCGATGCTCGCGAGCCGCGAGCTGCCAGAGCTGATCGACGAAATGGACGCACAGGGTGTCGAGCGCGCGATCCTGCTCACCGGGCTCGGCAAGGCCTCCGGTCGAGCGGTGCAATTCGCGCAGCAGCGGCCGGAGCGCTTCGCGCTCGGCGTGGGCGGCTTCGATCTGCTGCGGCCGATGCCGAGCCTGCGCAAGCTCGAGTCGTTCGCGCGCGATCATCCCGTCGCCTATGCAGTCGTGGGTCCGAGTTTCTGGGGCGACGGGATGTATCCGCCCAGCGACGCCGTCTACTACCCGCTCTACACCAAGTGCTGCGAGCTCGACCTGCCGCTCTGCCTCAACACGGGAATCCCCGGTCCGCCGCTGCCCGCGGAGGCGCAGAACCCGCTGCACCTCGACCGCGTGTGCATCCGCTTTCCCGAGCTGAAGCTCGCCATGATCCACGGCGCCGATCCGTGGTGGGAAGTCGCGATCCGGCTGATGCTCAAGTACCGCAATCTGCGGCTCGTGACGTCGGCCTGGGCGCCGCGCCGGCTGCCGCAGGTCCTGATCCACTTTCTCAACACACGCGGGCAGGATCGGATCCTGTTCGGTTCGGATTCGCCGGTGCTCCCGATGGCGCGCTGCCTGGCTGAGGCCGCGGAGCTCGAGCTGCGACCCGGAGTCCTCGAGAAGTACCTGTACTCGAACGCCGAGAGCTTCTTCTTCCCGCGCAAGCCCGAATAGCCACGCACGCGGCGCGGCCGGCCCGCTCCTGCGTCCTCGACTACCGCACGAGGTAGCCGCCATCGACCACGATCTCCTGACCGGTGACATAGGCCGCTTCGTCGCTGGCCAGGTAGAGGATCGCGTTCGCGATGTCGTCGACCGATCCCGCCCGTCCCATCGGCACGCGCGCGCCGAACGCCGCGATGCGCGTGTCCTGTTCGTCGGGACTCAAGCCGTTGCGCTCGCCGGTCGACATCGGCGTGCGCATGTAGCCCGGCGAGACGCAGTTCACCCGGACCCCACGGGCCGCGAGCTCGCGAGCCACGTGCCGCGTGTAGCTGAGGATCGCACCCTTCGTCGCCGCATACGCAGCGCCGCCGACGCACACCGAGGCCGCGATCGACGCGACGCTCACCAGCGAGCCGCGGCCTCGCTCGAGCATGACCGGAATGGCCGCCTTCGAGCAGGCGTAGACACTCCGGAGGTTGACCCGGATCACCCGGTCCCAGGTCTCCTCGGCCGCATCCCAGGTGTCTTGTGCGTCGGGCTGCACGATCCCCGCGTTGTTCACGAGCACATCGAGGCCGGCGAAGCGCGCGACCGCGCGCTCGACGACGCGCCGCGCGCCGGCGAGGGAGGAAATGTCGCCCACCACGAGCTCCGCCTCGGAGCCCGCGGCCGCCACCCGACGGCAGCTCTCCTTGCCGCCGTCCTCGTCGAGATCGGCGATCACGATCCTGGCGCCTTCCTGCGCCAAGCGGACCGCCGTCGCGCGTCCGAAGCCCGAGCTGCCGCCGGTGACGATCGCGACTCTTCCCTCGAGCCTCACGCGCGCACCTCGGGGAGTCCGAGCAGGCGGCTCAGGTTGTCGCGCATGATCAGGTCGGTCTCGGGATCGGAGAGGCCACCGAGCAGCTCGCGGAACGAGAGCGGCTCCGCCAGGCCCTCGCCGTGGGGCCAGTCCGATCCGAACAACACGTTGCGCGCGCCGATCCGCTCGACGAGTGCGGGGATGTCGTCCTCCGCATAGGGCGTGGTGAAGACCTTGGCGCGGATCGTCTCCGTGGGGTGCTCGGCAAAGAGCTGTGGCGACTGGTTCGCCTTCTTGCGCAGCCGCTTCTCCAGCAGCACGAGCCAGTCCGATCCGTTCTCGACGCTCACCAGCCGCAGCTTCGGAAATCGGGTCAATACGCCATCCATGATGAGCTTCGCGACCATGTCGTGGATCGCGCGGCCTGCCGACACCATGCTGCCCAGGTCCATCGGCTGGGACGAGAAGGGCTCGAATTCCTCGGACTCTCCCCAGCGCGCATTCCAGCGCTGGTAGCCGCTGTCGCCTAGGTGCATCGCGACCGGCACGCCCGCCTCGTCGATTCTCGCCCAGACTGGATCGAAGCGGGCGTCCCCCGGAGACCGGTAGCCGCTCTGCGTCGGAACGGGCGCGGGCCGGAGATGCAGCATGCGCGCGCCGCGGGACAGGCACCAGTCCACCTCGCGCGCGGCCTCCGCGGGCTCCGACAGCGCGATCAACGGGACCGCGAACAGCCGGTTGCAGTGCTGGAAGCCCCAGTCTTCGTCGAGCCAGCGGTTGAACGCGCGCAGCGTCGCCATCAGCGCCGGCACGTCGTTGCGCAGCGCCTCCTCCGCGCCGACGCCCATCGTCGGGAAGAGCAGCGCGGCGTCGAGTCCCTGCGCGTCGAGCCGCGCGATGCGCGCTTCGCGGTCGCGGTACTCGCGGCGGATCGGCTCGACCTTCGCCAGCGTCTTGCGGTCGGCGCCCTCGGGAACCTGGCCGCGGAAGTGCAGATCCAGGCAGCCGGGGACGATCACCGGATCGAAGGTCGGATTGGGGATGAAGCGGTTGACGCGGTCGCCCGCCACCGCCTCGACGCGCCGCCCCGACGTCACGAAGCGGATTCCGCGCCTGCGGAACGCCGGCTCGAGATGCCGGGTGAAGCTCTCCGCGAGCTCGTAGTAGTGCTGGTCGGCATCGACGGGCCGCCCCGGGTGAGCTCGCGCGCCAGTCATGAGATCCCCTCTCCTCGGATTGGAAGCTGCCGTCAGCGATCTCTGGGAAGGCCCAGGATCCGCTCTGAAATGATGTTCCGCTGGATCTGGGAGGTGCCCGCGGAGATCGTCGACTGGATCGACCAGAAATAGTCGTGCAGCAGCGCACGGGTCGGCAGGCCTGCGAGATCTTCCCGGCTGAGCGCCGCTCGCCCGAGCACGCGCAACCCGAGCTCGTGCACGCGCTGAAACAATTGGGTGTACGCGAGCTTGATCGCGGAGCCCCGGACTGCCGGTACGCCGCTCTGCCCCGATTCGCAGACCGAGAGCTTCACCAGGGCCCAGAGTGCGTCGGCCTCGGCGCGCAGGCGACCGAGCTCGCCCGGGTGCCCGCGCGAACCGAGGTCGGCGGCGCTCCGGGCGATTCGGCCGAGGGCCTGCTGGAGCTCCACGATCATGCCCGCGAATGCGGTGCCGCGCTCGAAACGCAGCGTGACGTTGGCCACTCGCCAGCCGTCGTTCTCGTCGCCGATCCGGTGGTCGACCGGTACGCGAACGTCGTTCAGGAAGAGCTCGTTGAACTCGCTCTCTCCCTCGAGCGTATCCAGCGGCCGGATCTCGACCCCGGCGCTGTTCATCGGCATCACGAGCCAGGTGATCCCGCGATGCTTCGGTGCAGCCGCGTCTGTACGCACCAGGAGCTCGCAGTAGTCCGCGACCTGCGCGTAGGTGGTCCAGATCTTCTGGCCGCTGACGACGTAGTGGTCTCCATCGCGCACCGCTCGCGTCCGCAAGCTCGCGAGATCGGAGCCCGCCTGCGGTTCCGAGAAGCCCTGGCACCACACCTGATCGCCGCGCAGGATGCCGGGCAGGTGGCGTTGCTTCTGCTCGGGCGTTCCCTCCGCGGCGATGGTCGGTCCGCCGTGCATCTGGCCGACGAAGTTCACCCCGATGTAGGGGGCGCCCGCTCGAGCGACCTCCTCGTAATAGACGAGCTGCTCGGTCAGCGTCGCCCCGCGGCCGCCGTGCTCGGCGGGCCAGCTCACGCCCGAGTAGCCCGCAGCGTGGAGGCGGCGCTGCCAGCCGGTGTCGTATTCGCGCCGGGCGCGCCAGTCACCGGAGTGCGGGCGAGCCCCGTGAGCCGGTACGGCTGTGGCGAGCCAGGCCCGCAGCTCGGCTCGGAACTTCTGCTCCGACGCGGAGTCCCGGAGGTCCACGGCTTAGCGCCGATCCGCGGAGCGCTGGCGGAGCGGTCGGGCGCTCCGCCCGCCGATGGGGTCCGCCACCGGCTCGCCGACGTTGCGACGGGCCCGCGCGGGCCCTGCGGGCCGGGTCCACGCTTCCCTGCGTCCGGGACCGAAGCCATGGCCTGCCGCGCGTTGCAACGTTTCCACACGCCATCCGTTTCGCGATACCCTCATAATATATATATATTTCCGCCCTCCGTGTCTTCGAGCGCCGGAGCGACCCGGCGCGGGAGGATGCTCGCGATGGCGTACGAGACGCTGCTCTACGAGGTCGGCGATGATCGCGTCGCGAGCGTCACGCTGAATCGCCCCGAGCGGATGAACTCCTGGAACAACCAGATGTGCGCCGAGTTCGCGCGCCTCTGGGCCGAGATCAAGCTCGACGCTCGCGTGCACGCGGTGGTGCTGCGGGCCGCCGGCGAGCGCGCGTTCTCGACGGGCGTGGACGTGAAGGAAGAATTCGTCCAGCCGGCCAACATCTGGAACCACAGCGACGGAGGCGAGGACCTCGGACCGAAGCAGAACGAGTGCTGGAAGCCGGTGGTGTGTGCGGTGCACGGTCTCGCGGCGGGCGGCGCGTTCTACTGGATCAACGAGAGCGACATCGTGATCTGCTCGGAGGACGCCCAGTTCTTCGACCCACACACCAGCTTCGGCCTGGTGCCATCGAACGAGCCGATCGGTCTCGCGAGGATGGTCCACCCACGCGAGGCCCTGCGCATCGCGCTGATGGGAAACGACGAGCGCGTCTGCGCGCAGACGGCGCTGCGCATCGGGTTGGTCAGCGAGATCACGACGCGCGAGCAGCTGTGGAGCCGCGCCCACGAGATCGCTGCGCTGATCGCCGCCAAGCCCTCGGTGGCCACGCAGGGCGCTGTGCGCGCAGTCTGGGAATCTCTGGACGAGGGGCGCCAGGCGGCGCTCGACCACGGCATCATCTACAACCGCATCGGCAACCCGATCGGCGAGGCGCAGGTGGATCGCTGGAAGCTTCCGAAGGCCAGTTGGAGGGTGCGCTGAGCATGCCGGCCTCCCACGTAAAGCTCGAAAAGGATCACGCGAGCCACATCGCGCACCTGACGCTCGACAACCCGGAGCGCAAGAATTCCTACGACCCGGAGATGCGCCGGGAGATCGGCGCCGCGCTGGCGGACGTCGCAGTTGACGACGCGATCAAGGTGCTGCTGCTGCGCGGCACGGGCGGCGTGTTCTCGACCGGTGCGGACATGCGCAACGCCTACCGCTGGTACGAGACCGAGGGCGACGATCGGCGGCCCAGCCAGCGGCGCAAGCTCGCGGTCGACCGCGAGAGCTTTTCCTTCTACCACGACTACATCGGGTACCCCAAGGCCACCGTCGCGCAGGTCGAGGGCTACGCGCTGGGGGGCGGCTTCGAGCTGGCGCTGGCGTCGGACCTCTGTGTCGTGGGTCGCGACGCGCGGGTCGGCATGCCCGCTGCGCGCATGCTCGGACCGGTGATCGGAAACCTCCACCTGTTCTTCCACCGCCTGGGTCCGGTGCTCGCGAAGCGCCTGCTGCTGACGGGGGAGATGCTCGAGGCCTCCGAGCTCGAGC
>CAYTJA010000487.1:0-12778 GCA_964437835.1 uncultured Spirochaetales bacterium
GCCGCGCCGATGGCGACGGTCTGCGGCGCGGCGCTCAGGTTGAGGACCAGGGCCGTCGCATGGGCGGTGCGGCCGCCGGCGAGCGTCATGACCAGCCAGCTCTGGTCGTCGGCGGCCGGGCGCACGCCCACCAGGGAGCCGGTCGAGGCCGCCGCAGAGCCCACCCCGACCAGCAGGAGGGCCGCGGCACCCAGGCGCGCGTGTCGCTCCCGGTGCGGAGGACCGCCGCTTGAGCCCCGCCCGACCGCGCGCGCTGATCGCCGACGACGAAGTCTCGATCCGCTTCGTGCTGCGCGAGACACTCACGGAGCTCGGATTCGACGTCGAGGAGGCGAGCGACGGCCACGCCGCGCTCGCAGCACTCTCCGCGCGCTCCTTCCAGCTCGCGTTCCTCGACATCCGCATGCCCGGGCCCTCCGGCCTCGAGCTGCTCGACCGCGTGCGCAGTACCGGCAACGACACCGCGATCGTGATCATCACCGCGCAGAACACCTTCGAGAACGCGGTCGAAGCGATGAAGCGCGGCGCGCTCGACTATCTCACGAAGCCCTTCGGCGTGGCCGAGGTCAGGGCGCTCGCCGAGAAGACGCTGCGCAACCAGCGCCTCGAGCGCGAGGTGCGCGAACTGCGGCGCGAGCTCGGCCAGCGCTCGGTTCCGGGCGAGCGCCTCGTCGGCTGCAGCCCTGCGCTGCTCGAGATCTTCAAGACCGTGGGTCGGCTCGCTGCGCGCGACGTACCGGTGCTGATCACCGGCGAGAGCGGAACGGGCAAGGAGCTGATCGCGCGCGCGATCCACGGCGCGAGCGCGCGCAGCCAGGGCCCCTTCGTCGCGGTCAACACCGCGGCGATCCCGCGCGAGCTGCTCGAGAGTGAGCTCTTCGGCCACGAACGCGGCGCCTTCACGGGGGCGACCGCCGCGCACCTCGGCCACTTCCGCGAGGCCGCGGGCGGCACGCTCTTCCTCGACGAGATCGGCGACATGCCGCTCGACCTGCAGGCAAAGCTGCTGCGCGTGCTGCAGACGCAGGAGGTGACGCCGGTCGGCGGCCGCGGCGCCCAGCGCGTCGACCTTCGCATCCTCGCCGCCACGCACCGCGACCTCGACGCCGCACTGCGCGACGGCAGCTTCCGCGAGGACCTGCTCTACCGCCTGCGCGTCGTGCCGCTGCACATCCCGCCGCTGCGCGAGCGCCGCGAGGACATCCCGGTGCTCGCGCAGCATTTCCTGGACCGTTATGCCGTAGAACTCGCGGGAAGCCCGCGCGTACTCACACCCGCCTGCCTCGAAACCCTCGCGGCCGAGGACTGGCCCGGCAACGTGCGCCAGCTCGAGAACGCGGTGAAGCGAGCGCTCGTGCTCGGAACGACCGAAGTGCTCTCGCCCGAGGACTTCGCGTTCCTGCGGGCCGAGGCACACGCGGCGGCCGCCCCGGAGCCCGACCTCGAGGCCGCGCTCGCACGTGAGATCGAGCGCGAGTGCGCTTCCGGCGAGCCCCAGCATCTCTACTCGCGCCTGCTCGCGCGCGTCGAACGACCGCTGCTCGAGGAGATCCTGCGGCGCACCGGTGGCAATCAGCTGCGCGCCGCAGCGCTGCTCGGGATCAACCGCAACACCCTGCGCAAGAAGCTCACCGAGCTCGGCATCGCCGTTCCCGGTCGAGACGACTAGCGCCTCGTGGCGGCTTCCCCCCCCCGCGCCGATGCGACCCGCATCGCCGGCCTGCACCTGCTCGCCGACGACGACCCGCGCTGGCCGCACGACGTACTCGCGCAGGCACAGGCCGCCTGCGCGGGCGGCGCGGCCGCCGTGCAGCTGCGCGCAAAGCACTGCGGCGATCGCGAGGCGCTGCGCCTCGCGCGCGAGCTGCGCGCGTTGACCGCCGCAGCGGGCCTGCTGCTGCTGGTGAACGACCGCTTCGACCTCGCGCTGGCCTGTGGCGCCGACGGCGTACATCTCGGGCAGCAAGACCTGGCCCCCGGGCGCCTGCCCGCCGCGGCCCGGGCACGGCTCCTGATCGGACGCTCGACTCACAACCTCGAGCAGGTGCAGCGCGCGCGCTCCGAAGGCGTCGACTATCTCGGCTTCGGCCCCGTCTTCGGAACCCGCTCGAAGGCAAGCGCCTACCCCGCGCGCGGAGTGGAGCAGCTCGCAGCAGCCGCACGCGGTGCGGCGCCGCTGCCCGTGATCGCGATCGGCGGGATCGACGCCGCGCGCGCGGCGCTAGCCGCGCGCGCGGGTGCGGCCGGAGTTGCGGTGATCTCGGCCGTGGCCGCCGCCGAGGATCCGCTGCGAGCAGTGCGCGGGCTCGTGCTCGCGCTGCGCGGCGCCGCGCCGTGAGCGATTGGCAACCGCGCGCGGTCTCGGCTCTCGGCCTGCTCTCGCTGATCGCCGTCGGCTGGCTGTGCTCGGAGCAGCGACGGCGCGTCGCGTGGCGCACGGTGGGGGTCGCGCTCGCACTGCAGCTCGGCCTGGCAGTTCTGCTGCTGCGCACGCCCGTCGGCTCGGTCTTCTTCGCATGCATGGATGCGTCGGTCGCCATCCTGACGCGCTCGGTCGCGGCCGGCAGCGACTTCGTGTTCGGGTCCCTGCGCAGCGGGGGCTTCTCCTTCGCGCTCGAAGTGCTGCCGGTGATCGTCTTCATGGGCAGCCTCTTCGGCGTGCTCTACCACCTGGGGGTGCTGCAGCGGGTCGTGATGGGCCTCTCGCGCCCGATGGCACGCGCGCTCGGGATCTCTGGCGCCGAGAGCCTCGCAACCGGCGTGAACGTATTCCTGGGGATGATCGAGTCCGCGCTCGTGGTCGCGCCCTATCTCGAGCGCATGACGCGCTCGGAGCTCTTCCTGCTGATGACCGCGGGCATGGCAACCGTGGCCGGGTCGGTGCTCGTGGCCTACGCCGCGATGTTGGGCGGGGACTTCGCAGGCCACCTCGCGACGGCGAGCCTGATCTCGGCGCCGGCGGCGGTGCTGGTCGCGAAGCTGATGCTGCCCGAGACGCAGTCCCCCGTGACGGCAGCTCGCGACACCGCGCTCGTGATCCCAGCGCGCGCGAACCTGCTGGATGCGGCCGCACAGGGCGCGCTCGATGGCCTGCGCCTCGCGGCCTACGTCGGCGGACTGCTGATCGCCTTCGTCGCACTCGTGGCGCTCGCGAACGAGGGACTCGCCGCTCTGGGCCACGCACTCGGCATTCCGGGGCTCTCGCTAGAGGCCCTGCTCGGCAGATTGTTCGCGCCGCTGGCCTGGCTGCTCGGGGTGCCCTGGTCCGACGCTCTCGAGGTTGGCGCGCTACTCGGACTCAAGACCGTGTTGAACGAGTTCCTGGCCTACTCGGAGCTCGCCGCAGCGCTGCGCGCCGGCACGCTCGAGCCGCGCTCCGCGCTGATCGCCTCGTATGCGCTCTGCGGCTTCGCGAACCTCGGCTCGGTCGGGATCCTGATCGGCGGCATCGCCGGCCTCGCGCCGTCGCGCCGCGCCGAGGTCGCCGAGCTGGGCCTGCGCTCGATCGCGTCCGGGTCGATCGCGAGCTTCATGACGGCGTGCATCGCGGGCATGCTGCTCTAGCAGCCCGACCCAGGATTCGGCAGAGGCAAGCCAAAGGCTTGCCGTGGGGGCTGTCGGCTCTGCCGGCCGATAACCCGCAAGACCAGCGTTGACAGCGCGCACCCGCCCCCGGAGAATGCGCGCGCAATGGAGCATCAGCGGTCGATCCCCGTCCACGGCCCCGACTCCTGGCATCGCGCAATCGGCATCGAGTACCTTTCTGTGACACCCGAGCGTGTCACCGGCAGGCTGATGGCCGGACCGCAACACCACCAGCCCTACGGCATCCTGCACGGCGGCGTCTACTGCTCGATCGTCGAAGATGCGGCGAGTCACGGCGCGGGCAGGCTCGCGCTGTCGCGTGGTCTGCCGGGCGTGGTCGGCGTCTCGAACCAGACTGATTTCCTGCGCTCCCACAGCGAGGGCGAGCTGCACGTCGAGGCGGTGCCGCTCCACACAGGCCGCAGCCAGCAGCTCTGGGAGGTGCGCATCACACGCGCGAGCGACGGCCTGCTGGTCGCACGCGGCCAGGTGCGCTTCCAGAACCTCGACCGCCTGCCGGAGATCCGTAAATAGCTCCGTAGCTAGGCTGGAAAACCCCTTCTCGCACGATATCAACACCCTCTACATCAATGCTGTCGATCTGGGAGGTCAGAGCGGGCTCCAATTCAGCGCGGTGGTCACTGTGACCACCGCCGAAGTACCCGAGCCATCAACCATTGCACTCTTTTCCACGGGACTGATCTGCCTCGCATCGAAAGGTCAGGCACCAAGGGTAAACCTCGCCGCTCAACAAGGGCTTGCAGCTGCCAGCAAACAGATCGGCTCATGGATCCGGTAGCATTCTGGCGTAAACCTGTTTTGCTCCAGCGCTAGCGGTCAGCGCTATTCGTTGCAGCTGAAGGCCCAGTTCGTTGAACAGCAGGAGACGATGAGTTCCGCGTCGTTGCAGAAGTGGGAGGGCGAGCGAGCGGTAGACCTCGATCGAATCGAGGCCGCGCATCGGGCGATCGGCGGTGGTGCTCCAGGAAGGCGCTGGGCAACCGTCCAGATCAACCAGGCCTACGCCATGCTGCTCTCTTCTCACTTCCAGGGCTTCAGCAGAGATCTTCATTCCGAGTCGGTTGACCACATCGTTCGCGCGGTCAGGCCTGCCATCCTCCATACCGCTCTGCGGGCGGAGTTCGTCCTCGCCCGCAAGCTCGATCGTGGGAATCCCAATCCGGGCAACATCGGCTCGGACTTCACGAGGCTCGGCGTCGACTTCTGGTCCGAGGTCCGGGCGGACGACGTGCGCAATGAAGTTCGCCAGAAGCGGATCGAAGTCATGAGTGAGTGGCGGAATGCAATCGCCCACCAGGACTTCTCTGCCAAGTTGAAGCCCACCTCGCTGACGCTGCCTCTCGTCCGGCAGTGGCGAGACGGGTGCAAGGGTCTTGCGCGCTCGTTCGATCGGGTCATGGCGCGCTACATTGACAGCGTCGCGGGCGCACTGCCCTGGTAGGAGCCGAAGCATGGCAGCACGGAAGGCAACTCGGGCTCGCCAGCTCGAGGTCGGTGATCTCGTGCACTTCAGTTTTGGGGGGCACGGAGTCGTCGGCACGATTGTCGAAGATCGCGGGCCCATCGGTGCTGGTGGTAGGCGGCTCTTCGTTGTTCGCGCGCAGCTAGAGGCCGCGGGCGAGTCCGTCTTCGAGCTTCCGGCAGATGAGCTGCGGGCTGCCTAGCTCGGAGCCTGCACCGCCGGAACGGGCGCGCGGGGGCCGAGATCGGGTACCGCAGTCGGGTCGCGTGCCGCGCCGGCGATGCGCATGCCCGCGTGCAGCGCGAGGCCGAAGTGCAGCAGCAGCAGCGTCTGCACCTCGGCGTCGGCGAAGTTGTTCTCGAAGATCCCCGCGGCCAGGCTGCCGACGAGTCCCGCGGCGCAACCGAACAAGATCCCGCGGTCGAGCGACGGCACGCGCCGCGTGCGCGCGATCCCGCGCCGGCACCAGAGCAGGATCGTCCCCATCCAGGTGAGGTGGGCCGCGAGACCCAGCGCGCCCGTCTCGTAGGCGTGCTGTAGATACAGATTGTGGCTGCCCGATTCCGGGCGGCTCAAGAAGCGATGTCCGCCGTGCCGTGCCGCGACCAGGTGGCGCCACTGCGCGAAATCGCGGCGGTCGTTGCCGGTGCCGATGCCCACGACGGGATGCGCGCGAAAGCCGGCCCAGGCCGCCTGCCACAGATACAGGCGGTCCTTGTCGTGCGCGAAGGAGGTCGCGAGCAGCCGCCGCATCAATGCGGGCCGAGCAGCCCCGTCGTAGCTCTTGGCGAGCACACCGCTCCAGAGCGCCGCGCCGAGCAACAGCGCCGCACCCGTGCCGGCCGCGAGCAGCGGCCAGCCGACGCGTCGCGGCAGGCGCAGCAGCAGCACACTCGATCCGACGGCTGCGCCGATCCAGCCGCTGCGGCCCATCGAGAGCGCGACGCCCAGGCCCGCGGCCGCTGCGGTCGCGAGCCAGAGCCAGCGCAGCTTCCGGGTGTCGTCGAGGAACAGCGCCAGGAAGAAGGCCATGTGAATCAGCATCGCGCCGGCGAAGGTCAGGTGATGCGAGAAGCTGCCCTTCGCGTGGAACACTCCAGATCCGACGATCGGCGACGGCGTGACGAGTTGGTACCCCGCGCTGCGCAACCAGTCGACGCCCTCGCTGAATTGCACGGCGCCGTAGAGCGCGGAGAGGATCACGCCGCCGGCCAGCACGCCTAGCCAGCGTCGCCGGTCGACGAGCTCGAGCGCGGGGAGCAGCGCGAGCGGCAGCAGCAAGCGGTAGTGGTCGCGCAGCGCGAGCAGGTTGCTCGCGCGGTCTGCGTTCGCGAGCGCTGCGAGCAGAGCCGCGGCGAGCACGAGCGCGATCGGCCACACCCAGGCCGCGGGTGGCAGCGCGCCCTCGCGGCGGCGCCAGCGCCGCAGCAGCAGGGCGAGGCCGAGCGGCACCAGACCCAGCGCCGCGGCCTCGATCGCGGCGATGCTCCAGACACTGGCCACCGCGAGCGCGAAGCAGAGCGCCCGCAGCAGCGAGGCGACCAGGCGGGTCGCGTCCGGCGCGCCCGCGGCCGGGATCGCAGCAGCGGCCGTCAATGCGGATTGCCCATCCGAGTCTCGAGCAGCCGGATCCGCTGCCGCAGCACCTGCAGGGCCTCCGGATCGCCCACGAGTTCCGCGAGGCGACGCCAGTCCGCGAGCGCGGCGCCGGTCCAGCCGAGGCGCTCGTAGAGCAGCGCGCGATCGCGCAGCTCGCTCTGCTGCTCCGGCGCGATCAGCAGGATGCGGTCGATGCAGGCCAGGATGCGCTCGGCGTCGCCGTGGCGCGCCGAGATCATCTTCAGGTTCGTGAGCATGCGCACGAGGACCTCGCGCGGCCGCGCGCGTCGCAGGTGCAGCGACGGATCGAATCGCCCCACGCCGGGATCCTGCGAGTGCAGCCGCTCCTCGCACTCCTCGAGCGAGAGCACGCGGCCGAAGAAGGCGTCGACGACGATGTCGCGCTCGCCCACGACCTTCGCGAGGAAGTGTCCCGGGAACGAAATCCCGTAGGCCTCGAGCCCGATGCGCCGCGCGACCTCGACGTAGACGAGCGCGAGCGTGATCGGAATGCCGAGGCGGCGGTCGAGGACCTCGTTCAGGAAGCTGTTGCGCGGATCCTCGAACTCGCGCTGATTGCCGCGGAAGCCCTGCTCCTCGAAGAGGAACAGATTCAGGCGCTCGACCTGCTCGTGCTGGCTGCGCGGCGCAAGCACGAGCGGGGCCGCCCGGCGCGCGAGCTCATCGAGCCGCGCGAGGTAGGCGGGCACGTCGAGCTCCGGATACTCCTCGGCGGCGATCCAGAGCGCCGCTTCGGCGAGGTCGGGCTGCGGGCGATCTGGCGCGACGAGCGCTGCGAAGCGCTCGCGGGCTTCGGCGGACTCCGTCATGAGCGCGGGCCCGAGGCTCCGTGTGCCTCCGCGGCTTGGATCTCGCGCGCGATCCGCCGGCGCTCGCGCTGGACCCAGATCCCGTACGCGAGCAGGCTGCCGATGGCGATCCCGTACGCGGCAACGACGAAGCCCAAGATTCCCCCCGCTGGCGAGGTGTGGGTCCAGTTGGACCGCCCGATTGTCGGCAGCGAGATCGCCGGACGCAAGCCGCGGCGGCTCAGCGCTCCTGCACCCAGTCCATGAACTGATGTTTGATCTGGACCGGGCTGCGGTGCAGGCCCGAGGGCGGGCCGCTCGGACCCGGCGCGACCTTGACGTGGATCAGCGAGGGGCCCTTGTGCTTGCTCGCGCCGCGCACGAGATCGGCCAGCTCCTGTTGCTCGTCCGTCCACCATACCGACGCATATCCGCAGGCGGCGGCCAGCGCGGGCAGATCGAGCTGGCTGCTCGCGCTCGCGATACCCGCGGCCTCGCCGTGCACCTCGTCGTCCAGAAGGATGTGCAGGAAGCGCGGCGGCGCGCAGAATCCGATCGTCGCGAAGCTGCCGAGGCCGACCAGCGCCGAGCCGTCTCCGTCGATCACGACGACGTCGCGGCGGCGCCGCGCGCGCGCCACTCCGAGGCCCACCGCCGCCGCGCAGCCGGTCGCTCCCGGCACGTAGAACTGGTTGCTGCGGTGGCCGAGCGCGAGCAGCTCTCGGCCGGGCCCGCCCGTGCCCGCGATCACCGCCTCCTCGCCGGTCAGCGAGTCGCGAATCGCACGCACCGCATCGCTGCGGCTCATGCGGGACTCGGGATCCCGGCGGAACTCGCCCGCGCCCTCGGCCGGGGGCCGCCGCGTGGGCCGCGGCAGCTCGCGCGACGGCAGCGCCGCGACGCAGGGCTCCTCGAGCAGGAACGCGAAGGGCATCCCGCTCGACTCCATCGCCTCGAAGGCCTCGCAGAGCGCCGGCTCGACCCGCGACGGGTCGCTCGGAAAGGGCTGCGACTCGACGCGCAGCCGCGCGAGCAGGTCCCGCGTGATCTTGCCCATCAGCTCGTGCTGCGGGTCGCCCGGCAGCCCCGAGACGCCGTAGCGCGTCACCAGCAACAGCAGCGGGATCCGGTACGGAAACACCAGCGACGCGAGCGGATCGACCAGGCTTCCGAGCTGTGTATTAGGCAACAGCGCCACGCCGGGCCGGCCCGCGAGCGTGGCCCCGACCGCGATTGCGAGCGCCTCGCCGCCGTTCCCCGCCCCGACGTACTCGAGGTTGCGGTTCTGGCCGACATAGCGCGTGAAGGGCAGCAGCTCCTTGCAGGGCGCCGCCGACCAGAACGAGACCTCGCGCTTCAGGCAGATGTCGACGAAGTCGCGCGCTTCGAGCATGCGGGCCCTCCCTCTCAGGCGCTGCACAGGGCGGCGTGCAGCCGCCGGACCGGGGGGGCGCGGATCGCGGACGCATCGCGTGTTCCCGCTATTCGGTAGTCTCCGTCGCGCGCTGAAGCAGACGGATGGAAATTCGGAACCCGATTCGTGTGGAAAACCCCATGACCGAGCCGATCTGGCGCCCGTCCGCGGAGCGGATCGAGGCGGCCCAGCTCAGCGCCTTTGCAAAGCGGCTCTCCGAGCGGCACGCCACGCCGTTGCGCGACTACGCCGCGCTGCACCGCTTCTCGGTGCGCGAGCGCGAGCACTTCTGGGCCGGCGTCTGGGACTTTTGCGGCGTGATCGGCGAGCGCGGCGAGCGCGTGCTCGAGCGCGGAGAGCAGCTGCCGGGCTCACGCTGGTTCCCGGACGCCCGGCTAAACTTCGCGGAGAATCTGCTTCGGCGCAGCGACTCCGCGACCGCACTGGTGTCTCATTCGGAGGGAAGCGCGCGCCGCGAGCTCTGCTGGCGAGAGCTCGGCCTGCAGGTGTCGAGCCTCCAGCAGTGGCTCCGGAGCATCGGGGTGAAGCCCGGCGACCGCATCGCCGGCCTGCTCCCGAACCACCCCGAGGCGATCGTCGCGATGCTCGCCGCGGCGAGCCTCGGAGCCGTCTGGTCGAGCTGCTCGCCCGACTTCGGCGCCCGCGGCGTGCTCGACCGCTTCGGGCAGATCGAACCCGTCGTGCTCTTCGCCGTGGATGGCTACCGCTATGCCGGAGCGGCCCACCAAACACTCGAGCGCGTGGCCGAGATCCGCCGCGGCCTGCCCTCGCTCCGGGAGCTCGTGCTCCTGCCCGGCCAGGGCGTAGCACCCGACCCGGGTCCGCTCCCGGGCGCGCGGCTCTGGGACGAGCTGCTGGCCGGGTTCCCGCCGCGCGCGCTGCACTTCGAGCGGCTGCGTTTCGATCACCCGCTCTACGTGCTCTACTCCTCGGGCACGACCGGCCCCCCGAAGTGCATCGTGCACGGCGCCGGCGGCACGCTGCTGCAGCACCTGAAGGAGCACCGCCTGCACGTCGATCTGCGGCCCGGCGACGGCATCTTCTACTTCACGACGCTCGGCTGGATGATGTGGAACTGGCTGGCCTCGGCGCTCGCCAGCGAGGCGCGCGTGGTGCTCTACGACGGCTCGCCCTTCCACCCCGACGAGCGCACGCTCTTCGAGCTCGCCGAGCAGGAGCGCCTCGCGGTGCTCGGCCTCTCGGCCAAGTTCATCGACGCGGTCTCGAAGACGCCGCTGGTGCCTCGCGAGAGCTTCGACCTCTCGAGCGTGCACACGCTGCTCTCGACGGGCTCGCCGCTGCTCCCCGAAGGCTTCGATTTCGTCTACGAGCGCGTGAAGCGCGACGTGTGTCTCTCCTCGGTGTCGGGCGGCACGGACATCATCTCCTGCTTCGTCGCGGGCAGCCCAACGCTTCCCGTCTACCGCGGCGAGCTGCAGTGCGCCGCGCTCGGAATGGATACGCAGGTCTTCGACGCCGCGGGGCGGCCCGTGATCGGCGAGAAGGGAGAGCTGGTCTGCACGCGCTCGTTTCCGTCGCTGCCGCTCGGCTTCTGGAACGACGCGGACGGCGCGCGCTACCAGAAGGCATACTTCGCGCGCTTTCCGGGCGTCTGGGCCCACGGCGACTTCGCGGAGCAGACCCCGCGCGGCGGCTTCTTCATCTACGGGCGCTCCGACGCCGTGCTGAATCCCAGCGGCGTGCGGATCGGGACCGCGGAGCTCTACCGTCCGGTCGAGCGCATGCCCGAAATCCTCGAGGCACTCGCGATCGGCCAGCAGTGGCAGGGCGACCTGCGCATCGTGCTCTTCGTGAAGCTGCGCGAGGGCCTCGTGCTCGACACCGCCCTGTGCGAGAACATCCGCGCCCACATCCGCAGCGAGGCGTCGCCGCGTCACGTGCCGTCGCGCATCCTGCAGGTCGCCGACATCCCGCGCACGCGCAGCGGCAAGATCGTCGAGCTCGCGGTCGCGGACATCGTCCACGGCAGACCCGTCGCGAACCTCGAAGCGCTCGCGAATCCCGAGGCGCTCGCACATTTCGCCTCGCGGCCGGAGCTCAGCGAATGAGTCGCCTGCGGCGCGGCGCGGCTGAGCACTTCACGGCTTCGGGCCTGCGCTGGACGGCGCTGCCCGGGCTGCACGCTCCGCTCGTGACCCTCTCCTCCGAGCTCGGCGAGCTGCGCGAGAGCGGAGACGCGGGGCTCGTGAAGCGGACGCCGGGGCGCAGCGTGCACCGGCTGCGCCTCGCGGGCAGCGACGCCTACCTGAAGCAGCACCGGATGCGCGGCCACGCGGAGCGCATCAAGTACGCGTTGCGCGCGTCGCGCGCGCGCGTCGAATGGCGTGCCGCGCGCGCGCTCGCGGCAGCGGGCATTCCCTGCGCGCCGGCGCTCGCGATGGCCGAGCGCCGGCGCGGCCCCTGGCTCTGCGAAGCGCTGTACCTGGCGCTCGCGGTGCCGGGCCAGCGCTTCGACCATTTCGCCGCGGAGCTGCGCGCGAAGGGCATCGATCTGCGGCCGCTGCTCGCAGAGGCGGTCTCCCTGCACCGGCGCCTGCTGGCCGCGGGCTTCGTGCATCCGGACCTCCACGAGGGAAACCTGATCGCGCGGATCGAGGGCGGCCGGCCTCGCCTCGCACTCGTCGACCTGCACGCGCTGCGGCGGCGCCGCAGCGCGCTCGGCCTGCTGCTGTGGAGCCCCTGGGTGCGGCAGGCCGAGGCCAAGCTCGCCCACGCGCTGTCGCAGCTGCTGGAACCCGAGGAGCTCGCGTTCGCGCTCGCCGAACTCGCGCCGGGGCGCGAGCCCTGGCTGCGCCGCGAGATCGCGACGCTCGAGGCGAAGCGCCTCGCGAGCCGCAGCCGCCGCTGCGTGCGCGCTTCGAGCCAGTTCACGGGCGAGCGCCGTCGCGGTCTCTGGATCTGGCGTCGGCGCGCACTCGAGCCCGACTCGCTGCTCGAGCTGCTCGACGCCGCGCGCGCGAGCGGTGCGCCGGAGCTCGACGGCCGGCTTCGCAGCCGCGATACGGAGCTCGGCGTGCGCGCACTGCGACTGCCGCGCGCCGAGGCCCTCGCGCGCTGGAAGGACGCGCACGCACGCGTCGTGCGCGGCCTGCCCGCGCCGCGCGCGCTCGCCTGCGCGTGGCGGCGCTTCCCGCTGCGCGAGGCGTGGCTCGTGCTCGAGCGGCCCTGAGGCCGCAGCTGTCTGCAGCAGCAGGCGGGCACGGCCGTCGTCGCCGACGCGATCATGATCCTCTTCGTCGGCGCCTACCTCGTGCGCACGCGGGGATCCGCGTCCCCCTGCTGCGGTCCCGCTGCGACTCCGACCCTGCGTTCCTCCGATTCGCTACTCTGTGTGTGGTAGCTACACACGGAGGCGCCGATGCCCACGAATCTCGCGATCGACGATGCGTTGCTCGAAAAGGCCCGGCGGATCGGAAAGCTTCGAACCAAGAAGGAAACCGTGACGGTCGCCCTCGAAGAGTTCATCCAGCGCCGGCGGCAGCGCCAGGTCCTGAAGTCGCTCGGGACCTTTGCCTTCAGAAAGGACTGGAACCACAAGCAGGACCGCAGGGACCGTGAATCTCGTCGTTGATACTTCGGTTTGGTCGCTGGTCCTCCGCCGCCCAAGGGTCGACGGCTCGGATCTTCACGTTCGGACCTTCCGCGCCCAGATCGAGTCGAACCACCGCCTGTTCCTGCTCGGCAGCATCCTTCAAGAATTGCTGGACGGATTGCGATCTCCCAGGCAATTCGATCGGCTGCTCCGATTGCTCGAACCCTTTCCGCTGCTGGATCTGGATCGCTCGACCTATGCCGACGCGGCGAGGCTTCGAACGCGATGCCGCGCAAAGGGGGTCCAGGCCGGCC